>NZ_SUEG01000100.1:0-4969 GCF_005063415.1 Mesorhizobium sp.
AAAAGTGTTACCCATGTGTCCGGTACAAAACGTCACCTATGTCTCGGGTCGCTCACATGTCGCCGCCTTCATCGGCGAGGTATTCGGCGGACCGAAAACCTACAGCGAGAAGCATGGCGGCCATCGCGAGATGGTGATGCATCATCTCGGCAAGCATCTGACCGAGGAGCAGCGCCGGCGCTGGATCAATCTTCTCGCCGACGCCGCCGACGAGATCGGGCTGCCTGACGATCCCGAATTCCGCTCTGCCTTCATGGCCTATATCGAATGGGGATCGCGGCTGGCAAAGATGAACTCCAACAAGGGCCCGACCTGCGATCCCGAGACGGAACCAATGCCGGCCTGGGGGTGGGGGGTGCCGGGCGGCCCTTACAAGCCGCCTTCGGGAGACTGACCGGGCACGAATCGGTCGAAAACCCTGCCGCCAGGAAAACGGGTGGCTAAGGAGGTCTCGGTCCTCCAGGCTAACGGTTTAACGTCGCCGTCGAATGGCGGGGCCACATTGAAAACCGGAGGCTTTGCGATGAGATCGGAAGGCAAGAAAAATTCAGACAGCGTCTTTGAAGGCAATCGCGGATCCCGAAATCCGTTTGGCGTCATGGACGTCCCCACTCCCGACGACGAGGAGGTGTCGGCGTTCGCCGCCGGCGTGAAACTGGAGGGAACTGCAAGCGATGAAAACGCCGAAGCCTGGGGCACCGAAAACGACCGCGACCGCAACGACACCATCGAAGGCAGCTGGTCCAGCCGATGGAACGGCGGTGCCGATCCCGCGATTCCAGGCGATAGCAAGGATAAATGGAAGTCTGGCCGGGGCGAGGTGAAGGCGGCGGGAGAGAGAGTTTACCTGCTGTTCGATTGGCATGGTGGCGTGCGCAAGGGGCTCATCGATGCGCGGCGCCAGGGTGCGAAAGGGCTGGTGGGAAAATATATCAATCTGACCGACCGACGAATCGTGCGTCCCTGGGTCGGCTTGATCGTCAGCAATCGACGGATCGACGGGAAATGGCCGGGAGGACGCCTGGACTTTCGAAGATGAAGGCTGGGCAGCGCACGTCGCTCTTTACAGAGCGCGCGGAAGCTTTTAGGAAGCGCCTGCTGCGCCGACATGCGCATACGGGCATAGCTCAGTTGGTAGAGCGGCGGTCTCCAAAACCGCAGGTCGTAGGTTCGAGCCCTGCTGCCCGTGCCATTCTTTGAATGGGTACCTAAAAACCATTCTTTTGCAGTGCGGCCTTTGAAAATCGGCTTGTGACTTGCCATATAGCATAAGTTGCGGCATAAGGGCCGCATAGCCGGGACGGGACGACTGGATGGTTCCGAGGCGGCGTTTGGTCATAAAGCGGACACTTGCCACTTGCGTGGATCAAGAATCGGTTTTATGTAGACGAAACAGACACGCGACGCGTGGAGCTGGGAAGCCGGCTTTACGCGTCTGATTTGCATGGGCGAAATGATTGCGCTGATTCGGCGCGAACGCACGCTCAAGCGGCACGTCCCGGCCAGCGGGATCATCCAGGAGACCCGGCCAACGGGTCTTGCAGACAGAGCGGCATATGGCTTCGAAAACCACAAATCCTTTCACCTTTCTCCAGCAGGTTCGCGCGGAGACCGCCAAGGTCACTTGGCCGTCGCGGCGCGAAACGATGATCTCGACGGTGATGGTCCTTGTGTTCGCGGTCATCGCGATGATCTTTTTCTTTACCGCAGACGTGGCCATGGGCTTTGCGGTCGAAAAAATCCTCGGCCTCGGACAGTAAGTCCGGCGATTACGGAGAAGTCTTGAAATGACCGCGCGGTGGTACATCGTCCACGCCTACTCGAACTTTGAAAAGAAGGTCGCCGAGGACATTGAGAACAAGGCCAAGCAGAAGGGCCTGTCCGCCGACATCGAGCAGATCGTGGTGCCGACCGAGAAGGTCGTCGAGATCCGCCGCGGCCGCAAGGTCGATGCCGAGCGCAAGTTCTTTCCGGGCTATGTGCTGCTGAAGGCCAATCTGACCGACGCCGTGTTCTCGCTCGTCAAGAACACGCCGAAGGTCACCGGTTTCCTGGGCGACTCCAAGCCGGTGCCGATCACCGAAGCCGAGGCCCAGCGTATCCTGAACCAGGTTCAGGAAGGCGTCGAGCGGCCGAAGCCGTCGGTGACGTTCGAGATCGGCGAAGCGATCCGCGTTTCGGATGGACCATTCGCGTCGTTCAACGGTTTCGTCCAGGAAGTGGACGAGGAGCGGGCGCGGCTCAAGGTAGAAGTTTCGATCTTCGGGCGCGCCGTGCCGGTCGATCTGGAATTCGGACAGGTCGAGAAGGGCTGATCCGAAATCCCTGCACCGGTTTCGGCGGCAGGGAAGGCGGCGCGGAGATCGCGCGGCCAAAAACGGGTGGGAGGCGAATGCGGCTTTAGCCGGGCCGCGCGGACCGCACCACCAGACTGCAACCGCCGGCAAGACCGGCATGAGAAAAGGCAGGAAGAGAGATGGCTAAGAAAATTGCAGGCCAGCTCAAGCTCCAGGTTTCCGCGGGATCGGCCACGCCGTCGCCCCCGATCGGCCCGGCGCTTGGTCAGCGTGGCATCAACATCATGGAGTTCTGTAAGGCGTTCAACGCGCAGACCCAGGAAATGGAAAAGGGCTCGCCGGTTCCGGTCGTCATCACCTACTACCAGGACAAGTCGTTCACCTTCGTCATGAAGACGCCGCCGGTGAGCTACTTCCTGAAGAAGGCCGCGAACCTGAAGTCGGGCTCGAAGGAGCCGGGCAAGGTCAAGGCCGGCACGATCGGCCGCGACAAGGTGCGCGCCATCGCCGAGCAGAAGATGAAGGATCTGAACGCAAACGACGTCGAGGCGGCCATGCGCATGGTCGAGGGCTCCGCCCGCTCGATGGGTCTGGAAGTGGTGGGCTGAGATCATGGCAAAGATTGCAAAGCGTGTATCGAAGACCCGCGAAGGCATCGATCCCAACAAGGCTTACGCTTTGGGTGAGGCGCTGAAGCTGCTCAAGGATCGCTCCTCGGTGAAGTTCGACGAGACGATCGAAGTCGCGATGAACCTCGGCGTCGACCCCCGCCATGCCGACCAGATGGTCCGCGGCGTGGTCAACCTGCCGAACGGCACCGGCCGCAGCGTTCGCGTCGCCGTCTTCGCGCGTGGCGACAAGGCCGAGGAGGCCAAGGCCGCCGGCGCCGACATCGTCGGAGCCGAGGATCTGGTCGACATCGTCCAGAAGGGCACGATCGACTTCGACCGCTGCATCGCCACGCCGGACATGATGCCGCTGGTCGGACGTCTCGGCAAGGTGCTCGGCCCGCGCGGCATGATGCCGAACCCGAAGGTCGGCACCGTCACCACCGACGTTACCGCCGCCGTCAAGGCATCGAAGGGCGGCGCCGTCGAGTTCCGCGTCGAGAAGGCCGGCATCGTTCATGCCGGCGTCGGCAAGGTCTCGTTCGACGTCAAGGCGCTGGAAGAAAACGTCCGCGCCTTCGCTGACGCGGTGACCAGGGCAAAGCCGGCCGGTGCCAAGGGCAACTACGTCAAGAAGGTGTCGGTCACCTCGACGATGGGCCCGGGCCTCAAGCTCGATGTCTCGACGCTCGCTGCGTCCTGATACGAACAATTGGATCGGCCGCTAAAACGCTGATCCGTGAAAGAATTCCGGGCCTCCGACCTGTCGGCGGCCCGGTACCGGAAGTCGAAAGGCTTCCGGACATCCTGTCCGAGATTGCAGGCGGCCCCCAAGCCTTAGGTGATGTGGGCCTTAATTCATGTGGGCCTGCATGAGACGGGTGAAGACCGGACAAAGGAGCCACAAGCTCCAATGAAAGGTTCGAACCGTGTTTGCCTTTTGTCTGCGCACCGTCCGGCTTGCCGGCAGGTGTGGCGAAAGGGGGCAGGATCCTCGAGCGTCGTTCGGGAGATCCGTTACTGGATGGCCCGGCCGGCAAAAGGCAACCCGACGCCTGTCCTTCGTAGAGGGCAGGGGTCAACTGGAGATAGGCAGTGGACAGAGCGGAAAAACGCGAACTCGTCACGGGCCTGAATGATGCGTTTTCAAGCGCGGGTTCAGTCGTCGTGGCCCACTACGCCGGTATCACTGTCGCGCAAATGAACGACCTTCGGTCGAAAATGCGCGCCGCCGGTGGCACCGTCAAAGTCGCGAAGAACCGTCTCGCCAAAATCGCTCTTCAGGGCACGGACTCCGCATCGATCATCGAGCTGTTCAAGGGACAGACGCTGATCGCCTATTCGGAGGATCCGATTGCGGCGCCGAAGGTCGCGTCCGATTTCGCCAAGGGGAATGACAAGCTCGTCATTCTCGGCGGCGCAATGGGCACCACCTCGCTCAACGCCGACGGTGTGAAGGCACTCGCCACACTTCCGTCGCTCGATGAGCTGCGCGCCAGGCTGGTTGGCATGATCGCCACGCCGGCAACCCGGATCGCCCAGATCGTCAATGCGCCTGCGGCTTCGGTCGCGCGCGTCATCGGCGCTTACGCCCGGAAGGACGAGGCGGCATGAGGCCGTTCCTCGCTATCACAAACACACGTTCGAACCTTATGAAGGAACATTGCAATGGCTGATCTGGCAAAGATCGTAGACGACCTTTCGAAGCTGACCGTCCTCGAGGCGGCCGAGCTGTCGAAGCTTCTTGAAGAAAAGTGGGGCGTTTCCGCCGCTGCTCCGGTGGCGGTTGCCGCTGCCGGCGGCGCTGCGGCCGCTGCTGCTCCGGTCGAGGAAAAGACGGAATTCGACGTCGTCCTCACCGAGGCAGGCGCTCAGAAGATCAACGTCATCAAGGAAGTTCGCGCCATCACCGGTCTTGGCCTCAAGGAAGCCAAGGACCTGGTCGAGGCGGCTCCGAAGCCGGTCAAGGAAGCCGTTTCCAAGGCCGACGCGGACAAGTTCAAGGCCCAGCTGGAAGCAGCCGGCGCCAAGGTTGAACTGAAGTAAGCGTTGAGTACCGGCGGA
>NZ_SUEG01000100.1:4979-19451 GCF_005063415.1 Mesorhizobium sp.
GGAGGGAGGTTCGTAGCGCGAAGAGTGCGAAAACCTCTTTCCTGAGGGCCGCAAACCGGCCTTCAGGAAACGGGTTTTCTCCCGTTTCTGGCCCACCGCCAATTGGTGGTGGGTGAAAAGACAAGAAGCCGCCGACAGGCGGCGGGCAACAAGACAGGGCCGCCGAGGTGGCCCGAGATGCAAGGCGAGCCGCGGCGAGGCTCGTCCCGAGAATTGAGCTAAGGAGCGACGATGGCCCAGACCCAGACTTTCAATGGCCGCAGACGCGTACGCAAGTTTTTCGGAAAGATCCCGGAAGTTGCGGAGATGCCGAACCTGATTGAGGTTCAGAAGGCATCCTATGACCAGTTCCTGATGGTGGAGGAGCCCAAGGGTGGGCGTCCTGACGAGGGGCTGCAGGCAGTTTTCAAGTCGGTCTTCCCGATTTCCGATTTTTCCGGCTCCTCGATGCTGGAATTCGTGAAATACGAGTTCGAGGGACCCAAATTCGACGTTGACGAATGCCGTCAGCGCGACCTGACCTATGCGGCGCCGCTCAAGGTGACGCTGCGCCTCATCGTGTTCGATATCGACGAGGATACCGGCGCGAAGTCGATCAAGGACATCAAGGAGCAGGACGTCTACATGGGCGACATGCCGCTCATGACCTTGAACGGCACCTTCATTGTCAACGGCACCGAGCGCGTCATCGTCTCGCAGATGCACCGTTCACCGGGCGTCTTCTTCGACCATGACAAGGGCAAGTCGCACTCGTCCGGCAAGCTTCTGTTTGCCGCGCGTGTCATTCCCTATCGCGGTTCGTGGCTCGACATCGAGTTCGATAGCAAGGACGTCGTGCACGCCCGTATCGATCGCCGCCGCAAGATTCCGGTGACGTCGCTGCTGATGGCGCTCGGCATGGACGGCGAAGAGATCCTGTCGACCTTCTACAACAAGATCATCTACAAGCGTGCCGGCGACCATTGGCGCATCCCGTTCAACGTCGAGCGTTTCCGCGGCCTCAAGGCCGTTGGTGACCTGGTCGATGCCGACACCGGCGAAGTCGTCGTCGAGGCCGGCAAGAAGATCACCGCCCGCCAGGCCAGGGCGCTTGGCGAAAAGGGTCTCAAGGCGATCAAGGCGACCGACGAGGATCTGCTTGGCAACTACCTTGCAGAGGATATCGTCAACTACGCGACCGGCGAAATCTTCCTCGAAGCCGGCGACGAGATCGACGAAAAGACGCTGAAAGTGCTGCTCGGCACCGGCGAGGACGAGATCAAGGTTCTCGACATCGACCACGTCAATGTCGGCGCCTATATCCGCAACACGCTCAACGTCGACAAGAACGAGAGCCGCCAGGACGCGCTGTTCGACATCTACCGCGTCATGCGCCCCGGCGAGCCGCCGACGCTCGAAACCGCCGAAGCCATGTTCAACTCGCTGTTCTTCGACAGCGAGCGCTATGATCTGTCGGCCGTCGGCCGCGTCAAGATGAACATGCGCCTCGAGCTCAAGGCCGAGGACACCGTGCGCGTGCTGCGCAAGGACGACATCCTGGCCGTGGTCAAGACGCTGGTCGAACTGCGCGACGGCAAGGGCGAGATCGACGACATCGACAATCTCGGCAATCGCCGCGTGCGCTCGGTCGGCGAGCTGATGGAGAACCAGTACCGCGTCGGCCTGCTGCGTATGGAGCGCGCGATCAAGGAACGTATGTCCTCGATCGAGATCGACACGGTGATGCCGCAGGACCTGATCAACGCCAAGCCGGCGGCTGCCGCCGTGCGCGAGTTCTTCGGTTCCTCGCAGCTGTCGCAGTTCATGGATCAGACCAACCCGCTGTCGGAGATCACCCACAAGCGTCGTCTTTCGGCGCTTGGACCGGGCGGTCTGACCCGCGAGCGTGCCGGATTCGAAGTGCGCGACGTGCACCCGACGCATTACGGCCGCATCTGCCCGATCGAGACGCCGGAAGGCCCGAATATCGGCCTGATCAACTCGCTTGCGACCTTCGCGCGCGTCAACAAATACGGCTTCATCGAGAGCCCGTACCGCAAGATCGTCAACGGCAAGCTGACCAATGAGGTCGTCTACCTCTCGGCTATGGAAGAGGCCAAGCACCACGTCGCGCAGGCCAATGCCGAGCTCGACAAGAATGGTCATTTCGTCGACGAATTCGTCATTTGCCGCAACGCCGGCGAAGTGATGATGGCGCCGCGCGAAAACGTCGATCTGATGGACGTGTCGCCGAAGCAGATGGTGTCGGTGGCCGCGGCCCTGATCCCGTTCCTCGAGAACGACGACGCCAACCGCGCGCTGATGGGCTCGAACATGCAGCGTCAGGCCGTGCCGCTGGTACGCGCCGAAGCGCCGTTCGTCGGCACCGGCATGGAGCCGATCGTCGCCCGTGACTCAGGCGCCGCCATCGGCGCCCGCCGCGGCGGCATCGTCGACCAGGTGGACGCGACGCGTATCGTCATCCGCGCCACGGAAGATCTCGATCCCGGCAAGTCCGGCGTCGATATCTACCGGCTGATGAAGTTCCAGCGTTCGAACCAGAACACCTGCATCAACCAGCGTCCGCTGGTGCGCATGGGCGACCGGGTCAACAAGGGCGACATCATTGCCGACGGCCCGTCGACCGAGCTCGGTGATCTGGCCCTCGGCCGCAACGTGCTGGTCGCGTTCATGCCGTGGAACGGCTACAACTACGAGGATTCCATCCTCTTGTCCGAGCGTATCGTCGCCGACGACGTCTTCACCTCGATCCACATCGAGGAGTTCGAAGTCATGGCCCGCGACACCAAGCTCGGGCCGGAGGAGATCACGCGCGACATCCCGAACGTATCGGAAGAAGCGCTGAAGAACCTCGATGAGGCCGGCATCGTCTACATCGGTGCGGAAGTGCAGCCGGGCGACATCCTGGTCGGCAAGATCACGCCGAAGGGCGAAAGCCCGATGACGCCGGAAGAAAAGCTGCTGCGCGCCATCTTCGGTGAAAAGGCCTCGGACGTGCGTGACACTTCGATGCGCATGCCTCCGGGAACCTTCGGCACCGTCGTCGAAGTGCGCGTCTTCAACCGCCACGGCGTCGAGAAGGACGAGCGCGCCATGGCGATCGAGCGCGAGGAGATCGAACGCCTCGCCAAGGACCGCGACGACGAGCAGGCGATCCTCGACCGCAACGTCTATTCGCGTCTTTCCGACGTTCTCGTCGGCAAGGAGGCGATTGCCGGGCCGAAGGGCTTCAAGAAGGGCTCGAAGCTGTCGAAGGACACGCTCGACGAGTATCCGCGTTCGCAGTGGTGGCAGTTTGCCGTGGAGAACGAAAAGCTTCAGAGCGAACTGGAAGCCCTGCGTGGCCAGTACGACGATTCCAAGAAGGCGCTCGAGCAGCGCTTCATGGACAAGGTCGAGAAGGTGCAGCGCGGCGACGAAATGCCTCCGGGGGTCATGAAGATGGTCAAGGTCTTCGTGGCAGTGAAGCGCAAGATGCAGCCCGGCGACAAGATGGCCGGCCGGCACGGCAACAAGGGTGTCGTGTCGCGGATCGTTCCGGTCGAGGACATGCCTTTCCTCGAGGACGGCACGCATGCCGATATCGTGCTCAACCCGTTGGGTGTGCCGTCGCGCATGAATGTCGGCCAGATCCTGGAAACGCATCTGGGCTGGGCCTGCGCCGGAATGGGCAGGAAGATCGGCGATCTGATCGACGCGTACAAGACGGCGGGCGACATCAAGCCGCTGCGCAAGACGCTCGAGAGTTTCATGCCGGCCAACGACCGCAACGAGCCGGTCCGCGAATACGACGACGAGAGCATCGTTCGCCTCAGCGAGCAGATGCGCCGCGGCGTCTCCATCGCGACACCGGTATTCGACGGCGCGCACGAGGCCGACATCAACATCATGCTGGAGCAGGCGGGCCTGCACACCAGCGGTCAGTCGCAGCTCTATGACGGACGCACCGGCGAACCGTTCGATCGCAAAGTGACGATGGGCTACATATATATGCTCAAGCTTCACCACCTTGTGGACGACAAGATCCACGCGCGTTCGATCGGGCCGTACTCGCTCGTTACCCAGCAGCCGCTGGGCGGCAAGGCGCAGTTCGGTGGCCAGCGCTTCGGCGAGATGGAGGTCTGGGCGCTCGAAGCGTACGGCGCCGCCTACACGCTGCAGGAGATGCTGACGGTGAAGTCGGACGACGTCGCCGGCCGCACCAAGGTCTACGAGGCGATCGTCAGAGGCGACGACACCTTCGAGGCCGGCATCCCCGAGAGCTTCAACGTTCTCGTCAAGGAAATGCGGTCTCTCGGCCTCAATGTCGAGCTGGAGAACACCAAGCTCGACGACAACCCGATCCGGCTGCCCGACGCGGCCGAATAAGCAAGACGCTCGGTCGCGGGAGAGGGCTCTCGCGACCGGGGCGCACCCAAATTCTTCGGTCGATGGCCGATCAAGTCGGCGGGCGTTTGGCCCGCGCTAGATGCAAGGGGTTTTCGAGGACCCCGAAAAGGAGAACGGCATGAACCAAGAGGTCATGAATCTCTTCAACCCCCAGGCGCCTGCGCAGGTGTTCGATTCCATCCGGATCTCGCTTGCCAGCCCTGAGAAGATTCTGTCCTGGTCGTTCGGCGAGATCAAGAAGCCGGAGACCATCAACTACCGCACCTTCAAGCCGGAGCGTGACGGCCTGTTCTGCGCGCGCATTTTTGGTCCGATCAAGGACTATGAGTGCCTGTGCGGCAAGTACAAGCGCATGAAGTACAAGGGCGTCATCTGCGAGAAGTGCGGCGTCGAAGTCACGCTGTCGCGCGTCCGCCGCGAGCGCATGGGCCATATCGAGCTGGCGGCACCGGTCGCCCACATCTGGTTCCTGAAGTCGCTGCCGTCGCGCATCGGCACGCTGCTCGATATGACGCTGAAGGACATCGAGCGGGTCCTCTACTTCGAGAACTACATCGTCACCGAACCCGGCCTCACCGCGCTGAAGGAGCACCAGCTGCTCAGCGAGGAAGAGTACATGATGGCCGTCGACGAGTATGGCGAGGACTCGTTCACGGCCATGATCGGCGCCGAGGCGATCCATGACCTTCTGGCCGGCATGGACCTCGAGAAGATCGCCGGCGATCTGCGTTCGGAACTGGCTTCGACCACGTCCGAGCTCAAGCAGAAGAAGTACCTCAAGCGGCTCAAGGTCGTCGAGAACTTCATGGAATCCGGCAACCGTCCGGAATGGATGATCATGAAGGTGGTTCCGGTGATTCCGCCGGATCTGCGTCCGCTTGTCCCGCTGGACGGCGGCCGTTTCGCCACGTCGGATCTGAACGACCTCTACCGCCGCGTCATCAACCGCAACAACCGCTTGAAGCGGCTGATCGAGCTGCGCGCGCCCGGCATCATCGTGCGCAATGAAAAGCGCATGCTGCAGGAAGCCGTCGATGCGCTGTTCGACAACGGCCGCCGCGGCCGCGTCATCACCGGCGCCAACAAGCGTCCGCTGAAGTCGCTGTCCGACATGCTGAAGGGCAAGCAGGGCCGGTTCCGCCAGAACCTGCTCGGCAAGCGCGTCGACTATTCCGGCCGCTCGGTCATCGTCACCGGTCCGGAGCTCAAGCTGCACCAGTGCGGCCTGCCGAAGAAGATGGCGCTCGAGCTGTTCAAGCCCTTCATCTACGCCCGTCTCGACGCCAAGGGTTACTCCTCGACCGTCAAGCAGGCGAAGAAGCTGGTCGAGAAGGAGCGTCCGGAGGTCTGGGATATCCTCGACGAGGTCATCCGCGAGCATCCGGTGCTTTTGAACCGCGCACCGACGCTGCACCGCCTCGGTATCCAGGCGTTCGAGCCGATCCTGATAGAAGGCAAGGCGATCCAGCTTCACCCGCTGGTCTGCACGGCCTTCAACGCCGACTTCGACGGCGACCAGATGGCGGTCCACGTGCCGCTGTCGCTGGAAGCGCAGCTCGAAGCCCGCGTGCTGATGATGTCGACCAACAACATCCTGCACCCGGCTTCCGGTGCGCCGATCATCGTGCCGTCGCAGGACATGGTTCTCGGTCTCTACTATCTCTCGATCGTCAACCAGAACGAGCCGGGCGAGGGCATGGTGTTTGCCGACATGGGCGAGCTCCAGCACGCGCTCGAGACCAAGGCGGTGACGCTGCATGCCAAGATCAAGGGGCGCTTCCGCACGGTCGACGCCGACGGCAAGGTCGTGTCGAAGATCTACGACACCACGCCTGGCCGCATGATTATTGGCGAGCTTCTGCCGAAGAACCACAACGTGCCCTACGAGACCGCCAACCAGGAGATGACCAAGAAGAACATCTCCAAGATGATCGACACCGTCTACCGCCATTGCGGTCAGAAGGAGACGGTCATTTTCTGCGACCGCATCATGGCTCTCGGCTTCAGCCACGCCTGCCGTGCCGGCATTTCGTTCGGCAAGGACGACATGCTGATCCCGGACGCCAAGATCAAGCTGGTGTCCGACACCGAGGCTTTGGCCAAGGAATACGAGCAGCAGTACAATGACGGCCTGATCACCCAGGGCGAGAAGTACAACAAGGTCGTCGACGCCTGGGCCAAGTGCTCGGAAAAGGTCGCCGACGAAATGATGGCCCGCATCAAGGCGGTCGAGTTCGAGGACAATGGCCGTCAAAAGCCGATGAACTCGATCTACATGATGTCGCACTCCGGTGCGCGTGGCTCGCCCACCCAGATGCGCCAGCTCGCCGGCATGCGCGGCCTGATGGCCAAGCCGTCGGGTGAAATCATCGAGACGCCGATCATCTCGAACTTCAAGGAAGGCCTGACCGTGCTCGAGTACTTCAACTCGACCCACGGCGCCCGCAAGGGTCTGGCCGACACCGCCTTGAAGACGGCGAACTCGGGCTACCTCACCCGTCGTCTGGTCGATGTGGCGCAGGACTGCATCGTCAACTCGCTCGACTGCGGCACCGACAAGGGCCTCACCATGCAGCCGATCGTCGATGCCGGTCAGGTCGTCGCCTCGGTTGGCCAGCGCGTTCTCGGCCGCACCTCGCTCGACGACATCACCCATCCGGTGTCGGGCGAGGTTCTGGTCAAGGCTGGAACGCTGATGGACGAGCGCGACGTGGAACAGATCGAAAAGGCCGGCGTCCAGTCGGTCCGCATCCGCTCGGCGCTGACCTGCGAAGTCAGGGTTGGCGTCTGCGCGGTCTGCTACGGACGCGATCTGGCCCGCGGCACCCCGGTCAACCAGGGCGAGGCTGTCGGCGTCATTGCGGCGCAGTCGATCGGCGAGCCGGGCACCCAGCTCACCATGCGTACCTTCCACATGGGCGGCACGGCGCAGGTGGTGGATTCCTCGTTCCTTGAAGCCTCCTATGAGGGCAAGGTCGAGATCCGCAACCGCAACGTGGTGCGCAACTCCGACGGCCAGCTGATGGTCATGGGCCGCAACATGGCGGTGCTGATCCTCGATGAAGCCGGCAAGGAACGCGCCACGCACCGCGTCACCTACGGTTCGCGCATCTTCGTCGACGATGGCGACAAGGTGAAGCGGGGCCAGCGTATCGCCGAGTGGGATCCTTATACCCGCCCGGTCCTCACCGAAATCGAGGGCAGGGTGTCGTACGAGGATCTGGTCGACGGCATTTCCGTTCAGGAAACGGCCGACGAATCGACCGGCATCACCAAGCGTGAGGTCATCGACTGGCGCTCGACGCCACGCGGCAACGACCTCAAGCCGGCGATTGCCATCCAGGACGCCAAGGGCAAGGTCGGCAAGCTGTCGAAGGGCGGCGACGCCCGCTTCCTGCTCTCGGTCGAGGCCATTCTTTCGGTCGAGCCGGGCGCACAGGTTCGCCCCGGCGACGTGCTGGCGCGTATTCCGATGGAAAGCGCCAAGACCAAGGACATCACCGGTGGTCTGCCGCGTGTGGCCGAACTGTTCGAGGCACGCCGTCCGAAGGATCACGCCATCATCGCCGAGATCGATGGCACGATCCGCTTCGGCCGCGACTACAAGAACAAGCGCCGCATCATCATCGAGCCGCATGACTCGACGCTTGAGCCGGTCGAATACCTGATCCCGAAGGGCAAGCCGTTCCATCTCCAGGACGGCGACGTCATCGAGAAAGGCGACTACATCCTCGACGGCAATCCGGCGCCGCACGACATCCTGGCGATCAAGGGCGTGGAGGCGCTTGCCTCCTACCTCGTCAACGAGATCCAGGAGGTCTACCGACTGCAGGGCGTGTCGATCAACGACAAGCACATCGAGGTGATCGTTCGCCAGATGCTGCAGAAGGTCGAGATCACCACGCAGGGCGATTCGACCTACATTCCGGGCGACCACGTCGACGTGATCGAGCTGGAAGAGGTCAACGAGCGCCTGGTCGAGGAGGGCAAGAAGCCGGCCGAAGGCCAGCCGGTGCTGCTTGGCATCACCAAGGCCTCGCTGCAGACGCCGTCCTTCATCTCCGCCGCCTCCTTCCAGGAGACGACGAGGGTGCTGACCGAAGCTGCGGTTGCCGGCAAGACCGACATGCTGCAGGGGCTGAAGGAAAACGTCATCGTCGGCCGGCTGATCCCGGCCGGTACCGGTGGCACGATGAGCCAGATCCGGCGCATCGCCACCTCGCGCGACGAGTTGATCATCGACGAGCGCCGCAAGGCGTCCGGCGTCGAGGTCGCCGAGCCGATGCTGACCGACATGGCTTCCGCCGCGCAGTAAGCGCGCAAGAAAGATGAAGATAGAAAAGGGGCCCAAGTGGCCCCTTTTCGCATTGTGGTTCCCCAATCGGATCGGAGGAGAAACGATGAGCAGGAAGACCTGGGCTTCTGTCGACGACTACATTGTCGAAGCTCTTTTCGAGCCGGATCCCGCCCTCGATGCCGTTCTGGCGGCCAACCATGACCACGGCCTGCCGGCGATCGATGTTTCGCCGGCGCAGGGCAAGCTGCTGTCACTTCTTGCGCGAATGCAGGGAGCGAAGAAGGTACTCGAAATCGGCACGTTGGGCGGCTACTCGACAATCTGGATGGCGCGAGCGTTGCCCGTGGACGGCAAGGTCGTGACGCTCGAACTTGATCCGCACCACGCCAGTGTCGCGCGGTCGAACTTTGAACGGGCAGGGATATCTGACCGGGTGGAACTGCGGGTCGGACCGGCGCTTCAGTCGCTTGCGGCGTTAGGCGCCGAGAATGCCGGGCCGTTCGACTTCATCTTCATCGACGCTGACAAGCCGAACAACCCGCACTATCTGTCGTGGGCCATGCGGCTTTCGAGGCCGGGGACCGTCATCGTCTGCGACAATGTCATCCGTGACGGCGCGGTGGTGAATGAAGATGGGCGCGACGCCAATGTCGAAGGGGCACGCGCGGCGTTCTCGTTCATCGGCAGCGACAAGCGTCTGGAAGGCACCGCGATCCAGACTGTTGGCGCCAAAGGCTATGACGGCTTTGCCATAGCGATCGTCGGTTGAACTTAGGCGGTGCGCGGCCGGACCTGCGATCCGGCCGGCGCCTACTCATCAATCGAAAAAAGCTTCCACCACATTGCGCTTGCCCAGCATGAAGGCATCGGCGACGTGCTGGAGGGGCGCCAGGTCGACGTCGGAGGTGCCGGCGCGCACGATCTCGGCGAATCGCTTGTAGAGCATCGGGTATTCCGCTTCCGGCTCCTCGTGAACGACGCGGCCATCGATGGCGAGCTTTGAGCCGCCGCCAGAAAGCACCATCGATCCGGCCTCGGTATCAGCCAGAATGTCCCAGCTTTGCGGGCCGGTCTGACGCCAGTCGAGTTCCATCGTGACCGGCAGACCGTTCGAAGTGCGAAAGGCGATATGGGCGGCGATCGGAGCCGCGCGGTTCTCGGGGAAATCGAGCTCTGCCGAGCTGATAAACATCGGCGGCAGCACGTGGGTAGCGATCGACAGCGCGTTGATGCCGGGATCGAAGACGCCAAAGCCGCCGGGAGCCCAGATCCATTCCTGATTCGGATGCCAGCGGCGCACGTCTTCCTTCCAGTTGATGGCGGCCGACCTGATCGTAGTCGAGCTGAGGAATGCACGTGCAGCTTCGACGGCCGGCGCATAGCGTGAATGCCAGCTGGCGAACAGGCAGACGCCGTTCGCTGCCGCCAGGGCCTTCAGGTCTTCGACCTCGCTGACCGTGGCGCCGGGCGGCTTTTCCAAGAAGACATGCTTTTTCGCCGCCAGCGCCGTGCGCGCTGCGTCATAGCGAAACTGCGGCGGCATGCACAGCGACACCGCCTCGAGCTCCGGCACCGCGTCGAGCATCGCCTCGATCGTCGGGAAATTCGGGGTGTCTTCGACTTTCCCGTGGCGGCTCGCTGCGGCGACCAGGCGATAGTCGTGGTCCTTCGCCAGCGCCGGCAGGTGCTGGTCGCGGACGATCTTTCCCACGCCGACGATGCCGAGCTTGATGGGGCTAGAGGACATGGGAACTCCGCAGGTTGAGTGTGCTTGGTTTTGCCAGAGGTCGCTTCTTAGCAGAGAACTTGTGCCGGGCAAGTCGCCGGGCTTTTGTCGCCGGCCCGCGAGATCGACCGCGATTCAGATCTCGTCAGATCGGCACATCGAATGTCACGATCGATACTTCGCCTTCGAGCGCGCCCTGATAGGCGGACAGATGCGGCTCCTCGTCGGGCACGCCGTCCAGGTCGCCGATCTGGTCGAGCTCGGCCTCGGCGTAACCTTCCGCGGCAAGCGATTCGAGAGCGCGGCGCACCGCCGAATCGTCGTCCGGCGCGACCAGCATCACATGCACGCCTTCCGGCTTGCCGCCTTTGCGCTTCCACACCCGGCCGGTAATAATGGTGACCGGGCGCTCCTCATTGTCATTCACGGGTTCGTACCTCCGGGCGAGGGGTTTTGGGCTGTTCATGCCGCCTTTTCGCACGAAGCACTGCGTGGAAACAGCCGCAAGCCGGTCACTTTCTGCCTTCCTCTTGAAAAACGGCGCAAGAAAATTACATGCGTTTTTCGCATGGCTGCCAAGCCTCGGGTTCAGCGCAATATTTGCCGCTCCGGGGTTGACGGACAGTGGCCATACGAGTAGAAGCCGCCCAGTCAGAACCGATGTGAGGCTCTCGCTTCCGAAGCGACACGCTTTGGAGTTTGCCTCAAACAGGGTTCGTTTTACGAGCGAAAAGACATTTCCGGCGTGCATGAAGCGGCTTCCGCTTCCTCTGCCATTTGTTCGGGCAAGACCGCGAGGCGCGGTTTGTGGCCCGAATTTGCGTATGGAAATGACGCTTTGAGCGGCCCTGACCGGGCAAGACACGGAATTGAGAGACAAGAGGGTTTAATGCCTACCGTCAACCAGCTGATCCGCAAGCCGCGCATTGCGCCGGTGAAGCGCAACAAGGTCCCGGCCATGCAGCAGAACCCGCAGAAGCGGGGCGTCTGCACGCGCGTCTACACCACGACGCCGAAGAAGCCGAACTCGGCGCTGCGCAAGGTGGCCAAGATTCGCCTGACCAATGGTTTTGAAGTGATCGGTTACATCCCCGGCGAGGGCCATAACCTTCAGGAGCACTCGGTGGTGATGATCCGCGGCGGCCGCGTCAAGGATCTTCCGGGCGTCCGTTACCACATCATCCGCGGCGTGCTCGACACGCAAGGCGTGAAGAACCGCAAGCAGCGCCGTTCGAAATACGGCGCCAAGCGTCCGAAGTGACCGAAGCGTAGCCAAGGTCGTTCCGGACGGCGTCAAGCGACGATCCGGGATCCAGGCCACCGCGTAGAATTGAGGCAGAGAAAAAATGTCCCGTCGTCACAGTGCAGAAAAGCGTGAGATCAATCCGGACCCGAAGTTCGGCGATCTGATCGTCACCAAGTTCATGAATGCCGTCATGTATGACGGCAAGAAGTCGGTTGCCGAGACCATCGTCTACGGCGCGCTCGATCAGGTCCAGTTCAAGACCAAGCAGGAGCCGGTCACCGTCTTCCATCAGGCGCTCGACAATGTCGCGCCGCATGTGGAAGTGCGTTCGCGCCGCGTCGGCGGCGCCACCTACCAGGTTCCGGTCGACGTGCGCCCCGAGCGCCGTCAGGCATTGGCCATCCGCTGGCTGATCGCCGCCGCCCGCAACCGCAACGAGACCACTATGGTCGACCGCCTCTCCGGCGAGCTGATGGACGCGGCCAACAACCGCGGCACCGCTGTCAAGAAGCGTGAAGACACCCACAAGATGGCAGAAGCCAACCGCGCTTTCGCGCACTACCGCTGGTAAAGCGCGAACGAGACTGAAGAGGCACCTCCCATGGCCCGCGAATATAAAATCGAAGACTACCGCAATTTCGGTATCATGGCGCATATCGACGCCGGCAAGACGACGACCACCGAGCGCGTCCTCTATTACACGGGCAAGTCGCACAAGATCGGCGAAGTCCACGACGGCGCTGCCACCATGGACTGGATGGAGCAGGAGCAGGAGCGCGGCATCACCATCACGTCGGCCGCCACCACGACCTTCTGGAAGGGTCGCGACGGCAAGATGCATCGCTTCAACATCATCGACACCCCCGGCCACGTCGACTTCACCATCGAGGTCGAGCGTTCGCTGCGCGTGCTCGACGGCGCCATCGCGCTGCTCGATGCCAATGCCGGTGTCGAGCCGCAGACGGAGACCGTCTGGCGCCAGGCTGACAAGTACCGCGTGCCGCGCATGATCTTCTGCAACAAGATGGACAAGATCGGCGCCGACTTTTACCGCTCGGTCGAGATGATCGGTTCGCGCCTCGGTGCGCATGCCGTCGTCATGCAGCTGCCGATCGGCGCCGAGACCGAGTTCAAGGGTGTCGTCGACCTCGTCGAGATGAACGCGCTGGTCTGGCGCGACGAGACGCTGGGCGCTGCCTGGGACATCGTCGAGATCCCTGCCGACCTCAAGGCTCGTGCCGAAGAATACCGCGAGAAGATGATCGAGGCCGCCGTCGAAATGGACGAAACGGCCCTCGAGAATTACCTCGAAGGCAAGATGCCGAGCAATGACGAGATCCGTGCGCTCATCCGCAAGGGCACGATCGCGGTGAAGTTCTATCCGATGTTCTGCGGCTCGGCCTTCAAGAACAAGGGCGTGCAGCCGCTGCTCGACGCCGTCGTCGAATATCTGCCGTCGCCGGCCGACGTTCCGGCAATCAAGGGCGTCGACGCCAAGACCGACGCCGAGATCGAGCGTCATGCCGACGACAACGAGCCGCTGTCGATGCTCGCCTTCAAGATCATGAACGACCCGTTCGTCGGTTCGCTCACCTTTGCCCGCATCTATTCGGGCAAGCTCACCAAGGGCATCTCGGTCGACAACACCGTGAAGGGCAAGAAAGAGCGCATCGGCCGTATGTTGCAGATGCATGCGAATTCGCGCGCCGACGTCGAAGAGGCGTTTGCCGGCGACATCGTCGCCCTCGCTGGTCTCAAGGACACCACCACCGGCGACACGCTCAGTGATCCGCTGCATCCGGTCATCCTCGAGCGCATGGAATTCCCCGATCCGGTTATCCAGATCGCCATCGAGCCGAAGACCAAGAACGACCAGGAAAAGATGGGCCTCGCCCTTCACCGCCTGGCCGCCGAGGATCCGTCGTTCCGCGTCAAGACCGACGAGGAAAGCGGCCAGACGATCATCTCCGGCATGGGCGAACTTCACCTCGACATCATCGTCGACCGCATGCGTCGCGAGTTCAAGGTCGAGGCCAATGTCGGCGCGCCGCAGGTGGCCTACCGCGAGACGATCACCCGCAAGCACGAGCAGGACTACACGCACAAGAAGCAGACCGGCGGTACCGGCCAGTTCGCCCGCGTCAAGATCCTGTTCGAGCCGAATCCGGAAAGCAGCGAATTCGAGTTCGAAACCAAGATCGTCGGCGGCGCTGTGCCGAAGGAATACATCCCCGGTGTCGAAAAGGGCATCAACAGCGTCATGACCTCGGGCCCGTTCGCCGGCTTCCCGATGATCGGCGTCAAGGCGACGCTGATCGATGGCGCCTACCACGACGTGGACTCCTCGGTTCTGGCCTTCGAAATCGCCGGCCGCGCCTGCTTCCGTGAAGCAGCGCCCAAGCTTGGCGTGCAGTTGCTCGAGCCGATCATGAAGGTCGAGGTGGTGACGCCGGAAGATTACGTCGGCAGCGTTATCGGCGACCTGAACGGCCGTCGCGGCCAGATCCAGGGCCAGGAAGCCCGTGGCGTGGCTGTGGTCATCAACGCGATGGTGCCGCTCGCCAACATGTTCAAATACGTGGACAACCTTCGCTCGATGAGCCAGGGCCGCGCGGCCTACACGATGCAGTTCGACCATTACGAACCGGTCCCGACCGCGGTCGCCCAGGAAGTCCAGAAGAAATACGCGTAACTCGAAACGAGTTGCATCAGTAACTTAATTCAAGGCCCGCACGGGCTGGCAGGAATGGAGAGATCACATGGCAAAAGGTAAATTCGAGCGCACTAAGCCTCATGTGAACATTGGCACGATTG
>NZ_SUEG01000101.1:0-12127 GCF_005063415.1 Mesorhizobium sp.
TCAACGCCCTTTTGCTCAAGCGAACCCAGCTCGAAGGCATTCGACCTGCCACAGCATCGATGAAAGAAGGCGTCGCTCATCGGCACCCCACGGGCGCACAGGCATGAGCGTGTCGATGCAAGCTCGCCCGCCGACGTCGCAATGGGCCCTGAGCGCACTGCTCGCCTCGGCCTTTGTCGTTGCGCTCGGCTACGGAATCGTCTTGCCGGTCCTGCCGATGATGGTCGAGCGGCTTGCCGGTGCGACAGATCCGACATTCAATGCGCGGCAGATTGGCTTCCTGACTGCTGCCTATGTCGCCGCGCCGGTGGGCGCCGCTTTCCTCTGGGGGAAGTGGTCGGATTTGATCGGGCGCAGACCTGTCCTTGTCGTCGGCCTGATCGGCTTTGCCATCACCTTGGCCGCTTCTGCGCTGGCCCCAAGTCTGCTCGTTCTTTATGTCGGTCGGATATTGAATGGCGGCTTCGCGGCTGCCGTGGGGCCCACGGCTCTTGCGTTCATTGCCGATACCGAAGGCGGGGACGATTGCCGCACAAGGGCGTTCGGCCGGATGAGCATGGCATCGATCGCAGGCTTCCTGGTCGGGCCTACCCTTGGCGGGCTCGCGGCGGAACTGAAGCTTCATTTGGGCGGCGTGGCTGTCCCGCCACAGACCGTTCCCTTCCTTCTTGCGTCCGGCCTCGCTGCAGCGGCAGCGCTTGGTGTGTGGTCTGTGCTGCCTGGAAACCTGCTGCCCGGTCCCCGTGTTGAGGCGAACAAACCCGGGGCATCAATGTTCGCACCCGGAGAGTTACGGCTGCTCTCACTTGCCGCCGTGGCTGCGGCAGGGCTTGGCGCATTCGAGGTCGGGCTCACCCTGCGAAACGCCGAACTCGCAATGGGTCCGGCCGCGCTCGGCCTCATGTTCGCGACATGCAGCGTTGTCATGTTTGCGGTCCAGGGCATTGTCTTTTCGCCCCTCGTCAAACCCGCAGCGGCAAGATTGCTTGCGGCTCCCGCCTTCCTGGTGATGGCGATCGGCTTGGCGCTTATTCCGACGATTGCCGGGCTCACGGAAATGCTGTTCGCTGTTTCCATCGTCGCTGCTTCGGCCGGGGTGATCAGCCCACTGCTCGTCTACTGGGTGTCGCGCATCAGTACACGAAGCCAAGGTGTAGAACTCGGCATCCAGTCGGCGGCGGTCAGTCTCGGAATGTCGGTGGGCTCTGCGGCCGCCGGCCTGCTGTTCGGGTTCCCCGGGCTGGAAGGCGCCGCCTTCCTCGCCGCAGCCGCAGCAATGGGCCTCGCCGCGATTGCAAGCCTGAAGCTGCCGCTGCCATTGGCGCCCGCGCATTCCGAGGCGCGGCCTGCCGACCAAGCGGACGCAGCAGTTTGATCCACGTCATTGCGAGTCCGGCCGCCAAGATGTGAAATACAAAAAACAGGAGATCGCATCGATGCGGATCCGCACACTTTCCAGTTTGGAATGCACGAAATTGCTGGTGGCCAATCGCGTCGGCCATCTTGCATGCGCGAAGGACGGACAGCCCTACGTCGTGTGTTTCAACTACGCCTACGCTGACACTCACCTCTATGCGTTTTCCTTGCTAGGCAAGAAGATCGAATGGATGAGAGCCAATCCCTTGGTGTGCGCGCAGGTCGAGGAACACGGCCAAGGACGCGGATGGAGAAGCGTCGTTGTCGACGGCCGCTTTGAAGAACTGAGTGACCGGACCGGCCACGAGTTTCAGCGCGGTCACGCATGGACGGTGTTGAGCAAGCACGCCGACTGGTGGGAGCCTGGCGCGCTCAGGCCGATCACACCTCCCGTGTCAGACAGCACACCGCACGTTTTCTTCCGGATTCTCGTAGAAGAAATTTCGGGCCGGGAGGCAATAGAATAGGCTGTTTTCCGGTAGATTGACGCGTTGCACGGAACGCAAGCACCTGGCTGACAGTGGATTGCGCCGGGCCGATCGTTTTCAGCCTTTGAATTCTAGCTCGACATTTCGATCGGCGCCGATGGTTGCGAACGTGCCGGTGGCAAGGGGAAGCTATAGATCGCGCGAACTTGGCCGCTTTCGATGGACCAAGCCCGCGCCCAACTCAAGTAAGTTTCTTTCTCTACCTGCCCTGGATGAGGTCCATGACAGGCGGGAACGTCAGCAATACGCCTACCGCCAGCAACGCGAAGGACACAGAAAGGACCTTTGTCATTTCCACGTTCTTTGGGGCCCACCTGCGCGAAAGGACAAACCACGCGACCAGCCAGACGATGACTGCGCTGGTCCAGACGCCGGACAAGGCACCGGTCGGTGCATAGAACGTGAAGAAGTGGTTGAGTGACGCAAAGGCATCCCCCGCTAGCGCGAAAATCCCCATCGCGGCACACCCAATTCCGGCGGCCAAAATGGCGGCCGCACCTGGACCGTTGGGAATCTCGTCAGGCCTGATAGGCTTGATATTGGCCATGATCATTCGCCCTCCTGTTCACCGGCGATGATTTCAATCATCGCGCCACCACGAACCGGAGCGTATTTGTTGAGAAACGCCCCGAAAGCGCCCGCTACACCAGTCGCCACGAAGGCAACAACCGCGAAGCCGATCACGGCCGTGCGGATTTCTTTCTGCCTGGCCAAAGCCGGTCCGTATTTGGCGAAGACATAGGCGACCATCGTCATGGCAATTGGCGCAAGCCAAGCCACGTGTTCTTTCCACTCCATGCCCAAGCTATGCCACGCGGATGTCTTCGGGTTGGAGGTCAGCAGAAATTTTGGATAGTCGGCCAAATCGGTAACCCCTGGGGGCACCGCCGCTCGATACCACGGATACACTATGTAGGCACCCGACAGCACCGCACCCCAGGCAAGGATGACCATTATCGAGAGATAAAACAAAAGCAGATTGTGTTCTCTGGCGCTTGGAATGGATGGGGCTCCAGGCGCAGACATTCGATAAAGTTCGGCAAGCGCCGCCGAAAACGCCAGCATGAACAGCGCCCCAAACCCCATGCCGTGGAATACTGTCATAAGATCGCGAAAAGAGATTTCCATGATGGCACCTCCCGACATCAACAGCTGTTTGATTAAAGCCGATGGTTGACCTTTCCGCTTTGACTGGGATCAATTTGCGATATTTGGTGGCTTCATTTCCTGCTTCGTCATCCAAGGCACCTAGCCGCAGCTATTGGCGGCCGGTGCCGATAAGGTCGCGAGTACGGATTCGATCCCGCATCCGTCGAACGTGAGTTCCATCGCCGGTTTGCTGGCCGGGGCCAGCGCCGAATTGTCCGGGAACGCTTCGCCAGAGGAAAGGTCGTGACTACGACGCTCCCCTGTTTCAGGGCTTTGTTCATTCCGCCGCGGCAAGCCGATCAAGCAGCCGGCGTCGAGCCTGGTTCAAGCTCCCTCAACCAGCCGCCCTCGAACCCCGCCCGTTGCAAGCCGCTGCGGATGTACCGGCACGAGCGCATTAGCCGCCACAAGAGGCCGCTGCGGTCGTTCTCGATCATCAGGACAACCGGGCCCTCATTTAGGCCGAAGTGCCAAGGCGAAACCCACCATCCAAAGGCGCTGCCGGATGTCCCCGGATGCGTCGGATTAAAGGCCGCCTTGAAGCCATAGGCATTGGCGGCCTTGAGCTTGGCCTGGTGGATGCAGAAGCTGATCGCCGGCCGGACGATTTCAGGAGCAAACGGCAAGGATGCCGCGACAGCCCACGGGGCGAGCGTGCCATCATCGGGACCATAAGGGACACCGCGCCCGACATAGCCCTCGAACCGGCGCTCGATGCCGTTCAACTTGAGCGTGGAAGGGCCCGGACCCTCGCTTGCGGTGATGCCCCAGCAGTGTTCTCCATAACCCTCGAACCCACGCGGATTGTCGACGGCGTAATGCTGCTGGACGAAGGTGGCGCGCCGGCTGTTTTCGAAATAATCGCTTCCCTTGCCGCGCATGAAGGCATCCTGCAGGCCGCGAAAATCGATCCATACATGCGAGAGCTGGTGAATGAAAAGGGGTCCGGCATAAAGATATTCGTAGCCGTAACAGCTCTCCCATCGGAAGGTCGCGGACCACGCTGTGTAGCTGCTCGGGGGCAACGGGTGTGTCGGCGAACCTAGTCCCAGGACATAGAGCAAGAGCGCTTCGTCGTAGCCTTGCCAGCGATATTTCAGGAACCCGTGCTCAGGAGTCCAGCCATGGGTTACGGTATCTCCCCCGTCCTGTGCCCAGCGCCAGTCGGCCCGGCGGTAGAGCGCTTCCGCTAAGCCGCGGATCTCGGCTTCGGCCTCGGTATCTTCGTCGAAATACTGCCCTGCAGCCAGCGCGCCTGCTAGCAGCAACGTGCTGTCGATCGTCGACAGCTCGCATTGCCAGGCCCGCCGGCCGGTCTGCATGTCCAGGAAGTGGTAGTAGAAGCCGCGATATCCCGTGGCGTCCGGTTCCACGCCCTGTGGGCTGTTCCAGAAGAAGCGTAGCGTTGTCAAAGTGCGTTCAACAGCCGCGGCTCGCGTCATGAACCTGCGCTCGACGCCCACTGGATAGCATGCCAGCGCAAGGCCGGTGGCCGCGATGCTTGCCGGCCAATTCGCCTCGGTCTTGTCCAGGATGAGACCGTTGGCGGGGTTCGCCTCACGGATGAAGTAATCGAATGTCTCCCGCTGCAGGGTCGCTAGATCGTCTTGCATGGCAGAGGTGTTCACGATGCGGTTGCTCTCGGGAGAATGCGATCGTATAGCGCTGTGTTCCCGCCCGCTGTTCACGGATGCGACAGATACAGATGGTCGAACACACCTTTGACGCCCCGGACACCTTCGGCAACCACGCGGACAGCATCCCGTTGACTCTGCGATCTGACCGCGCCGGAAAAATGCGCCAGGCCATCAGTCACCGTAAGCGTTAACGCGTCTGCTTCGACCCCTGCGTCCCCTCGCAACCACTATAAGAATGCTGCGCCGGATTGCATCGTCACCTGCCGCCGTAGCGTCGTCAAACCTCGTCGCAACGAAGACGCGCAGAAGATCGGCGCGGCTGACGACGCCGACCAGACGCTGTCCTCTCATCACCGGAATGCGCTTTATGCCGTGCTCCTGCATCAGCGCAACAATTCGCGCTATCGGGGTTTCCTCGTCCGCCACGATGACATCCGAGGTCATCAGATCCGCCACTTTCCAGCTGTGGCCCTTCACATAGCCGCGCGCCTCACCTGCCGGAAAAACTGAGCACCGAGCTCCGACCTGCGCAGGAAATCACCTTCGCTCACAATTCCAGCCAGGCGGCCATTGTCATCGACGACAGGCATGCCGCTGATGCGGATGATCCAACATGATCCGTGCGGCGTGTCTTACGCTGTGGTCAGGCGACACGGTAACAACCTTTGTAGTCATTACATCCTTTGCTTTCATCTGCCTCATCCTTGGCTCAGTGAACAGGCGCCGTAGCACCAATGGCGGCATTGTAGCTTGGCCGCCTCCGACCTCCTTGAGGCAAATCAATACCAGTTCAGGACTAGCCGATCCGGCCGCGGTGCCGGCTCTCGGATCCCGGTTTTGATTTGCATCAATGTTGCACTCGCCTCGACGGATGATGGTGGCAAGCGACGCGACGAATGCCTCGAACATCCGATTCCGGCGGCCATGGCTGACACCGTCTTCACTGCAAGAGCGCTGACCAAAACCTACACCTCGGGTGAGACGCAAGTGCTTGCATTGCGCAAGCTGGATCTAGAGATTTCGGCGGGAGAGATGGTCGTTCTGCTTGGCCCGTCGGGCAGCGGGAAGTCGACCCTGCTCAACATCATGGGCGGGCTTGACCACGCCACGAGCGGCCAGTTGTTCTTCAGGGACCAGGAACTGACCAACCTCGATGATCGGGGGCTGACTGCCTATCGGCGGCAGCACGTCGGGTTCGTTTTCCAGTTCTACAACCTGATCCCCAGTCTGACAGCTTATGAGAATGTCGCGCTCGTCACGGAGATTTCAGATCATCCGATGCGCCCGGACGAGGCGCTCGCCCTGGTCGGACTTGAACCCAGGATGCATCATTTCCCGGCTCAGCTCTCCGGTGGCGAGCAGCAGCGTGTGGCCATTGCTCGCGCGATCGCCAAGCGCCCGGACGTGTTGCTCTGCGACGAGCCGACCGGCGCGCTGGATTCCAAGACAGGCATCCGGGTAATCGAGGCACTGCTCGGCATCAATGCCCAGCTTGGCACCACGACACTCATCATCACGCACAACGCCAGCATTCAGGATGTCGCCGACCGCGTCCTGTTTTTCGCCGACGGGCAAATCTCCAGAATCCGGAAGAACGAGGTTCGCCGAACTGCCGCCGAGCTGGTCTGGTGATCTGGATGCGCGCGCCGGACGTCAAGCTCCTTCGCGACTTCCGGCGGCTCTGGGCGCAGGCGCTTGCCATCGCCCTGGTCATAGCTGGAGGCGTGGCGACGCTTATCCTCGCCGTCGGTTCCTACCGTTCCCTCGACGAGACGCGCACCGCCTACTACGAACGCCACCGGTTTGCCGACGTCTTTGCCACGGTGAGCCGCGCGCCAAGGACGCTTGTCAGCAAGATTGCGGAGATTCCCGGCGTCGCTTCGGTCGACGCGCGAATAGCGAAGCTGGTGCTGCTGGACATACCAGACTACCTGGAGCCGGCTACGGGTGAAGTGAAATCCCTGCCGGAGATCGGTGAGGCTTCGCTCAACCTGCTCTACATGCGTGTTGGTCGCATGCCAGAGCCTGGGCGAGCCGAAGAGGTCGTCGTCAACGAGGGCTTTGCCTTGTCCCACGGCTTTCAACCCGGGGCACGCTTCTCGGCCATATTGAACGGCCGGAAACGCGAGTTAACGATTGTCGGGATCGCGCTCTCTCCCGAGTTCATCTACGCGGTCGGCCCTGGCGATATCATGCCGGACGACCGCCGCTTCGGCCTCATCTGGATGTCGGAAAAAGCGCTTGCCAGCGCCTACGATCTCGATGATGCGTTCTCGTCCGTGTCGTTGAAGCTGCTGCGGGGCGCGTCCGAGAGTGAGGTCATGATGCGCCTCGATGCCCTGCTTGAGCGCTATGGCGGGCGAGCGGCCTACGGGCGCAAGGACCAGACTTCGCACGCCTGGCTGAACCACGAACTCGACATGCTCAACAACATGAGCCGGACGCTGCCGCCGATCTTCCTTCTGGTATCGGCCTTCTTGGTCAATCTCACGCTCAGCCGGCTCGTAGCTCTGGAACGCGAGCAGATCGGGCTCATGAAGGCGCTGGGATACAACAACGCCAGCATCGTCATGCACTACCTCAAATTCGTCACTGTCATCGTAATGATCGGCATTGTAATCGGCAGTGCAGCGGGCACTTGGCTGGGGATGCGCATCACCGGTCTCTTCGGCGACTTTTTCCACTTTCCGTTCCTCGTCTTCACCAAGAGCCCGGACCTCTACGTCATCGCCGCCTTCCTCAGTCTGGCCGCTGCAATCATCGGGGCGGTGCGCGCGCTTCGCGAGGTCGTGCGATTGGCGCCTGCCGTGGCGATGCAGGCGCCGGCGCCCCCCCGCTATCGCAGACTGCTGCCTGCGAGCTTCTCTCTCGACAGACTCATCTCGCAGCCGACCACGATGATGTTGCGCAACATCACTCGTCATCCAGTCAGGTCATTGTTCACGACGCTCGGAATTGCACTGGCGACGGCCATCTTGATCGTTTCCCTTTTCACGGGCGATGCGATGGAGCAACTCATCGACGTGACGTATTTCCTGGCCGACCGTCAGGACGCCACTGTGAGTTTCGTGGAAAAACGTCCGCTCGACGTCGTCCTGCAGATCGCACGGCTTCCGGGCGTCCTTGTCGCCGAGCCGTACCGCGAGGTGCCTGTCCGCATAAGAAACGGCAACGTTCAGCGCCGCATCATGATCAGCGGCAGGCCGCGTAACGCCGATCTCAACCGCATCATTGATGTGGACCTGCGGCCGGTCGGCCTGCCAGAAGGGGGCCTGGCGATTTCGAGCATGCTTGCCAGTATCCTGGGAGTGAGGGTCGGCGATTCCGTCGAGCTCGACTTGCTGGAAACAAGGCGGACCGTTGTCGTCCCTGTGGCAGCCCTGGTCGAAGACTACTTCGGCATCCGCGGGATGATGGATTCAGACACGCTCGCGCGCCTGATGCGCGAAGCGCCATCATTGAACAGCGTCAATGTCAGCCTCGACCAGACCAGCCGTGAAGCGTTCTATGCTGCCATCAAGGACTTGCCGATTGTCGGTGGCCTGGCTTTGCAGCGTGTCTCGCTTGCGAATTTCCGCAAGCTGGTGGCCCTTCTGATCACGACAATGGCCAGCATTTACACCGGCCTGGCTGCCGTCATCGCATTTGGCGTCGTCTACAACAGCGCCCGTATCTCACTCTCCGAACGGGCGCGGGAGTTGGCCAGCCTGCGCGTCCTCGGCTTCACTCGGGGCGAAGTGTTGCGCATCCTCCTGCTCGAACTCGCCCTGCTCACGCTGATCGCGCAGCCGCCCGGATGGCTGATTGGCTATGGCCTTGCCTGGATCATGCAGAAGAACCTGGCAGGCGAACTGATGCGGGTGCGCCTGATCGTCGAGCAATCCACCTATGTCTTCGCCAGCGCCATCGTGCTCGCCGCGGCCGTGGTTTCAGCTCTCGTGGTTCGCCGAAGGCTCAACGAGCTGGACCTTGTCACCGTTCTCAAGACGCGAGATTGAATCATGCGCGCAATCTGGATGAAGCGAATTTTTGGGATCGCGGCCGTGACGCTGTTGGGGGCCGGCGCGGTCTGGTTCGCATGGCCGCGGCCCATTGCTGTGGACCTTGCGACGGTGACGAAAGGTCCCATGGAGGTCACGATCGAAGACGAGGGGAAAGCGCGCGTGCGCCACGTCTATATAGTGTCGGCCCCCATCGCCGGCGAGGTCCTGCGCATCTCTCCGCCGCGTCACGTGGGAGATCAGGTCACCAAGGACGAAACCGTTTTGGCTGTGATGCAGCCGACGCTACCGGGCTTTCACGACGCACGCACGCATGAGGAGCTGCGGTCGGCACTGGCTGCGGCCGATGCGGCCGTGAACCTTGCGGCAGCCGAAACGCGTCGGATCGAAGCCGCGCTTTCATTTTCGCGAACGGAGCTCCGGCGGGCCGAGGCGCTGGCGCGCACAGAAGCGATCTCCCTAAAGGTTCTCGACACAGCCAAATTCGACGTTGAGACCAATGAAGCAGCGCTTGCCAGTGCGAAAGCCCAACTCGAGGTCCGCCGGAACGAGCGTGACAGCGTTGCGGCGCGACTTGGCGAACAATCGGGTGCCCCGCCGGAGCCAGATCCGGCCTGCTGCATACAGTTGCGCGCCCCCGTTACAGGCAGCGTCTTAAAGATCATGCAGGAGAGCGAAGGTGTGGTCCAGGCTGGCGCCCCGCTGATCGAAATCGGCGACCCGCTCGATCTCGAAATCGTCGCGGACCTGCTGTCGACCGACGCTGTCCGTATAAAGCAAGGCGCGCCGGTCTGGATCGACAACTGGGGTGGACTGCCGGTCCAGGGCCGCGTCTCCCGCGTCGATCCGGCGGGCTTCGCCAAGGTTTCAGCCCTTGGCATCGAGGAACAACGGGTCCGCACGACGATCGACTTCACCGACCCTCCGGCGAAGTGGTCGGCGCTAGGACATGATTACCGCGTGATCGTGCATGTCACGATCTGGAAAGGCGATGACATCCTGGCCGTCCCAGTGGCTGCCCTGTTCCGACAAGGAGACGACTGGGCGGTATTCGCGGTAAGGGACGGCCGTACACGGGTATCCATCATCAAGATCGGTCAGCGAAACAGCCGTACGGCGGAGGTTCTGTCGGGCCTTGCCTCAGGCGATCGCGTGGTACTGCACCCGAGCGACAGGGTCACGGACGGCGTGACCGTCGCGGAGCGCGATGTCCAATACTCTCAATAGCTAGTGTCGGAACGGCAAAGTCGATGGAAAGGCGGCAACCAGCGGGAACTGGCGGGTGGACAACAAAGGAGACAAGATCCTGGCCGCGCATGGGGTACGGCCGCGCATCCTGATCGAAACGCCCTACGGCCTGACCATCGCTATCCTTGCAGCGAAGGGCATGGGGATCGGCTTGGTTAATCCCTCCGTCGTTGCGGACGGCATGATCGGCGGTATTTTGGCCAGGCCATTCGAGCCAGCCGTCAATTTCCGCGCGCTACTCCTGCGCCCGCCGGACGGCATCAATTCGACCTTGATCACCGACTTCATTGGCGAACTCTATGCCGCTCGCAATATGCTATCGAGCGAGGCATAGGCAACTGGCTCGACGCCTGGTTCTAGCTGCACACGAAAATTCCTCGATCAGAAGCAGGACACGCAATCCCGGTCCTATCCCTCCCCCATCGTCGAGCGGAGAAGAGCTTGTATATGCTCTGCCAAGTCGAGCTCACCGCGCGCCTCGATCTTCAAAAGATATCGGGCCTTGGCCCGGCGATCACCTTCCCCGAGCGCAGGATAGGCGCATACAGCCAGCAGCGCCCTTTCCTCAGCCCGGCTGGCTCTGTCGTGGTCGCGGTTACTGCCGCCCCTTTCGTGGATCGCCTTGCCGAACGCGGCGTACGTTGCCTTGTGCGCATTGATCAGCGCCCGCAGATCGCGGGACGGTTCCCGGTCCTCCCGTCGCGGCTTTGTGGCGAAAGCCGATGCCGCAACCGTCGAGGCGATAACGGCGCTGGCGGAGTTGAGAAGCAAGGCGCGGCGATTCATCCTGGACATGGTGAACTCTCCTCTTCACGTCATGGCAGGCTGCCAGAACGATGTCGTAGGATCGGCCAGCTGCGCTTCCACAATAGCATGACTGCCGGCGCGTTCATGTCAGGATGGATGGTAACGTTGGATGCGTTGCAGCCAGAGCATAGTTGGCGCGACTGCGCAAATCGGCATCTCGCGAACTGTTCGATCAATCGTCCCTCGGCCTCGCCACCAAAGAAAGGATCGCCATTCCCGAAAAACTCCATAACTTCGAAGAATTGCGATCCCTTTCGGCGCGGCTCACGAGGCGTCCTCGGCGGTGATGGCTTCATCACCCGTTCGTCCACCCATCGTCCGGGCCTCGTTAAGATGGCGGTGCCAAGTGCCTTGCGACGACGGCGACCAGCGAAAGCCGTCGGCTTTCAGCGCCCACCGGTCGCCTCGTCGGGCTTAGCCGGGAAGATCGGCTGAATGCGAGCCATGTCGACGTCGATGATCGACGGCTCTGATTCCGATCTTGGCGATCTGGCTTTCGTTTGCCCACTCCTGCATCCTCACCAGTGATTTCAGTCGCGATTGCAGGCGGCGGATTTCGGCCCGGTTGCCGACGTGTCGAAACCGCGTTTCCATTGCCAGTCTGCCAGTATGACGGCTGTCGACCGACGCTGATGATTGGGTGCTCGACAATTTCAATGCGGCACAAGTCGGCAGAAGCATACGCAAGTTCCCGAGAAGGCGAGCGCCGCGTAGGCACGCTGCCGGGTTCACCGCTTTCCCAGCCAAGCACTAGGTAGTTTCCCGTAGGGATAGAACCGAATTTCGCGACCTGCTGATTCGCGCGATTGCTGTGTTACGGATCAACCGGGAAACAGCCATGCACGCCCAATCGAGCTCCAGAATTTCACTGCCGTCGCACCCCCTACAGTCGAGCCTGCCTACGGCATTCGATCCGACACTGCTACAGCCGGTCAGCTTCTTTCGCTGCGGTTCGGAAATCTATGCGCAAGGTGAAAAGGCCGGAGCCTTCTATCAGGTCGAGTTTGGCGCCGTGCGTGTTTACCGCCTGCTTGCGGACGGTCGCAGGCAGATAAGTGCCTTCCATCTGGCCGGAGAGACATTCGGTTTCGAAGCCGACAGCACCCATCATTTTTTCGCCGAAGCCATCAACGCCGTGGGTGTCCGCGTCTTCCGCTTTGCCACTGGTGCGGATCTCTCCCGTCAGCTGCTGCCGTTGGCTCTCAAGGGCCTGACGAGAGCGCAGGAACATCTCTTGGTTCTCGGCCGTCAGAATGCCATCGAACGCGTCGCCGCGTTCCTGGTCGACATGGCGGAGCGGCAGGGCGGCTTGCGACAGGTCGAACTGCCGATGTCGCGCATGGATATCGGCGATTATCTCGGCCTCACCATCGAAACCGTA
>NZ_SUEG01000101.1:12225-19315 GCF_005063415.1 Mesorhizobium sp.
CTGCCGATGTCGCGCATGGATATCGGCGATTATCTCGGCCTCACCATCGAAACCGTATCGCGGGTTTTCACCCGGCTGAAGGACAAAGGCGTCATCCGCCTGCTCAATCTGCGCAGCATCGAGATCATCAAGCACGACGTGCTTCAGGCGATGAGCGAGTGAGGCTACTTGGTCACTTGCCGCGCGTGGCAGACCGTAAGCGTTGCCGCTTCAAGCCCAAACGCTCGCGGAAGGGTCAGCAATAATACACAGGCACGGGATTTCAGTTCGTTGGCGGTGCGGGCAAGCGGCTCGGTAGCCGATCTCGTTGTACTCAACAACTCGACATGAAAGCGGTGCTCGCAGCTGCCGACGAGGCTGCCGGCGTTTACGAGCCGGCCGGCTGATTGGACAGCCCGCGAAGCGCGGCAACTCGCGTGCGCGCTTGCCGCTCGACCCCTGATGAGGATCCCACTGGGACGCCGATTCAGATGGCCTGTCTTTGAAGGCCGCCAAGCAGGCCTACGACCGCTTCAACCGGGCAACCGCAGCCGACCCCCTGCAGATGATGGATACCTTCGTCCCAGCTGAGGTGGGTGACGTCGAATTGCCCCTCGCATTTTCGGCAAGCATCCCGGCAATTTCGCCGTGATGAGGGCTCCGAGTTTGGACAATGCAGGCGCTGTCAACCTTCTGCAAGCCAGCACCGTCGTCTTTAACAAGGACGCCGCAACCACGAGGGCGCGGCCGCCATCGAAGCGAGTTATCTAAGCACTCGCGGTGAAACCGCAGCCCTCTTATGCCGCTCAACAGCTAATTTCAACCGACTTTGGTCACTCGGGCTTCAATTGCCATGCGGCTTTGGGCCAAGCGCGCAGCTAGGCGGCCTGCTTGATTTCCGCGACCTGAACGCCCAGCCGGAATGCCTGACCGTCTGCAAACGAGCGCGCGTAGCTCTCTGATGTAAAAGGGACCGTGGTGGTGGTGCCGCTGACCGTCACGCGAACCGACCACCCGTTGTCCCTAACGATTTCAACGGCATGTTGCTCATGCGCAGCCATGCATTCCTCCCAGAATGGTCCGTTGAGGATGGAGGATAGCGTCGTGAAACTGGTTTGCATGCAAATAATCCGACACCGCGACGTCGAAATGTCAAAATACGCACAGCTATACTCAAGTCGATGGCATCGCCTTAACCTTGGTCGATGCAAGAGGACACCACAGCGGCGAACTCACCTTCAAGGGCGACTGCGCAGTTCACGCCCCTGTCTGGGGAACACGCGGATTACCAGGCGGACAAAAAAAGCTCCAGCGCTGGTCGATGCGCCGGGGCTTTGGGCACGTACAAGCTACACCAACATGTCCGCATATGAACGTGCGCTAATAAAGTGAAGGAATGGTGAATCACGCATATGCCGAAGGGCGCACGCTAAAAGCTGGGGTGAAGCGCAGTATCAGTGATGACAAGTTTGCGCACTCTGATTGTCCCACCTTACTTTCGACCAAACGACGGGGTGAGGATGCGGGCAGTCTTATTGCTTTGATGATGTATGCCGTCACCGCTCATGCCGATGAAGCGAGCCGGCTCACTGACGCCGTCCTCGACCGGCTGCGAAAGCGTGTCGCAAGACCGGCTGATTGTATCGAACCCGGAAACAGACCAACGCCGGCGCAACCTCACCCTGAAACCAAAAGACAATATCGATGACCTCCAACAGCTATGCTCCCAAGGGTTCAAGCGCCTGCAAACGTTGACCACGCCCACTTTCGCTATCGCCGCCTGGATGATGACGGCCGCATCAATTTCATGGGGCGAGCTTTGCCGCCAAGGGGTTCTGCCCGATGGCCGCGACCAGGCTCGTGGATACCTCGAACCATCACCAAGACACCGCGAGACGCGGAAGAGGCAAGCCGCTTCATCAACCGGCAACACCGAAAGCTGCTGATCAATGTGAGCCGCAGTAACGAAGCGTAATCGGGTTCCCACTACAAAAAGGCTCAAACCGCGCAAGACCGCTGATCGATCCGACCAGGATCTTCAACGGTCTGCCCAATGGAAGTCGCCGCTATGGAAATCGTCACGAACAACCCTACGAACAGTCATCTGATGACTTCACGGCGTTTTGCGCCTCTCTTCTGGACGCAGTTCCTGTCCGCCTTCAACGACAATTTCCTCAAGAACACGCTGGTTTTCCTTATTCTGTTCACCCTGGCGGCGGACAAGGCGGCATCACTGGTCACCCTGGCGGGTGCCGTCTTCATGGCTCCTTTCCTGCTCCTGTCTGCCCTTGGTGGCGAGATCGCCGACCGGTTCGACAAGGCGCTCATCGCCCGTCGGCTGAAATTCACCGAGATCGCCGCAGCTGCTGTCGCAGTCGTTGGGATCGCGCTGTCGTCGATCCCGGTGCTGATGATGGCGTTGCTTATGTTCGGCATCATCTCGGCACTGTTCGGACCGATCAAGTACGGCATCCTACCGGATCATCTCGAGCGCAAGGAATTGCCCCGCGCCAATGCCTGGATCGAATCGGCAACCTTCGCCGCCATCCTCGGCGGCACTATCGCCGGAGGCGTCGTCTCGGCCGATGGCATAGGCGTCTCGGTCTTCGGGCCGATAATGATGATCCTCGCCATCGGTTGCTGGTTTGTCAGCCGATACATTCCGTCAACCGGTTCTGCTGCACCCGACCTCGTTATAGACAGGAACATCTTTCGCTCGACGTGGCGACAGGTCAACGGCTTGCGTGCCGACAAGCGGATCTGGCACGCCGGACTGATGACGTCGTGGTTCTGGCTGATCGGGGCCATTGTCCTTTCGATCCTGCCTACGTCGGTCAAGGATTCGCTCGGTGGCGGCGAAATCGCTGTCACCGCCTATCTCGCGGTGTTCGCCGTCTCGATCGCCATTGGCTCTGCCATAGCCGCATGGATGTCGCAGGGCCGCATCGTGCTCTTGCCAGCCCCGGTTGGCACGGCGTTGATGGCACTATTCGGCTTGGACCTGGCCTGGACCATCTGGAGCATGCAGCCTTCGGTCAGGGCCGAAACGCTCGCAACATTCTTCGCCGGGCCAAACACGGTCCATGTTGCGATCGACCTTGCCGGCATGGCTATTGCCAGCGCCTTTCTTGTCGTGCCGACCTTCGCCGCCGTACAAGCCTGGGCGCCCGAAGCCAGCCGCGCTCGCGTCGTCGCCGCCGTGAGCATCGTCAATGCAGGCTTCATGACGGTGGGCGGCATACTCGTCGCCGCGATTCAAGCAGCGGGCGTCTCCACTGGAGGTATCCTGTTCGGCCTCGCCGCATTCAACGTGGTCGCCGCCTGGCTGATGCTGAGATATCTGCCAACCAACGCCTTCCGCGACTTCGTTTCCATTCTGTTCCGAGCCTTCCATCGTCTGGAGGTGGAGGGGCTAGAAAACCTCAAGGCGGCCGGCCCGGCACCCATCCTGGCGCTCAACCATGTCAGTTTCCTCGACGGCCCGCTGGCTTTGACTCTGACCGATGAGGAGCCGGTGTTTGCCATCGACTACACCATCGCCCAGGCCTGGTGGATGAAGCCGTTTATGAACCTCGCCCGCGCCCTGCCGCTCAATCCGGCCAAGCCGATGTCGACCCGCACGCTTATCAAGGTCGTGCAAGGCGGCGATCCGCTGGTCATCTTCCCCGAAGGCCGGATCACCGTCACCGGCGGCCTGATGAAGGTCTATGACGGTGCCGCCATGGTGGCCGACAAGACCGGCTCGATGGTCGTGCCCGTGCGCATCGACGGCCTGGAGAAGAGCTATTTTTCGCGGCTGACCTCGCTGCATATTCGCCGCCGGCTGTTCCCGAAGGTCAAGGTGACCATTCTGGAGCCCGTCAAACTTGAAGTACTGCAGGATCTGAAGGGCCGGAAGCGCCGCGCAGCGGCGGGCGCTGCCCTTTACCAGGTCATGTCCGACCTCCTCTTCCGCACCCAGGACATCGACAAGACCGTGCTGGAGAAGATCATCCAGACGGCGAACGAACGCGGCATGAAGCAGCTGGCCGTGCAGGACCCCGTCACCGGTTCGCTGAGTTACGGCAAGCTGCTGACAGCGGCTGCCGTGCTTGGCGAGAAATTCGAACACCTCTATGCCGGCCAGCAGACGCTCGGTATCATGCTGCCCAACGCTAACGGCGCCTGTGCGACACTGCTCGGCGTCATGTCGGCCGGCAAGGTTCCGGCGATGATGAACTTCACTGCCGGTGCGGCCAACATCCTCTCCGCTTGCACGGCCGCCGAGGTGCGCACCGTGCTGACCTCGCGCGCCTTTGTCGAACAAGCGAAACTCGGCGCGGTGGTCGAGGAACTCGGCCGCTCGGTCGACATCGTCTGGCTCGATGATCTGCGCGCCACCATTGGCCTCAAGGACAAGCTGCTCGGCCTTTTGCGCAAAAGTGCACCCCGGGTCGCCCGCAAGTCCGAAGATCCAGCGGTGATCCTGTTCACCTCAGGTTCCGAAGGCACGCCCAAGGGCGTGGTGCTCACCCACCGCAACATCCTGGCCAATGCCGCCCAGGCCGCCTCGCGTATCGACTTCCACTCAGGCGACAAGGTCTTCAATGTGCTGCCGATCTTCCATTCCTTCGGCATGACGGCGGGCACGGTGCTGCCGCTGATCTCGGGCGTGCCGGTCTATTTCTACCCCTCGCCGCTGCACTATCGGATCGTGCCGGAGTTGGTTTACGCCTCGAACGCAACGATCATCTTCGGCACCGATACGTTCCTTGCCGGCTATGCCCGCACCGCACACCCTTATGACTTCCGCTCGGTGCGCTACTGCTTTGCCGGCGCGGAACCGGTCAAGCCTTCGACGCGCGCGATCTATATGGAAAAGTTCGGCCTGCGCATCCTCGAAGGCTACGGCGTGACCGAAACCGCGCCCGTGATCTCCATCAACACGCCGATGTACAACCGGTCCGGCAGCGTCGGCAAAATCATGCCGGGTATGGAGTATCGCCTGGATCCGGTGCCTGGCGTCGAGGATGGGGGACGGCTGTTCGTGCGTGGGCCCAACGTCATGGCAGGCTATCTGCGCGCCGAGAAGCCGGGCGTGCTCGAACCGCTCGAAGACGGCTGGCATGACACCGGCGACGTCGTCGCCGTCGACGATGTCGGCTTCATCACCATTCGAGGCCGCGCCAAGCGCTTTGCCAAGATCGGTGGCGAGATGATCTCGATGGCCGCCGTCGAGGCGCTGGCGGGCGAATTGTGGAAAGGCTCGCTCTCGGCGGTCGCCGCCGTGCCAGATGCGCGCAAGGGCGAAAAGCTGATCCTCATCACCGAGGCCGTCAACGCCACGCGTGCCGAATTCCTGGCCTTCGCTAAGGCCAACGGCGCCATGGACCTGATGGTGCCCGCCGGAGTGCGCATCGTTGCGAAAGTGCCCGTCCTCGGCTCCGGAAAGCTCGACTTCGCCGCCGTGACAAAGATGGTGCTCGGCGCAGAGATGAAGATTAACGCCGCTTGAGCACGTCCTACCAATGGCCGACGAACCAAGCTGGCCCGCTCTCCCGCGCACTCCCATCCAGTTGCCGCCCGCGTAGGTAACGCCGACACTTCATTAGGTCCCGAAAATCACCGGATGCGCGGCAGCCGTCTCTGTCTGACCTTTGGAATCTTAAACCTATAACTATCACGATCGCCGAACTCAGCACGAGCAGTTCTGGATCTCGCAGAACGGCAAGCAAGGGTGGTGACGCCGCCAAGCGTGCTCGGACGCTGATCCAGCTTGAAAGCCAGGGCGAACTGCCCCGTCGCTTCCTCGCCGGCGCGGATCCAATCGCCACGGCGCTGAACAATCAAATGACCACGGACAGCTTGCCGCAGCTCTTAGCGGGCTGCGACCACGGGCCTGCGCGAGTCCTCGACGAGGCGCGCGCGGAAAGTTCAGGGTTCAGGCTTATCCGTTCAAGCATATCCGCGACGTTCCGGTCTCAATGAGCAGGTCTTGCGAACGGCAGCGCTGGTGAACCTCATGGCGCGGCTCGATCGGCCTGTTTCGGATCTTGCCTGTGGCGGGGAACGGCGGCTGCAAATCGGTCTGGCGCTGACGACAATCGGTTAGCCTCCTCCTACTCGACGAGCCGCTTGCCGGCATGAGCGCGTCACGCACGATGATCATCATTGACCTCGCGTGGATGCGCTATTTGAGCTGGCCGAGAAAGTAACCGTCCTGCAGGAGGGCAGGAAGCTGGTCGAAGGCATGCCAGGTGAGATCCGACCGCTGCGAAGGATGATGCGGCTCCAGGAGCGGAGCCTCACGCAGGTCTCTGCCGTTGAGATGGAGGAGGTTGAATACGTGGAAGACCTTGGGCGGCATCTCGACCGGCGTGGGCATTTGGAATTCGATAAAGGACAGGCGGCCAAGGCCAGGCTCCGTAAGCATGCACCCGCACTCCAAGCACTGCCATCGCATCAAGACGCATGCCGAATAAATTTTCACCAATATTCCGGACTGAACGGCTAAGCAACGGTGAGCAACCGTACGTTTCTTACATTCAATTGAAGCCAATCAGGAATAGATTATTATCCCACCGGGGCGTGTCTTTGGGGATGGGTTGGATGACCAATGTACAAAGGGTAACTCCAGTTCTAGAACAAGCAATCGCTGCACTTCTAAACAGGGCCGAGTATGGTGACACAGTTTCGATCAAAGCGGCACTGAAGGAAATTAGGCAGGCTGCGCCTTATTTGGTCGCATCCGACGAAGAGCTAACCGAGGCGGTCGTCGAAGTATCTGCTGCCATGGGCCTGTCTCAATGAGTGGCATAGCCTATCCTGGCGATTTGGCTTTGTTGAAACAGGTCTTTGATCGTGTCTGCGCCGAGGCAGGTATCTCGGTTAGTAGCGAGCAGGCCGAGCGCCTGAGCATGACCGCAATGGCACTCTTCTCGGACGGCGAGTTCGACGAGGCTGTTCTTTATGAACGCCTTCGGCTTGTTGCCCGCTCTCTGCCGAGAAAGGACCGAGCATGACTCCCATCATCGGGAAGCCCTAGCGAGCGTTGTCGCTCCATAATGAACCTTTGTCGATCGACGACGTGGGCCGATCAGGGCAAGCGATCCGGCAGCAATACTGTGAGGCG
>NZ_SUEG01000102.1 GCF_005063415.1 Mesorhizobium sp.
GCCGCCAATACGCTTGTTCTGCTGAACCAGATAGGGCATGGCGTCGTGCACGCCGTCGAGATCGTCGCCCGGGATGTTGGCCGGACGAGGTGTTTCGGAACCGCCGCAATAGAGGACCGCGTCATATTCGGCGAGCAGTTCGGCGACCGGCTTGTCGACGCCGACATTGACGCCACAATGGAAGCTGACACCTTCGCCCTGCATCTGCTCGATGCGCCGATCGATATAATGCTTCTCGATCTTGAAATCGGGGATGCCGTAGCGCATCAGCCCGCCCGGCCGGCTCTCGCGCTCATAGACGTGAACGTCATGGCCGGCGCGACCGAGTTGCTGGGCAGCGGCCATTCCCGCCGGCCCCGAGCCGATGACCGCGACGCGCTTGCCGGTCTTCCGTTCCGGCGGATAGGGCCGGATATGGCCGGTTTCATAAGCCTTGTCGGCAATCGCCTGCTCGATCGTCTTGATGGCGACCGGAATGTCCTCGAGATTCAGCGTGCAGGCTTCCTCGCAAGGTGCCGGACAGATGCGGCCGGTGAATTCCGGAAAATTGTTGGTCGAATGCAGGTTGCGGATCGCGTTATCCCAGTCGCCATTGTAGACGAGGTCGTTCCAGTCCGGGATCTGGTTGTGGATCGGGCAGCCGGTCGGGCCATGGCAATACGGGATGCCGCAATCCATGCAGCGCGCGGCCTGTTTCTCGACCTCCTTGTCCGACATCGGCAGCGTGAACTCGCGGAAATGCCGGATGCGGTCGGAAGCCGGCTGGTACTTGTGCACCTGCCGGTCGATCTCGAGAAACCCTGTTACCTTGCCCATAGTCCAGTCCCTGCTGTCCGGAAGGCACGCCTGGCGACGCACCCGTTAACCTCATAAGGCAGCCGTGGCAACCTTCAGTCCGAGGTCAGGATTGCTGATGAAGATGGTTGCCGGGACGCATGGCCTCCCGGCAATTTCCAGTCTATTCCGCCGCCACGTTCATGCGCATCCGTTCCATCTCGATCAGCGCGCGGCGGTATTCGACCGGCATGATCTTCCGGAATTTCGGCCGGAAAGTCGCCCAATCGTCGAGGATTTCGCGACCTCGTACCGAGCCCGTGTAGTGGACGTGGTTGGAGATCAGCTGGTAGAGCCGCTCCTCGTCGTGGCTGGTCATATCGCCGGATACGTCGACACGGCCCTTATGGTCGAGATCGCCGCCATGGTGGAGCAGCTTTTCCATCAGGTCGTCCTCTTCCGGAACCGGCTCCAGCTCGACCATCGCCATGTTGCAGCGTTCGGCGAAATCACCCGCCTCGTCGAGCACATAGGCGACGCCGCCCGACATGCCGGCGGCGAAGTTGCGGCCGGTCTGGCCGATGACGACGACGATACCGCCGGTCATGTATTCGCAACCATGGTCGCCGACGCCTTCAACGACCGCAGCGACACCCGAATTGCGCACGGCAAAACGCTCGCCGGCAACGCCGCAGAAATAGGCCTCGCCCTCGGTTGCGCCGTAGAGCACGGTATTGCCGACAATAATGGACTCGGCAGCAACGATTTTCGTGTTCTCCGGCGGACGGATGACAATGCGGCCGCCCGACAGGCCCTTGCCGACATAATCGTTGGCAGCGCCCACCAGTTCGAACGAGACGCCACGCGCCAGGAAGGCGCCAAAGGACTGGCCGGCCGTGCCGGTGAGCTTGACCGAGATCGTGTCCTCGCGCAGGCCCTTGTGCTTGAAGCGCTTTGCCACCTCGCCCGACAGCATGGCGCCCGTCGAACGATCGACGTTGCGGATCGGCAGTTCGATGCTGACCGGCTGCCTGGCTTCGAGCGCCGGCTTTGCCAGTTCGATCAGCTTGCGGTCGAGCACGTCGTCGATCGGATGCTTCTGCCGCTCGGTCCAGTGCACCGCCTCGTGCGGCGCATCAGGCTTGTAGAACATCTTGCTGAAGTCGAGCCCGCGCGCCTTCCAGTGCTGGATCAGCTCGCGCTTTTCCAGAAGGTCGGTGTCGCCGATGATCTGGTCGAGATGGGTATGGCCCATCTCGGCAAGCAGCGCCCGCACCTCTTCCGCCACATAGAAGAAGAAGTTGATGACGTGCTCGGGCGTGCCCTTGAAGCGCTTTCGCAGCACCGGGTCTTGTGTCGCAACGCCGACCGGGCAGGTGTTGAGATGGCACTTGCGCATCATGATGCAGCCGGCCGCGATCAACGGCGCGGTCGAGAAGCCGAACTCGTCGGCGCCGAGCAGTGCGCCGATGATGACGTCACGCCCGGTGCGCAGGCCGCCATCGACCTGCAGCGCGACGCGCGACCTGAGGCCGTTGAGCACCAGCGTCTGGTGCGTCTCGGCAAGACCCATTTCCCACGGGCTGCCGGCATGCTTGAGCGAGGTCAGCGGCGAGGCGCCGGTGCCGCCGTCATAGCCTGATATGGTGATGTGGTCGGCACGGGCCTTGGCAACGCCGGCCGCAACTGTGCCGACGCCGACTTCCGAGACCAGCTTGACCGATACGTCGGCCGCCGGATTGACGTTCTTCAGATCGTAGATGAGCTGCGCCAGATCCTCGATCGAATAGATGTCATGATGCGGCGGTGGCGAGATCAGGCCGACGCCCGGCGTCGAATGCCTGACCTTGGCTATGGTCGCATCTACCTTGTGGCCCGGCAGCTGGCCGCCCTCGCCGGGCTTCGCCCCCTGCGCGACCTTGATCTGCATCATGTCGGAATTGACCAGATATTCCGCCGTGACGCCAAAGCGTCCCGAGGCGACCTGCTTGATTGCCGAGCGTTCGGGGTTCTTGCCGCCGCCCGGCAGTGGTAGATAGCGATCGGCCTCTTCGCCGCCCTCGCCGGTGTTCGACTTGCCGCCGATGGCGTTCATGGCGCGCGCCAGCGTCGTGTGCGCTTCCCTCGAGATCGAGCCGAAGGACATCGCCCCGGTCGAGAAGCGCTTGACGATATCGGCCGCCGGCATCACCTCGTCGAGCTTGACCTTCTTGCGCCCGGTCTCTTGCGCCAGCTTGATCTTGAACAGGCCGCGAATGGTCTGCGCCTGCGCCGTCTCGCTGTCGATCTGGGCGGAATAGTCCTTGAACGTCTCCCACGAGCCTTGGCGCACGGCGTGCTGCAAGGTCGCCACTGCGTCGGGCGACCAGATATGAGCCTCGCCGCGCATGCGGAACATGTATTCGCCGCCGACCTCGAGGCTGTTGCGCAGCACCGGGTCGTTGCCGAAGCCGTCGGTGTGGCGGCTGACCGTTTCGGCGGCGATCTCGTCCAGCCCGACGCCTTCGATCAGCGTCGCCGTGCCGGTGAAGTACTTCTGCACGAAGTCCGACTTCAGCCCGATGGCATCGAAGATCTGCGCGCCGCAATAGGACTGGTAGGTCGAGATGCCCATCTTGGACATCACCTTGAGGATGCCCTTGCCGATCGACTTGATGTAGCGGGAGACGACTTCGTAGGCATCAACCTCCGCCGGCAATTCGCCACGCTTGTGCATGTCGAGCAGCGTGTCGAAAGCGAGATAGGGATTGATCGCCTCGGCGCCGTAGCCGGCGAGACAGCAGAAATGGTGCACCTCGCGCGGCTCGCCGGATTCGACGACGAGCCCAACCGAGGTGCGCAATCCCTTGCGGATCAAATGATGATGCACGGCCGCCGTTGCCAGCAGCGCCGGAATGGCGATGCGGTCCGGCCCGAGCTGACGGTCCGACAGGATGATGATGTTGTAGCCGCCGGCGACCGCCGCCTCGGCGCGCTCGCACAGCCGGTCGATCGCGCCCTGCATGCCGGCCGCGCCTTCATTCGAAGCATAAGTGATGTCGATCGTCTTGGTGTCGAAACGGTCTTCGGTGTGACCGACCGAACGCAGCTTCTCCAGATCGCCATTGGTCAGGATCGGCTGGCGCACTTCGAGCCGCTTGCGGCGCGAATTGCCGACAAGATCGAAGATGTTGGGCCGCGGCCCGATGAAGGATACCAGGCTCATCACCAGTTCCTCGCGGATCGGGTCGATCGGCGGATTGGTGACCTGTGCGAAATTCTGTTTGAAATAGGTGTAGAGCAGCTTCGATCTGTCCGACATTGCCGAAATCGGCGTGTCGGTACCCATCGAGCCGACCGCTTCCTGGCCGGTGGTCGCCATCGGCGACATCAACAGCTTGGTGTCCTCCTGGGTGTAGCCGAACGCCTGCTGGCGGTCGAGCAGGCTGACGTCCCTGCGCAGGGCGCGCGGCTCGACCGGGTTCAGATCCTCGAGGATGAGCTGGGTGTTGGCGAGCCAGCTCTTGTAGGGGTGCCTGGTCGCGATCTCCGACTTGATCTCCTCGTCGGAAACGATACGGCCCTTGTCCAGGTCGATCAGCAGCATGCGGCCGGGCTGCAGCCGCCACTTCTTGACGATCCTTTCCTCCGGCACCGGCAGCACGCCGGCTTCCGAAGCCATGATGACGCGGTCGTCGTCGGTGACGATGTAGCGCGCCGGCCGCAGCCCGTTGCGGTCGAGCGTGGCGCCGATCTGGCGGCCGTCGGTGAAGGCAACCGCCGCCGGCCCGTCCCACGGCTCCATCAGCGCTGCGTGATACTCGTAGAAGGCCTTGCGGTCCTGACCCATCAGCTTGTTGCCGGCCCAGGCTTCCGGGATCAGCATCATCATGGCGTGGGCGAGCGAATAGCCGCCCTGCGTCAGGAATTCGAGCGCATTGTCGAAGCAGGCGGTGTCCGACTGCCCTTCGTACGAGATCGGCCACAGCTTCGAGATGTCGTTGCCGAACAGTTCGGAATCGACCGAGGCCTGCCGTGCCGCCATCCAGTTGACGTTGCCGCGCAGCGTGTTGATCTCGCCATTGTGGGCGACCATGCGGTAGGGATGCGCCAGCTTCCACGACGGGAACGTATTGGTCGAGAAGCGCTGGTGGACCAGGATCAGCGCCGTCTCGAAACGCGGGTCGGTGAGGTCCTTGTAGTAAGCGCCGACCTGATAGGCCAGGAACATGCCCTTGTAGACGATGGTCCGCGACGACATCGAGACGACATAGAAGCCGTTGTCGACGCCTTTGGTCTCCTCGTGGATACGGCCGGAAATGACCTTGCGCAGGATGTAGAGCCGTCGCTCGTAATCGTCGTCATTCTCGATCTCGGCGCCGCGGCCCAGGAACACCTGCCGGTGCACCGGCTCGGAAGCGGCGATGTCGGGCGCCTTGGACAGCAACGAATTATCGACCGGCACGTCGCGAAAGCCAAGCAGCGGCTGGCCCTCGAGTTGCGCCACCTCGGCGATGATGCCTTCGATATGCGCCTGCAGCTCCGGGTCGCGCGGCATGAACACGTGGCCGACGGCATAGTGGCCGGGCTTCGGCAATTCGACCCCTTGCTTGGCCATCTCCTCGCGGAAGAAGCGGTCCGGCAGTTGCACCAGCACGCCGGCGCCGTCGCCCATCAGCGGATCGGCGCCGACGGCGCCGCGATGCGTCAGGTTTTCGAGCACGGCAAGGCCGTCCTCGACGATCTGGTGCGACTTCACGCCCTTCATGTTGACGATGAAGCCGACGCCGCAGGCATCATGCTCGTTGCGCGGATCATAGAGGCCGTGCGCGGCATAGCCGGTGCTGGTTCGCCCAATATTGGTCAGGGACGGATTTTTGACGGCTGCCGCTTTCGTCTGCGCGGCCTTCGTCGCAGATGGCGTCATGTCCGTCATCGTCCTGTCCTCCGTTCCGTCCCCTTCGGGCGCTGGTTTCCGTCGGGAAGCGCGTGGCTCCCCTTTCAATCTTGCGGCACGTCTTGCGAAATTCTTGCCGACCGTGCGGCTTTCCGCATCGTTCGCATATGGTATTCGTACAGGCCAGAGCCAGGCTGTCTAGCTGTCGCTCGCGGCAATGGCCGCAGAGGCGCAATCATATGCCAATGCGGCCAGTTTTGTGCGACAAAATAAGACAGCACTACTGTCCTAAATTTTTATGACAGAAATCTTGGATGCACACAAGACCGATTCACAAAATTCTTGGGGCTTTCGCGACAGAAAATTGCGCGGAACGCGGCGACAGCGTAACCTTCAGTCGCTGCATGTACACTCATGCGTTTCGCTGGCTTTAGCGGATTTTCGGTATCTGCCCCTTGCGGCCGGCATGCGAAAGCGGCCAAGCTCGCACCGATTTTCCCCAGCATAGGCAGACGCATGATTTTCGCTTCCGACAATTGGGCAGGCGCCCATTCCCGTATCGCTGCCGGCCTCTCGGCCCATGCCGGCGGCTTCTCCACCGCCTATGGCGATGGCGTCCTCGACAAGACCGTTTACCAGCGCTTCAACGAAATCTTCGAATGCGAAGTCGCGGTGTTTTTCGTCGCCACCGGCACCGCTGCCAATTCGCTGTCGCTGACTACCTATAACAAGCCAGGCGGCATTTCCTTCTGCCATCGCGAATCGCACGTCATCGAGGACGAATGCGGTGCACCGGAATATTTCACCGGCGGTTCGCGGCTTTATACAGTCGAAGGCGCACTCGGCAAGATCGATGCCGGCAATCTGGAACGGGCGGTGGACCGTTTCGCACCCGAAAACGTCCATTCCGGGCGGCCGATGGCGGTTTCGATCACTCAGTCGACCGAGGTCGGCACCGTCTACACGCTGAACGAAATCGCCAGGATTTCGGCGATCGCAAAGCAGTTTGGACTGCCGCTGCACATGGACGGGGCCCGCTTTGCTAATGCGCTCGTCGCGCTGGAAACGACGCCGGCCGAAATGACCTGGAAGCACGGTGTCGACATCCTCTCCTTCGGCGGCACCAAGAATGGCTGTTGGTGCGCCGAGGCGATCGTGCTGTTCGACCTCGAGCGGGCCAAGGAATTGGCCTTTTTGCGCAAGCGCGCGGCCCAGCTGTTCTCGAAATCGCGCTTCATCGCCGCGCAATTCGATGCCTATTTCAGGGGTGGGCTATGGCTCGACACGGCACGGCACGCCAATGCGATGGCGGCACGGCTTGCCGCGGCGATCGAAGATTCCCCTTCGGCCCGGCTGGCCTGGCTGCCGCAGGCGAACGAGGTCTTCGCGGTCATGAAAAAGGCCGAGGCCGAAAGAATGCAAGCGGCAGGCGCGGCCTTCCACGACTGGCACAGGCCGCTCGGCTACGACGGCCATATTGGCGAGGACGAAGCGCTCTATCGCTTCGTCACCAGCTTCGCGACCACGCCCGACGAGGTCGACCGTTTCGGCTACCTGCTCGCCGGATAGCAAGCCTTGCCCACCAGCAAAAAGAGCGGCGCATTGCTGCACCGCCCTTTCTTCCCGGGGAGTTGGCGTCCCGGGAGAGTTTAGCTGCCTGGCTTAGGCGGCAGTCTTGGCCTCGATCTGCTTGGCCTTGGCCGGAGCCGAGGTGATCGCGATCTTGCGCGGCTTCAGCTCTTCGGGGATGTTGCGCTTAAGGTCGACGAAGAGCAGGCCGTTCTTCAGCGCGGCGCCGACAACCTCGACGTGATCGGCAAGCTGGAAGCGGCGCTCGAAGGCTCGGCTGGCGATACCGCGATAGAGCAGTTCGGAGCCTTCGCCATCGCCTTCCTCCTTGCGCTCACCCTTGACGGTCAGCACATTGCGGTGAGCTTCGATCGAAATCTCATCTTCCGAGAAGCCGGCCACAGCCATCGAGATGCGATAGGCATCCTCGCCCGTGCGCTCGATGTTGTAAGGCGGGTACGTCTGGCCTTCCGGCTGCGCAAGCGAATCGAGCATGGTGAACAGCCGGTCAAAACCGACGGTCGAACGGTAGAGCGGGGAAAAATCAACGTGACGCATGGTGTGTTCTCCTGTTGAGCAACAAGGTTGCGTATGGCCGGTGCGAAACCCGTAACGGCGTTCCGGATGGGCCAGCGGCCCCGACATTGGCGGCCGCATGACAAATTTGGGAAGCGGACGCCGGCATTTCAAGATTTTCTCGCGTCCGAACGGGACCGGTCCCGGCCCACGTCCCGATGCCGATGAACGGCAGATGAACCGTGGCTTCGGCGAGCGTTCAGCCAGGCGGCATTAAAACTGTTCTCGAGATCACGAACAGGTCGCCGGAAAAGGCGACACGACGAGGCCGAACCGGGTGTAACGTCCCTTCCTCCCGGTCGACAGAGGCCGGAAGCACGCCCAAGGCTGCTTCCGGCCTTTCTTGTTCGCTGCCTGGGTCGACCTCCCCGACGTCCCGAATTCCTTTGCTTTTGGCGCATGGGCGTTTATGCCTGATTTGCGCCCGTCGGCACCGACACCAACCAAACACCGTATGACCGATCTTTTCCACCAGCCCCCTCTCTTCCACGAAACTCCGGGCAATCCGCTGCCGGAAAACGCGGCCGGCGGCTTCTTCACCACGCGCGACGGCAAGAAGATCCGCTATGGGCTGTTTGCCGCGGTTGCCCGCCCGATGAAGGGCACCGTCGTCGTCCTGACCGGCCGCAACGAGTGCATCGAGAAATATTTCGAGACCATTCGCAACCTTGCCGACCGGGGCTTTGGCGTGGCAACCCTCGACTGGCGCGGCCAGGGCGCTTCCGACCGGATGATCGGCGACCGCCAGCGCGGCTACGTCCAGAGCTTCTTCGACTACACCGGCGATCTGGAGCAGTTCTTCGAGGAGATCGTGCTGCCCGATTGCCGAGGACCCTACTACATACTGGCCCACTCGGCCGGCGCGGTGATTGCGCTGCTCGCCGCGCCCTCGATGGCGAACCGCGTGCGCCGCATGGTGCTGATCGCACCGTTCTTCACCGTGCCGGACCTGCCTGTTTCGGCAAAAACCGTTCGCCGCATCTGTTCGCTGTTCTGCCTTCTCGGCCTTGGCCGGCTCTATGCCGCATGGGGTCCGCGGCCGAAGGAATCGGTGCCCTTCGCCATAAACAAGCTGACCAGCGACCCGGCGCGCTATCGGCGCAACACGCTGATCTACGAAACCTATCCGCAGCTGGCGCTCGGCGGACCGACGATCCGCTGGCTGAAGGCGGCCACCGAGGCGTCCTTGATCGTCAGCGACCCGGATTTCATGGCCAAGATCCAGGTGCCCTTGCTGATGATCGCCGCCGGCGCCGACCAGGTCGTCTCGACCAGGGCAGTCGAGGCCTATGCGAGGCATCTGCGCGTGGGCTCGCTAGTGATGATCGACGGCGCCCGCCATGAGATCCTGCAGGAAGCCGACCTCTATCGCGAGCAACTGCTTGCGGCATTCGATGCCTTCATCCCAGGAACCGGCGACGCTGTTTGACCGCTTCGCCGGCACCCGGCAACAAAGCCCGCGCGGGTCGCTTGCCCGGCACAGCTCGCCCCCTTATTCCCGTTCAGGCATCGAGCGCTAGGTTGCTGCCAAAGAGGTTGGAGGCCATTCGCCGGGAGAAAAACGACCATGAACGCATCGAACACGCTGTCACGTCAGGGGCATCGGCTACTGCAGATTGGCGTCGCGCTGCTGCTGTTTTCGTCATTCGAAGGGTTCGCAATACCGTACCTCGCCGCACCGCGGCTCGGACTGTCCGCGCACACGCTCAGCGCCCTGGAGGGCGCTCTCTTGCTGGCGCTAGGCCTCACATGGTCTAGGCTCAATCTCGGCGCGGCGATGTCGCGGATTGCGTTCTGGCTGCTGATCTATTCGGCTTTGGCGATCCTGGCCGCCTACGTGATCGCCAGCGCCTGGGGGGCCGGCAACGAGACAATGCCGTTGGCGGCCGGAGCCTTCCACGGAAGCGCCTTTCAGGAAGCCGTGATCAAAGGCGTGGCGTATTCGTCCGCGCCGACCGGCCTCATCTCTTTCGTGCTCATTTTGTGGGGCCTGCGTCTCTCGGAGGCTTGGCGTGCCGACAGCTAATTTAGAACCGTACCGCGGTTTCCGTCGGATTTGCGCAAAAACAGACGCTTGGGTGCACCGGATGCTCAGCCGCGCAGCGCCGCCATCGCCGCTGCGTGCAGCTCCGGTGTCGCCGCCGCCAGGATGTCGCCGCCCTTTTCCGCCGGTCCGCCCTCGAAACTGGTGACGACGCCGCCCGCCTTCTCGATGATCGGAATCAGCGCCACGATGTCGTAGGGCTTCAATCCAGGATCGGCGACGATATCGACGCTGCCCGCCGCCACCATGGCGAAGGCATAGCAGTCGGTGCCGTAGCGGGCGAGCTGGACCTGTTGCTCGAACAGGTCGTAGCGCAGGCGGGCGTCTCCCTTGAACAGCGCCGGCGTGGTGGTGAACAGCGTCGCTTCGGCGAGATTTGTGGTCTTGCGCGTCGTGAGTTTTCGCGGGCCACCCGGACCTTCATAATGCGAGCCGGAAGCATTGGCGTAGAACAGTTCGCCGGTGAAGGGCTGCGACATCATGCCGGCGACGGCATCGCCGTCGACCGTCAGCCCGACCAGTGTTCCCCATACCGGCAGGCCGGAAATGAAGGCGCGCGTTCCATCGATCGGATCGATCACCCAGACATGCCGGCTGGAGATGTTTTCGCTGCCGTGCTCCTCGCCGAGAATGCCGTGATCGGGGTATTGCGCTGATATCACCGCCCGGATGGCGCGCTCGGCCTCACGGTCGGCCTCGGTGACCGGGTCGAAGCTGCCGCGCTCCTTGTTGGTGACCGCGCCCTGGTTGCGGAAGCGCGGCAAGGTCTCGGCTGCGGCGGCACGCGCAATGCGCCGCATGAACTCGATGCTGATGTCCAACTGATTCTCCCGCTTCAGCATGTTTGAGATGCCGCTTTGCCTACGGATTTATGCCGAAACAAGGGCGTTCGGAGCCTTTCGCACGGTGCCAACTGTTGCTCGAATGCAACGCCGCCGTCATGGAAATGCAGTTTCCACTTCACAGTGAATTAAAAAGCCGGAACGCGCCTTGACATTTGTGCAGCGCACAATACGTTTGTTCTCGGACAGGGGTTCCTGTCCATGCCCTCCTTGGGCGTTTCCTCCCTAGACTTCGACCGTGTCGTGCAAACGATGCGGTCTTTTTTTACGCTGCCGCATGAGCGGCGAGTACCGCGATTCCGGCGCTATTCGGCGGCCAGCGGCAGATCCATGAAATTGTGATCGGGCATCGCCATCAGTTCGGCCGAAAACCGCGCCAGATCGCCGGCCAGGGCGTCGAAATCTGCCGATCTCTGGAACGTCCGCTCATTCATGTAGAGCCCGCGATTGACCTCGATCTGCAGCGCATGCAGATGGCGCACGGGGCGGCCATAATGCTCGGTAATGAAGCCTCCGGCATACGGCTTGTTGTGGGCGACGCTGTAGCCCATGCCGGTGAGCAGGCCGATCGCCGTCTCGGTCAACGCCGCCGCGGCGGAAATGCCGAACCGATCGCCGACGATGAAATCCGGACGCAATCCGCTGTCGCCGACCCTTATGCTTGCCGGCATCGAGTGGCAGTCAATCAGCACGGCGTAGCCGAAACGCGCATGGGTTCCGGTCAACAGCCGTTTCAGCGTCTCGTGATAGGGTTTGTAGACCGCTTCGATGCGCGCCACGGCTTCCGCCAGTGGCAAGCGGCCGGAATAGATGTCGAGCCCCTCGCCGACCAGCTTGGGCACGGTGCCGAGCCCGCCGGCCACCCGCGCCGAGCGGATGTTGCAGAAGGACGGCACCGGTTCGGCGAACATGCGCGGGTCGAGTTCCCACGGCTCCCGGTTGACGTCGAGATAGGCGCGCGGGAAGTTTGCCGCCAGCATCGGCGCCCCGAGCGCGACGGCACCGCCGAACAATTCCTCGACATAGCAGTCCTCGGAGCGGCGGATGGCGTTGCGGTCCAGTTTGGCCATCGCCATGAACCGGTCCGGATAGTAGCGGCCGCTATGCGGCGAGTTGAAGAGGAAGGGAACGCGCTGTTCGGCGCCCGATCGGATTTCGAAAGGTGGAACGACCGAAAAATCCTCGGCTGCCGTTTTCAATTTGAACGAACCCGGAAATACCAATGCATCATGATAGGAAGGTGCCACCTCGCCGCCCGCATGTCCAGCCGCCGAAGTGCCAGTCAAATCAGGATTGTGCGCCCAACGTTCACTTGATGTTTACCGTCACCTCCTCATATACAGCATGGTTAACGGGCTTGCCGCACGGCATTGTCGGTTGGGTGATTCGGACGGGACAAGATGGCACGCATTCTGCTGGCGGAAGACGACGACGACATGCGCCGGTTCCTCGTCAAGGCGCTGGAGCGCGCCGGTTATCAGGTCAGCGATTTCGACAATGGCGCCAGTGCCTATGAGCGGCTGCGCGAGGAACCTTTTTCGCTGCTTTTGACCGACATCGTCATGCCCGAGATGGATGGCATCGAGCTCGCCCGCCGCGCCACCGAGATCGATCCCGACCTCAAGGTGATGTTCATCACCGGCTTCGCCGCCGTCGCGCTGAACCCTGATTCCAAGGCGCCGAAAGACGCCAAGGTTCTATCGAAGCCGTTCCACCTGCGCGACCTCGTCAACGAGGTCGAAAAGATGCTGCAGGCCGCCTGACGCGTTTTTTCTCGCGCCTTGACCGGCCCGGCAAGCCAGCCATTCTTTCCCTTTTCCCGCTATTGACGTGCCGAACCAAAAATGGTGTATGCGCGGCTTCGGATGGGCGTGTAGCTCAGCGGGAGAGCACTGCATTGACATTGCAGGGGTCACAGGTTCAATCCCTGTCACGCCCACCATCCAGATGATCCCTCAATTGGCCGTCGGTGTTTTCATCGGCTGGCGTTCTCGCCCTCATCCAGTCCTGATCCCGAGCTCGCCAATACCGGCCTCAGGCCGCGCCGAGGCGCAGATCACCGGTCTCGACGTGCTCCAAAAACCAGGCATAGGTCTGTTCCAATCCGCTGCGCAGCGAATAGCGTGGGCGCCAGCCGGTGGCGAACAGACGCGACACGTCCATCAGCTTGCGCGGCGTGCCGTCCGGCTTCGTCGCATCGAATGTGATCGCGGCATCGGCGCCGGCGACCGACACGATGGTGCGGGCAAGATCGGCAATGGTGATGTCTTCCCCAGAGCCGACATTGATGTGACTGTCGCCGGCATAATTCTTCAATAGCCAGACCAGGGCGTCGGCGGCGTCGTCGACATGCAGGAATTCGCGCATCGGCGTGCCCGATCCCCACACCTCCAGGCTCTTGCGGCCGGCGCGCCTGGCCTCGTGCGCCTTGCGCATCAGAGCCGGCACGACATGGCTTGAATTGAGGTCGAAATTGTCGCCCGGACCGTAGAGATTGGTCGGCATCGCCGAGATGTAGTCGACACCGTATTGGCGCCGATAGGCCTGACACAGTTTCAGCCCGGCGATCTTGGCGATTGCATACCATTCGTTGGTGGGTTCGAGCGGCCCGGTCAGCAAGGCGTCCTCGGAGATCGGCTGCGCCGCGAATTTGGGATAGATGCAGGATGAACCGAGAAACAGCAGCTTCTGCACCTCGTTGCGGAAGGCGCTGTCGATGACATTGTTCTGCATGACGAGGTTGTCCTGCAGAAAATCGACCGGAAGCCTGTTGTTGGCCAGGATACCGCCGACCTTGGCCGCCGCCATGACCACCGCATTCGGCTTGCGGTCGGCCATCCAGCGCCGCACGCCGGCCTGGTCGAGAAGATCGAGCTCGGCGCGCGAGGCGGTCAGGACCTCGCAATCCTCGTCGGCCAATCGGCGCAGGATGGCCGAGCCGACCATGCCGCGATGTCCGGCCACGAAAACGCGCTTGCCCTGAAGGTCGAAGGTCATCAGCTTACCCCAATGCAGAACGGCAGCTTGCCAGTTGGCCGGCGGAGCGCCGGATCGGCTTCTCTGTTGCTGGAGGCATACCGCATACAGATTTGCCCAGACAAGGCAAATCGCAAAGCCACCCGGACCAAGCTTTGGACCGGACGCTGTAGCGTCTTGCGATCAAACGCCCGCTACGGCGCCGAGGCTTGTCATTCTGGCAATCGCGAGCTCCGGGTCGGCCAGCAACCCTGCCTGGTCGGCAAGGCGAAAGACATCGGCGTAGTGACGGATGCCGCGCGCCGACTGCATGCCGCCGACCATAGAAAAATGCTCCTGGTGGCCGTTCAGCCATGCCATGAAGACGACGCCGGCCTTGTAGTATTCGGTCGGCGCCTCGAAGATCTTGCGCGACAGCGGCACTGTCGGCGCCATCAGCGCGTCATAGCCGGCGCGGTCGCCGTCGGCCAGCTTTGCCAGCGCCGCATTGGCGACCGGCGCGATGGCATCGAAAATGCCGAGCAGCGCGTGCGAATGTCTGTCGCCGTCGCCGGCGATCAGTTCGGGGTAGTTGAAGTCGTCGCCGGTGAACATCACCACGCCGTCGGGCAGCCGGTCCCTGAGCGCGATCTCCTTGCCGGCGTCGAGCAGCGATATTTTTATGCCTTCGACCTTGCCGGCATGGCGTTCGATGATCGCGATCACCGTCTCGAGCGCGGTTTCGAAATCGCTGCTGCCCCAGTAGCCTTTCAGCGCCGGGTCGAACATGTCACCCAGCCAGTGCAGGATGACCTTGCTGGAGGACTGGGACAGGATGCGATCGTAGACGCAGATATAATCGTCGGGGCCTTTGGCGATCGCCGCCAGCGCCCGGCTGGCCATCATGATCGACTTGCCGCCAAGCCCTTCGATGAAGCCGAGCTGCTCTTCATAGGCCGCGATGACATCGTCGAGCGTGCTGGCGGCCCCCGGCGCCAGATGGTCGGTGCCGGCGCCTGACGCGAGATCGGCGCCCTCGACGCTGCGCGCCTCGATAATGGAGCGGCGGATCAATTCCCTGGCATTTGCCCAGTCGAAACCCATGCCGCGCTGAGAGGTGTCCATGGCTTCGGCGACACGGAAGCCGAGCCGCCAGAGGTGATGGCGAAACGCGATCGTCCTGTCCCAGTCGACGGCGGGCGTCGACCAGGGATCGGTCATGGCGAAGGGATCGGCGACGACATGGGCGGCGGCGTAGGCGATGCGCGAGAACCGCGCGCCGGCCACAGGCTGCACCGGCTGGCCGACAAGCCGGTAGCGGACACGGCCGCCGCCTTCCCCGGGCAAGGTAATGTCCATGGCTCTCTCCCTTCCCAGCGCCTATTAAATGGAACGTTCCAATAAATCAAGATATTTTGTCCCCTGCCCCGCGCAGCTCAAAATTGCTGCATCGCAGCAGGGGAAAGCCCTACTTGTCGGAGGATTACGCCCCATGAGTCGCATTTTTCCCGGGTTCGCAAAAACGCGATTGACTCAAATGCGCCGCAGGGATTAGATCGTTCCAATAAAAATCGCATAAGAAACCACCGGGAGGACAGATCTGGATGGCCAGCCGGGCTAAGGCAACGATACTCGACATCGCCCGTCAGGCGGGCGTGTCCAAATCGACGGTATCGCTGGTGCTGCAAGGCAGCGGGCTGATCCGGCCCGAAACCGCGCTGAAGGTGCGCAAGGCGATCGAGGACGTCGGCTATGTCTACAACCGCGGTGCCGCCAATCTGCGCAAGGCCCATTCCAACGTCATCGGCATGGTCATCAACGATCTCACCAATCCGTTTTTCGCCGAACTGGCGGTCGGCATGGAGCGCGTCTTCCAGTCGGCCGGCGTCGTGCCTTTCATCGCCAATACGGCTGAAAACCCGGTGCGCCAGGAAGAGGTGCTGAAATCGCTGATGGAGCAGGGTGTCGCCGGGCTCGTCGTGTCGCCGGCGCGCGGTACCACGCCTGGCGCGTTCCGCCGCGTTGAGGCCGCAGGCGTTCCGGTCGTCTTCGTCATGCGCCGGCTTCCCGAAAGCCGTATCCCGGTGATCACGCCCGACAATCATCGCGGCGCCTATCTCGCCACCGCCCATCTGATCGGCAAGGGCCATCGCCGATTGGCCTTCTTCGGCGGCTCGTCCGACCTTGTCGTCTATCACGAGCGGCTGGGCGGCTTTCGCGAGGCCTGTGAAGCGCTCGGCATCGCACCGGCCGACAGGCTGGTCTTCGAGGGCGAAACCAGCCGCAAGGGCGGCATTGCCTGCCTGGAAACCGCGCTCGCCATGGCCGCGCCGCCGACTGCAGCCCTTTGCTTCAACGATGCGGTCGCCTTCGGCGTCTTGCTGGCGCTGCGCAAGCGCGGCCTGGAACCCGGCGCGGACTTTGCCGTCGTCGGCTTCGACGACGTGGCCGAGGCCGAGCACTATATGCCGGCGCTGACCAGCGTGTCGGTGAACACCGCCGGCCTCGGCGAGCGCGCCGCCCATGTCGTGCTGAAGATGATCCAATCGCGCACCACGCGCGCCGAGGATCATATCGGCGCCGTCAACCTCGTGGTCAGGGAAAGCTGCGGCCCCGATCGCAAGGAGCATGGCTGCGCAGGAATGGGAGACGCGGCATGACCGTCAGTTGGGGGCTGATCGGCGCCAGTACGATCGCAAGACAGTTCATGATCGGCGCCATCCGCGCGCAGCCGGACGGCGAGATCGCCGCGGTGATGAGCTCCAGCCCGGAGCGGGCCACTGCCTATGCTCGGGAAAACCGCATTCCGGCGGCGGTCGCGACGCTTGATGAATTGCTCGGCTCCGATATCGACGCCGTCTACATCTCGACCACCAACGAATTGCATCTCGAACAGGCACTCGCCGCCATCGAGGCGGGAAAGCATGTGCTTTGCGAAAAACCGCTGGCGCTGACCAGCGCCGACGCGCGCAAGATGGTCGCGGCGGCCAGGGCCGCCGGCGTCGTGCTCGGCACCAATCACCATCTGCGCAATGCCGGTTCGCATCGGGCGATGCGCGAAGCGATCGCTGCCGGCCGCATCGGCAGGCCGATCGCCGCGCGCGTCTTCCACTCTGTCTATCTGCCGGAAAACCTGCAGGGCTGGCGCGTCACCAGGCCGGACGCCGGCGGCGGCGTGGTGCTCGACATCACCGTCCACGATGCCGATACGCTGCGCTTCGTGCTCGGCGACGATCCAGTCGAGATCTCGGCCTTCACGCAATCGGCCGGGATGGCCGCCGGCGGACTGGAAGACGGCGCCATGTGCCTCTGGCGCTTCAGATCGGGCGTGATCGCCCAGTCGCATGAGGGCTTCACGACAAAATTCGCCGGCACCGGCTTCGAGGTGCATGGCAGCGAAGGCTCGCTGATCGCCAGGGACGTGATGACGCAGAAGCCGGTCGGCTCGGTGTTGCTTCGCACGGCACAGGGTGAGGAGGAATTGAGCTTCGATCGCGAAGACCTCTATCCCCGTTCGCTGCGCCAATTCCACGCGGCGATCCGTGGCGAGGGCCAGCCTTCCGCCACCGGCGAGGACGGCGTCTGGTCACTGACCGCAGCCGAGGCGGCATTGCAATCGGCCAAGTCCGGCAAGGCCGTTGCCATCGACCCGAAGCTCGGGAGGGCAGCGTGAGCAAGCTCGTCTCCGCGACTGAGGCTGCCGGCCTGATCAGGGATGGCATGGTCGTTTCCGTGTCGTCGTCGAGCGGCCTCGGCTGCCCGGATGCGGTGCTTGCCGCCATCGGCGAGCGCTTCGACGCCGAGGGCCATCCCAAGGACATCACGACGCTGCACCCGATCGCCGCCGGTGACATGTACGGCATCAAGGGCATCGATCACTTAGCCAAGCCCGGCCTGTTGAAGCGCACTTTGTGCGGCTCCTATCCATCCGGGCCGTCATCTTCCGAACCGCCGCAGATATGGAAGATGATTGGCGACAATTCGGTCGCCGCCTACAACGTGCCGTCCGGCATCCTGTTCGACATGCATCGCGAGGCCGCCGCCAAACGCCCCGGCGTGCTGACCAAGGTCGGGCTCGACACTTTCGCCGACCCGCGCCATCAGGGTTGCGCGATGAACGCGGCCGCCAGCGAGCCGATCGTTTCGGTGCAGCAGTTCGACGGCGAGGAGTGGCTCTATTTTCGCTCGATCGTGCCGCAGGTCGCGATCATCCGCGCCACCACCGCCGACGAGCGCGGCAACCTCACCTATGAGCATGAAGGCGCCTATCTCGGCGGCCTCGAACAGGCGTTGGCCGCCCGCAACAATGGCGGCATCGTCATCGCGCAGGTCAAGCGCGTCGTCGAGAACGGCACGCTGAAGCCGCACGATGTGCGTGTGCCTGGCGTGCTGGTCGATCATATCGTCGTGGCGCCCGACCAGTTGCAGACGACGCTGACGCCCTACGATGCGGCCATCTCCGGCGAGATCTTCCGGCCGCTGTCGAGCTTCCGCAACGCCGAGATGAACGTGCAGAAGGTCATTGCCCGCCGCGTCGCCATGGAGCTTGCCGACGGCATGGCGGTCAATATCGGCTTCGGCATCTCGGCCAATGTGCCGCGCATCCTGCTCGAGGAAGGCCAGCACGGCAAGGTCACCTGGGTCATCGAACAGGGCGCGGTCGGCGGCGTGCCGCTGCTTGATTTCAAGTTCGGCTGCTCGTCGAACGCCGACGCCTTCATGCCCTCGCCGCACCAGTTCATCTATTTCCAGGCTGGCGGCTTCGACGCCTCGCTGCTGTCCTTCCTGCAGATCGACCGCCATGGCTCTGTCAACGTGTCGAAGCTTTCGGCGCGGCCGCATGTCACTGCCGGCGCCGGCGGCTTCGTCGACATCACCGCGCGGGCGAAGAAGATCGTCTTTTCGGGTTTCTTCAACGCCGGCGCCAAGCTGTCGCTTGCTGACGGCGGCATCCGCATCGACCAGGAGGGCAAGGTCAAGAAAGTCGTCGGCGAGGTCGAGCATATCTCCTTCTCGGGCAAGCGAGCCGTCGCGCAAGGGCAGGACATCACCTATGTCACCGAGCGCTGCGTGATGAAGCTGATGCCGGCAGGGCTGATGGTGACCGAACTGGCGCCGGGCATCGACCTCGAGCGCGATGTGCTGGCCCAGGCCGAGGTCCCGCTTGCCGTCGCCAACGACCTGAAAATCACGCCGGACGCGCTCTACCACGACCGACCGATCGGCCTGTCGCTCAATGGCGGCGCGTCGCTTGGAGGCGCACATGGCTGAGCGTCTGGTCACCTTTGAAACCGACGGCGCCATCGGCATTGTCACGTTGCGCCGGCCGGAGAAATTCAACGCCCTCGACATTCCGATGCTGCGGGCGCTGGAAGCAGCACTCGACGACGCCGAGGCGGCGGACGGCGTCCGCGTCGTGCTGATCTGCGGCGAAGGCAAGGGCTTTTGCGCCGGCGGCGATGTCGAAGCATGGGCAGAAATGAGCGCTGCCGATTTCCAGGTGCACTGGGTGCGCTACGGGCATCGCGTCTTCGACCGGCTGGCGCGACTGCGGCAGCCGACGATCGCCGTGCTTGCCGGCCATGCGCTGGGTGGTGGGCTGGAACTGGCGGCGGCTTGCGACCTCCGCGTCGCAGAAACACAGGTGAAGCTGGGTTTCCC
>NZ_SUEG01000103.1:0-12571 GCF_005063415.1 Mesorhizobium sp.
GCGGGCTGAGTTTTCTTTGAGTTTGCGCCATTTTCCGCGAGTCAGCGGACGCGTTGTCGTGTTGCCTCACGTAATTTTGTTACCGTTTGCCTCATCGAGAATGTTACCCGCTCGCCCGGCATGCGGGATTCAGAGCAGCATATGGTGCTAGGCTACTGGCCTCGCCGATGAGCCGCTGCACTGCTAGTTGTCGCCATGCCCTTACTCGCTTCTGCAGCGTGTAAATCTGTCGCAAGCTGTATCGTCCCGGGTAACGGGCCTGGAACTCGACGAGCAGTTCAAGTGCGGTCTGATCCGGGCGTTCCTCAAGGCACTGTGCCATCTCCTCCCAATCGTCCTTGAAGATATCGGGACGTCGGCCACGCGGTTTGTCGCTGAGCAGGCGATACGTTTTAGGCCCGATGGCAACGCCGCGCGCGCGAGCTGCCTGGCGCCAGACACCGACCCGTCGGGCGAACGTTTTGTACTGTTTGCGGGTAAATCGACCTGGAAACTGGATGCACAACTCTTCGAAGAGCTGCATGGCGTTGATGTTGGGGAATTCCTCCAATCGGCGACACGCGATCGGCCAAGCCATGCGGAGCGCCTGGATCCGACCTTGGCCAGGTTCGGCGTAGACCGGCTTTGGCTTCTCCGATGTCTTCTGGCGGTGCTGCGGTCGTGGGTGGAATCGCCAGCTTGGGCGCGGCGGACGGACGCGCAGTAGGAGCTTGTGTTGAGACCTTTTGGAGGCTTCGCAGATAAAGCGGTTTTGCTTCGGCGGAGAATGTCGGACGGATTTCGCCGGCGTGCCAGGCGGTTGATAAGCTTGCCACGAACGCCGCCAGGTTAGGCGGCTCGGATGTCGTCGGGGGCGGTATTTCGCCGTCAGCTAATGCTGCCAGATAAGCCTGCACAGCACGCATTTCCTCCAGAAGCTTTAGCGGATCGAGGTCGGCGGCGATCTCGCGCAACTTGCTCTTGGTGGCCATCGGGACACCCTCCGCTTGTAGAAGACGCTCGCAGGGCGTCTGTGGCGGATGATTGCGCTTGGCCACCTTCGCGCCGTCGCGATGCTTGGCAGCCAGCTTGAACGAGGGCTGGAAGAAATTCACGAACAGCCTGGATGCTCCATAGAGACGCGTGATCGCCCTAGCCGCCGCCAAGCCTTCGAAGCGCCGATAGCCCAAGAGCTTCCGAACAACCGCCCCATTTTTCTGCTCTATCCACGCTTGGTCGTTCTTGCGGTAAGGCCGCGAGCGGGTGAGTTCGATGCCGTGACCAAGGCAATATTCGATCAGCTTGTTGTTGACGAACTCGCTACCGTTGTCCACGTCCAGGGCCCTCAGAGCGAAGGGTAAGCCCGCGCGGATACGCTCGAGCGTTTCAACCACGAGGGTGCCTTCTCGAACGACGATGGGCGCGGCCTCCGTCCATCCGCTGGCGATATCGGTCAGAACCAAGCTATGAACGTAGCTGCCGCGGTTGACCTCCCCGCAATGAGCCACCAGGTCCATTTCCATGCTGCCGGGAAGCGGCTCATTCCAGTCAGCAAAGGTGCGCATTTTGGCCCGTGCGCCTCGGCATCTGGAGCAAGCGGTCGATCGTGGCGGCGCTCATCGACAGGATTTTGCGGCGTATCTCCTCCTCGAGCTTCAAATGTCCATTCCGTTCCAACGCAGGCAGGAGAATGGGTAGCAATGCCTTTAGGCACTTGCCGCAAACTCGATCAGACGCTTCCCACAGGACGATCAAGACCCCTCGAGCGGCCTCATCATAGATCGAAGGCCGTTGACCAGTCTGCCGACGCTTCGGTTCTGACGAACTGTTCAGGACACGGATTGCAGATTTTTCGTGATAGCCCGTCGCCGCGATGAACTCCTCCAAGATCCGGCGTTTGTCCTTGTTCGCTGCGGCCGCATAGCGATCCCGGACTGCATTGGCGAGTTCCATGCGCATGGCATGCGTCATCTTCGTCTTCGTGATCCCTCCTTCATGGCGAGGGCATCATGCCGGAACGAGACTTCACGGGTAACATTTTAGGTGAGGCAACGAAGCCGCTCGGTAACAATCTCCGTGAGGCAATGCGACAACGCGTTTTATGATTCACTCCAGGGCATGGTTGCCACCGCCCAGGATGCTGTTCCGGACGATATCGGCGCGCTGAGAGCAGCGCTGACCGCAGCGCTGGCCAGAGCCGAAGACGAGGCTGCGCGCGCTGCGCTGGTCGAGTCCGAACTGGCGGTCGCCAGGGCCAAGGCATCGGATGCTGCGGCGCTGATCGCACTGACGATCCGCAAGCTGCAGCGGGCGCTGCATGGTCAGAGTTCTGAACGCTCAGCCCGCCTGCACGATCAGATGGAGCTCACCTTCGAGGAACTCGAGAGCACCGCGACGCAAGACGAGATCGCCGCCGAACTGGCCGCGGCCCGGACCACCGAGGTGGCGCCTTATGTGCGCAAAAACCGGCGCGCCAGCCATTTCCAGAGCATCTGCCGCGCGAACGCGTGATCGAGCCGGCGCCGACCGCTTGCCATTGCTGCGGGCGGTCATCGGCTGCGCAAGCTGGGTGAGGATATCACCGAGACGCTGGAGGTGGTGCCGCGGCAATGGAAGGTGATCCGGCACGTGCGGGAGAAGTTCACCTGCCGCGACTGCGAGACGATCAGCCAGGCTCCGGCGCCCTTCCACGCCACCCCGCGCGGCTGTCCGGTCCCGGCCTGCTGGCGATGATCCTGTTCGAGAAGTTCGGCCAGCATCAGCCGCTCAACCGCCAGGCCGAACGCTATGCCCGCGGAGGCGTGCCGCTCAGCCTGTCGACGCTCGCCGACCAGGTCGGCGCCGGCGCCGCGGCGCCAATGATGACGACGGGATCTTGGCCTTCACCGATGAAGGCTTCGAGGAGGTCAAACTCCTCCTCGAAGAATATCATCGCGTCTCCCCATCGAAAGCTTGACCCCAGCACTCCGGTGCTCAGGTTCTCATGGCCACCAGATACGCACGTCTGCGGTCTTCACCGGATGCGTACATCCGGCATTGATCCTCTTCACTCCAACAATACGCCGTCAGGCCCGGTCAACAACGCCCATGCTGTGCCACAAACTACACTTGCAAGGACGAGCTTAAGAGCGCAGACTCGCTACCGTGCCACCCTCCAGCAAGGCGGCCTGCGCCGGACTCGCCGGAGGCGTACCGTAGTCCCGCGAACACGACGTCATCGCCAAGCCTCGCGGCTATCTTGTATGCCGCATCAGATGTTCCCTAGTAACTAAGCATAATTTTTTGGTAGATTTCGACCGCTTTGCTGAGCTGATCGATTTCGACGAACTCATTGGTGGTATGGGCTTGATCGATACTTCCAGGGCCGAGAATAACGCAGGGAATGTTTGCCAACGAAAGCTGGCTTGCATCCGTGCCATAAGGAACCCCAAAGGGCTTGCCCGTTCCTGCGACTTCTGCACATGCCTTAGCGGCCACTGCGGCAATTTGCGTGCCCCCCGCGCTCGGAGGAGCTGGATCCTCCAAAGCAGGTAGCAACGAACGCACGTTAATCTTATCCGGACCTTGGCGCAGCTTTTCCAGTATGTTCTCAACTTCCTGAAGGGCATCCGCCGGTCGCTCTCCCGGCGTGAGTCGTCTATCGATCCAGACACGACACGTTGGCGGTACGGTCGCCAATTCTACCCCTCCTTCAATGAGGGTAATTGTGAGCGTCGGGGGGCCAACCAACGGATGCACCCGTTGCGACAAAGTCTCATTGATCTTGTCGAGCGCCAGAATGACCTTTGCCATTCCTGTAATCGCGTTCACTCCCAGATGAGGCTTGGAACTGTGAGCGGGCACACCCTCAACCTCAACCTGCCAGCGGACCGAGCCCTTATGTGCGACCACAAGCTCCAAATCAGTCGGCTCACCAACAACCGCCGCGTCGTATGAAACACCTGATTGAGCAATTGCTCGCGCCCCCTTCTTCCGATACTCCTCGTCAACACTTGCAGCCAGGACAATCGTGGCTCGGGGCTTACGTTCTCCGAGTGTGGCGAGAGCCATCAACATTGCGGCCAACGGACCCTTATCATCACAGCTTCCTCGCCCATATATCCGCCCTTCTCTTTGTTCTGGAGAAAAAGGATCTGCCACCCAATTTTCGACAGGTACCGTGTCCATATGCGATATGAACAAGACGCGCTTAGAAGAATCCTGCCCTGGCACCCAAGTAAAGAAGTTCGAACGGCCATCCGTAACTTCCTGATACTCATACGGTAGGTTTCTCCCCCGGCAAAAAGCCTCGAGAAACTCGGCGATCTTTTGCTCTCCACTCCCCTGTGCTGACGCTGACGGGTTTATGCTCTCAATTTTGATGAGTTGCTTGAGAAGCTCGACCGTTTGTGTGCTTATGGACGACATAAATACCCCCTCCTTGAGAATGCAGCTTGCGACTATGCCAGCCAGTTCTTTGCCAGAGCGACGACTTGGTCAGCCTCGTCCGCAGTGTTGTATAGATGAAGTGAAAAGCGCAGCATCCCCCGGCGGACCGAGACAATCACCTGGTTCTTCAACAAATGCCCGTGCAGCAAATGAATGCGGCTGTCGGATTCGCGCGAACCAGCAAGCGCTGCTGGATGTCCGAGAGCAACGATACTTCCGGTATGATTCCCTGGTGCCCCGCCGCAAACGGGTAGCCCGAGGTCTAACAAGCCCGATGCCAGCCGTCTTGCAACCGATGTGACGCTTTGTTCAATCGCTAACGTGCCGAATTCCATCAGCTGTTCGATTGATGCGTAGGCCGCTATTACGCCGGGGAAATTGTAATGGCCAATTTCAAAACGAGGCGCCCCGGCACGCAATTTTACCGAATCGAATATGGGAGCCGATTCTGGTGCGTCCCCGAGATCGACACTGAAGCGCGCGAGGTAGGCAGGACTCAGGCGATCGGCCCATTCTCGGCGGCAATACAAAAATCCCAACCCATAGAGCCCCATTAACCCCTTGTAAGAGGATGCCACCAAACCGTCGACACCAAGCCGAGTGATATCAGTATCCAATATACCGACGGACTGCGACGCGTCGGCCAAAAGAAAAGTGCCAACCCGCTTACAAGCTTCAGCAATCGGCTCCATCACCGTCTTGAAGCCTGGCACCATTGTGACCGTCGATAGTGTGACGATACGAGTGCGAGAGTCGATGGCTTTGGTGAGAGCATCGCACGGAATTGCGCCGCTATCAGCCTCTACAACGCGAAGTTCAATTCGATGCTTGTCCCTGATTTGCAGCCAAGGCAAGATGTTGTTTGCGTGCTCCAATTGCCGGCACAGGACAAGATTGTCTCCGGGCCTCCAATCAATCGCGTTTCCGATTATATTGATGCCTTCCGAGGCGTTCTTCGTGATCGCGATTTCATCTTTTTCGGCCGCGATGAATTTGGCGAACCTGGAGCGCGTCCGCTCGACAAGTTGCATCATTCTTTCTTCGTCATTCAGGCCATTCAGTCTATTGTCGAGGTGCTGATCCATAGACGTTCGGGTCGTTCTGGATATAAGCCCCTGATTTGCAACATCCATGTAAATGGCGTTTTCAGTAGCCGGAAACTCCTGTCGAAGGAGGTCCAAGGGCAGAAAATGGCTTGTCATGCTCGTTATCTGATCCGTGTTCGTGGGTTGATGAATGCAAACCTACTCATGACGCCCAATTTCTACACTGTCGAAATTGCCATTTTAAGGAGCGGTCGAGCTACCTTGCAGGCGACCATACCATCCAGCCGAATTTACAAGGACAAGAGTTTCACCACCGAGAGGCAAATGCCTTTCGCTGATCGGATCATTTTATGGCTTGATCATTGTGGAAGTCAGGCTAATATTACGGTACGCAAGCAGTTTTTCTGCGCCAAAATGTTCTTTTTTGCAGTGATCGTGAAATGGACCTGGATCGAGTTGATCGGAAGCTTCTCAATGCCGTGCAGCGCGACAATCGCCTTACGACAGCCGAATTGGGCGAACTTGCGGGCCTTTCTGCGACCGCTTGTCAGCGGCGACTTAAGCGACTGCGCGATGATGGTGTGATTGAGGCTGACGTTGCCATAGTCTCCCCACAAGCCGTGGGTCGGCCCATGCTCATGCTGGCGTCTATCAGTCTGGAGCGCGAGCGGGTAGATATCATTGATCGGTTCAAGCAAGCGGTCCGGCGCACGCCTGAGATCATGAGTGCGTATTATGTAACGGGTGAAGCCGATTTCCTCCTCATGATCTCAGTGCGGGACATGGCCGAGTATGAGGCATTTACCCGTCGATTTTTTCACGAGTCTGATATCAAAGCAGTTAAGACGATGGTCGTAATGGATCGCATCAAGGCGTCATTAGCTCTGCCCATTGAGGAATAGCTGCAGTATTTGCTCGCATCGAGTGTTCCGCTGGATTTTGCTGCGCGCAATCCGGCTCAGGTAAATCTTGGACGGCGCCCGCTTTATACCTAAGCGTGAATAAATGCTCCGTCAGTCGACTTACCTGCCACGGTATTTTCCTCCATCTGAGATTAGATTCCGGGCCTTGATTGAAGGACGGACTGATGAAGAGAAGGCGGTTTACGGAAAGAGCAGATCATCGAAGTTCTGCGTGAGCATGAGGCCGGGCGACTGGCGCGCAAGCAGCGGATCTCCGAAGGCGACGCTGCATAACTGGAGGCGAAGTATGGCGGGATGGACGTCTCCGATGCGAAACGGCTGAAAGCCTTGGAAGACGAGAACGCGAAGCTGAAGAAGCTGCTCGCCGACCAGATGCTCGAAGCGTCGGCACTGCGCGAGCTTCTTTCAAATAATGTATGGTCCGCCCCGTCCGTGCAAGGGTTCGCGACATCGCCGATGACGGTTCCAGTTGCATAAATGTATCCGGCCTCTCGCGAGTGGACTGCTGTTGCAGCCAGGCCATGATGAGATCCGCGCACGCCGTTCCCAATAAATGGTTCGGGCACGAAGCCCGCTTTTTTGCACAGGGCTTACGGCATGCTGATCCACTGTTTCGTCATCACTATTCCCGAGCCTTGCAATCGAGCCGGAGCGTCAGGCGAATGCAGGATCCCTGCGTTCGTAGAGCGCTCCCGGCTTGGTCAGGACAACCCAGACAATGCGCGCCATCTTGGCGGCGAGTGCGACAACAGCTTTGTTCGGGTGCATCCGGCTCTGTAACCCATCAAGCCAGCTTCCCAGGCGATCCCGGGTTCGATCCAGGTGACGGAAGCATGATCGCGCGCAGCAGCTTGCGAACGTAGCGGTTCCCGCGCTTGCTGATACCGAGTAACTTCTGCTTGCCTCCGGTCGAGTAGTCTCGAGGGACCAGCCCCAGCTATGCGGCCAGGTCGCGAGCCTTCTGGAACTGGCATCCGGTGCCGACGGCCGCCAGTAGCGCGGTGGCTCCCAATGCTCCGATTCCGGGGATCGTCATGAGCCGGCGGGCAACATCTTCTCGGTCTGCGATCGCTGCGATCTCCCTCGTCGGTGATGCGCTGCTCCAACTGGCGCAGATCGGCGAACAGGTCCACGAGCAGTTTGCGCATTGCCGGCGAGAGGTCATTCGAAAGGTCATCGAGAACCAGTGGCAAGTCGAGATTGAACAGCCCGGCGCCCTGTCTCAATGCGATGCCGTATTCCAGGCAGAATGCTCGCATCTGGTTGATCAGACGGGTTCGCGTGCCGATCATCTGGTCGCGCACCCGATGCACGGCTTGGAGGTCGGCTTGCTTCTCTCTCTTGATCGCGGCGAATCGCATTGTTGGTCGCGTGGCGGCTTCAGCAATGGCCTCGGCATCGATGATGTCGCTCTTGTTCGACTTCACGTAGGGCTTCACGAACTGCGCCGGGATCAGGCGAACCTTGTGCCCCAGTGCCTGAAGTCTCCTGGCGATTCATTGCGATCCAGCGCACGATTCCATTCCGACGATTGCCAGCGCTGCCCGCTCGAAGAACTTCATCAACGTATCACGTCGGAAGCGAACTCGCTGGACGGGCTTGCCGTCGCTGTCCAAGCCGACGACGTGGAAGAAGTTCTTGCCGATATCGACACCATAGACGGCCGCAGGGCGCGGCGTATTGCGTGGGGACACTGCAACAACCTCCTTTGTTGTGACTGCCCAGATGATGCTGCGGGAGGACGGGGCGGACCATCCCATTAATGGTAGGGCCCGCCGTCAAGCGCGAAGCCGTCGCGCATCTGCAGGCCTCAGGGGCGTGTCGGAGTGTCGGGTCTGTTCCTTCGTCGGTGCCGATCGCAAGATGGTCCGCTATCGGTCCCGGCGTCCGCCGGAGACGGAGCTGCGGACAAGGTTGCGCGACCTCGCCAACGAGCGCCGCCGCTTCGGCCATCGACGCCTGTTCATTCTGCTCCAGCGAGAGGGCGAGCCATCAGGGGGCAAATCGCATCTAACGGCTCTACCGCGAGGAGGGCCTGACGGTGCGCAAGCGCCGGGCACAGCGACGAGTGGTCGGCACGCGGGCGCCGATCCTGGTTGAGGCGAAGCCGAACGCGCGCTGGTCGCTGGACTTCGTCCATGACCAGTTCGCCTGCGGGCGGCGGGTCGATGTTGATCGCCTGCAAACGCCAGGAGATTGCCGGTTTTGCCGAGCAGGTCACGGACTCAGCGCCCATCTGGAAGCTGTCTGATGGTTGCCAAACAGCAATCCTGTGCCGGCGACGGCAGCCATGGGACAAGCTACTACGCCCGTTTCTCGTAACACTGTCCGCTCGCCGCAGGCTTTAGCTTCAGGGCCGCTTGGAAACCGACATCTACGTCGTCGAAGCAAATACTCTGGCTTGTCGACGGCAAACCACCGGGGCTACAACGTGGCCGTCCAGCGGCGTAGGTCGGCTGGGGTGCGTCCGGCCCAGCGCCGTTCATCATCGGCATCATGCAAAAGCTAGGCGCAGCTCTGGCGAGACCAGATCCTCCGCGTTTTGCCAATCGCCTTTCACACGTGTTCGACCCGCGTCATAGAAGCCCTTCAGCGAAGCGACCGCCGGGTATCTTTCAGTTGCGATTTCAATCTCGAAATTGCCGTCCGAGAGCCATTGGGAGCTTACACCTTCTTCGCAGTTCAGATACCCCATACCGATCCCGCAGCCGACGGTATGGCCGAAGCCCGCAGATCGGAGATATCCCACCAGGGTTCCGTTGCGCCAGACCGGCTCCGTCCCAAACAACAACGGCGCCGTGCCTGACACGGCAAGCTGGACCAAGCGGCGAGTTGGAATTTGGAGGCGCTGCGCCTCTATCGCCGTGCGACCGATGAAGTCTTCCAATTTCTTCCAGGCGATGGTGAAACCAAGACCTGCTTCAAGAGGTGAGTCGTCGTCGCCGACATCGGAACCCCAGTCGCGGTAGCCTGCTTCAAGCCGCAGCGTATTCAACGCCACGTAACCGGCGTGTCTGAGCCCAAGGTCGTGGCCGGCGGCGACAAGCGCGTCGTAAATGCCTAGGGTCTGCTCGGTCGAGATATGCAACTCCCACCCGAGTTCACCAACGAAAGTCATGCGGAATGCAAGCGCCAGGCCGTAGCCAATTTCGATTTCCCGGGCGGTTGCGAACGGGAAGCCTGTGTTGGAAAAATCGGCGGGACTCACGCGCGTGAGCAACTCTCTTGATTTCGGCCCCATGACGGACAACGTTGTGTAGGCAGATGAAACGTCCGTAATCGCCACGTGGCCCACACCCTTCCCATGCGTCCGCAGCCAGGCTAGATCCCTGGTTCGCTGCACGCCAGCGGTCACAACGAGAAACTCCTCATCGCCTGTCCGCGCGATCGTCACGTCTGACTCCATACCTCCGCGCTCGTTTAGCCAAGGCGTGTAAACGATGCGGCCGACTGGCACGTCAACGTCGTTGGTCGACAGCCGTTGTAAAAGCGAAAGGGCATCGCTGCCTTGGACAAGTAAGTGGGCGAAAGAGGTTTGGTCGAAAAGCGCTACCGCTGAGCGCGTCGCGTCGTGTTCCGCCCCGCTCTGCCTGAACCAGTCGTCGCGATGGAATGTGGCGTGAGACGCCGGTGGTGAGGCATCCGGCCCGAACCATTGTACCCGCTCCCACCCTGCGGATTCACCGAAATTTGCTCCCCTGTTGGCCAGCCGGTCATGCAACGGCGAGACACGCACGTTGCGTGCGGTTTTCGGAGACTTGTGCGGCCAGTGAAGATTCCAGAGATTGCCCACGGCCTCTTTCGTGCGGTCGTACAGGTACCTGCGGTTGCGTTGGAACGGCATGGCCCTACGCACGTCCATTTCCCAACAGTCATAGGGGGGAACGCCATTGGACATCCACTCCGACATTACCTTACCCGCGCCGCCGGAGGACTCGATGCCACACGAGTTGAAACCGGTTGCGACGAAAAGACCGACGATGTCCGGGGCCGGTCCGAGCAAAAAGCGATTGTCTGGGGTGAAGCTTTCCGGACCATTGAAATTAAGCTGCAGCCCTACTTTCGCCAGCGCCGGCATGCGCCGGATTGCAGCGGCAAGGTAAGGCTCGATGTGGTCGAAGTCTTCTGGCAGGGGATCGAAGCTGAAATCTCGCGGAATGCCCTGCACTCCCCAAGGCTTGGCCTGCGTCTCAAAGAACCCAACCAGCAGCTTCCCAGCGTCGGGCTTGGCATAGACCATCGCGTCCATGTCACGGACCGTTGGTAGATCTGAGGGCAGACCAGGAATCGCCTCCGTAACAACATAGAAGTGCTCAGCGGCATGCAGCGGGATTGACCAGTTGAGCTCTGCGGCCAGATTGCGGCTCCACATGCCGGTGCAAATGACCGCTTTCTCGGCGAGGACCAAGCCTTGGGGGGTTTCGACGCCGGCGAACCTGCCCTTCTCGACCAAAATCCTTGTCACCGGGGACCGCTCCAGGATCTTTGCGCCACCCTGTCGCGCACCTGCGGCGAACGAGCGGGCTGTATCGATCGAGTTCGTCATCCCGTCGGAAGCAATCCAGGCCGCACCTAGAACATCGCTGACGTCAAGCAGCGGCACGCGTCTTTGGGCTTCGGCTGCATCGATCATCTCGACCTCCAGGCCGAACGATCTCCCCATAGAAGCACCGCGTTTGAGCTCCTCCATACGGGCAGCCGTCGACGCGACCGTAATCGAGCCGCTTTGCCTGAAGCCGCTAGGCTGCCCGGTCAGCTGCTCAAGATCCTGGAACAGCTCTGCGGAATACTGAGCAAGCCGCGCCATATTCTCGTTTGACCGGAGTTGGGTGACCAGCCCGGCTGCGTGCCAAGTGGTGCCGCAAGTCAGCTGATCCCGCTCGAGCAGCAGGACCTCACGGTGGCCCAGACGCGTCAGGTGGTACGCAATCGAGAGCCCGATAATGCCGCCGCCAATGATAACATACTCGGTATGGGAAGGTAGGTCCGTTTGCATTGATGTCTCTGATGAACGAGTTTCTGTAGCTGCTGCGGGAACCCGTCTGCTGGGCAGCCGGGTGGGCTGGCGCAACGAGCCGGCCAGCTGCTTTGCAATCGATGATAGTATTGAAGCCCTCCCGCAAGTTTCGCTTTTGAGTGGCGAGCGCCTCCGCAGTGCACGTAGCGAAAGGGCTCTCTTCTTTCCGCGAAGAATACCTGGACAAGGGAGTGAATCCTGTCGATCTGGGGGCACAAAAGCAGGAATGCTGCGAAGTTGGCGGATTTATAGAGATTCGCGCGCCCGCCAGCCGTGTCGGCAGGCTGAACGGCGGCGATCAAGTGTGCAGCGCCCTTCCGGACCGGAGGCATACACTGGACCGACTCCCAGCCACTGCGTACCAGCGACGTGTGAAGCGACTTGAGAAGCCAGCGTGATTGAGGCCAATTCTTTCATAGTCCCGCCAGAAGTGTCGATCCGGTCTCGATCATTGTAATCAACAACTACCGGCGCGGCTGCTGCAGGGCGCCAAAGTGTACACGTTCTAGATGTCGAAGACGTGCCTAACCTCCAGCGTCGAGACGTGCCGTTGTCGATAATAAAGATCTCAGAATGGTGTTTAGGTCCGGCTCTGTACTGCGCCAGCTGCCTTGCTTTCCATCAGGATCCCCGCGATCGCTGTAGGGGAGGATTTCCTGCCCGTAACGCTGATCACGGGCTGAAGCTGGCACAAGCTGATCAGGAATTCAGATTTCCACCTCCTTGACAATGCAGGGCATGGCCCTCACATCGACCAGAGCGAAGCCGTGAACAGACTTATCCGTGAGTTGCATGGGTAGATCGACGGCAGCATTGAAAACAAATCCCTGTGAAGCTGCAGAGGGGCGACGGTCCGGTTTTTGCCCGCGCTGCTACGATAACAATCTCGCACACCAGATCCCTGGAATCGAATCTCCCTTGCACATCGCATTTGTGCGTTTGCGCCCGCAGGCAGCTGACGCCAACTTGAGGATGCCAAAGCGGCGCCCACACAACACTGGTTTCTGTGGTCACCTAGGCCGCAAAAGGGCGAGGATCGTTTGAGAGGTGATGAACGCGAGAGGCGGCCTATCCAGCAGCACTAGGAAGCGGCAGTTGTGTGCGTCAAGTTCTGGAAAAATGGCGTGGCATTCAGCGGTGACGTCGGCGTGTCCGCCGCGCAGCCCCCGTGTTTAGCC
>NZ_SUEG01000103.1:12581-19106 GCF_005063415.1 Mesorhizobium sp.
GCGGAGCGGCGGACATGGCGGCCGCGTCTCAGGCGGCCAATGCATTCAGGTTCTCCTTCTTGTGCTCGCGCAAATGATCCATATTGAGGTAGCGGGTCGCCTCGAGCCAGTTCTCGTGGATCTCCACCGCCAGTGCCCGAACCAGCCGCAGACAGCTCTGCGGACTGGGGAAGATGCGGACGACCAGGGTTCGCCGCTTGATCTCCTGATTCAGCCGCTCCAGCATGTTCGTCGACTTCATGTGCTTGTGATGGGCAAGCGGCAGCCGATAGAAGCTCAGCGTTTCCTCGATGTTGTCCTCCACCCAGTTGACCAGCTTCGGGTACTTGGCTTGCCATTTGGCGATCCACTGCGCCAGATCGCGGTTGACCTCGGCCAGGTCACGCCGGTCATAGAACCATCGCAGCTCTATCAAGCAATCGTCGTCGGCCTTGGGCGGCACGTAGTCGAGCGCGTTTCTGAGGAAGTGCACGTAGCAGCGCTGCCAGACCGCTTCGGGCAGCACTTCGCGGACCGCCGCCCTGAGCACCGCATGGTCGTCGGAGACGACGAACTCGACGCCGGCGAGCCCACGCTGCTTGAGCCCTGCCACGAACTCGCGCCAGCTTGAATGGCTCTCCCGGTTGCGGAACGCGAAGTTCCAGGACCCCAACCCGCGTCACAAGCTTGCGTTGTAATAGCCCGAGCGGTAACCAACCCGCTCCGCCGTCCGCTTGCGTGTTTCGGTAATTCCCGGACACCCACTTTTCGCTAAATCTCGGCAGTGATTTCAGTAATTCGCGGACAGCGATTCCGCTAAATCCCGGACAGTTTTCGGAAGCGGATTTAGCGTCGGTTCTTGGCTGCGCCGTTCTGGCAGTTTGGCCTCTCACGATGATGTTGAGAGGGGCCATGCCGAGACGGAAGCAAGCGAGACGAACGAGCGTGAGGGACATCCAAGCGATGTTGCGCCTGACCCATGAGCAGGGTCTTTCGGTGCGTGAAGTGTCGGAACGGCTGAAGATCAGCAAGACGACAGTATCGACCTATTTGCTACGGGCGCGGGAGGCCGGGCTGTCATGCTGGCCTCTGCCGCCGGGCCACGACGACGCGACACTTGAGCGGCTGCTGTTTGGCCGTGCCGGTCGTCCGCCGCAAGACCTGAGCGAACCGGACTTTGCGCTGATCGCCAGGGAGCTAAAGCGCAAGGGGGTGACGCTGACGCTGTTGTGGCAGGAGTATCGCGCCGCCCATCCCGACGGCTACGGCTACACCTGGTTCTGCGAGCACTTCGCCGCTTTCGAGCGCCGGACGAGCGCGACATTCCGCAATCGGCATGCGGCGGGCCGCGGTGATGCAGACGGACTATGCCGGGCAGACGGTGCCGGTGATCGATCCGGCGACTGGCGTCATTTACCCGGGGCAGATTTTTGTCGCGGTGCTGGGCGCCTCCAACCTGACCTTCGCCTTTGCCAGCTCCAGCCAGAAGCTGCCGGACTGGATCGAGGGCCAGGTGCGAGCGCTCGCCTTCTTCGGCGGCGTCACCAGAGCGATCGTATGCGACAACCTGAAGGCCGGTGTCGTCAAGGCGCTGCGGTTCGAGCCGACGCTGAACGCGACCTTTGCCGCGATGGCCGAGCACTACGACACCACCATCCTGCCGACCCGCAGCCGCAAGCCGCGCGACAAGGCCAAGGTCGAAGGCGCGGTGCTGATTGTCAAGCGCTGGATTCTGGCGCGGCTGAGGAACCGATCCTTCTTCTCGATCGCCGAGCTCAACGCGGCGATCGCCGAACTGCTCGAGGAGCTGAACAACCGGCCGATGCGCCATATCGGCCAAAGCCGCCGCGAACTGTTCGAGGAGATCGAGCGGGCTGCCTTGAAGCCGCTGCCGGCGGCACCGTTCGAGTACGCCGAGTGGAAGTCGGCGAAGGTCCATCCTGACTACCATGTCGAGGTCGACAAGACCTTCTATTCGGTGCCGCACCGGCTGATCGGGCGCACCGTCGAGGTGCGGCTCACGCATCGAGTGGTCGAGATCTTCCACGATCACCAGCGTGTCGCCAGCCATATCCGTCGCTCGCAGCGTTCCGGCCATGTCACCGTCAACGAACACATGCCCAAGGCGCACCAGCGCTACGCCAACACCACGCCGGCCAGCCTGATCAGCCGGGCGGCCGGGATCGGCCCCAACGCCGCCATCCTGGTCGAGCGCATGATGCGCGACCGGCCGAATCCGGAACAGGGATACCGCTCGGCCATGGGCATCCTGTCGCTGGCGCCGCGCTATGGGCCGGAGCGTCTCGATGCCGCCTGCGAGCGGGCGCTGCTGATCAACGCGATCGCCTACTCCTCCGTCACCGCCATCCTCAAAGCCGGCCTCGACCGGGCCAGCTCCGCAGAACCGGCAAAGCCGACACCCCAGCACGCCAACATCCGCGGCTCCACCTATTACCAGTGAAGGAAAGGAAGAAAGAATGCTGACGAACCCCACCCTCGACCAGATGCAGGCCCTCGGTCTGGCCGGCATGGCTGCCGCCTGGCGCGAACTGGCCGAACGCAACAACGCCAACGAGCTCAGCCGTGACGAGTGGCTCGGCCTGATGCTCGACCGCGAGGTCGCCATGCGGGCCGACAAGCGCGTCCGGAACCGGCTCGCCTCAGCCAGGCTGCGCTTTCCCGAAGCATGCATCGAGGACATCGACTTTGCCGCGCCGCGCGGACTCGACCGGCGCAGCACCATGGCGCTCGCAGGGCGAATGGCTGAAAGCGCATGAGAACCTGATCGTCACCGGCCAGACCGGAACCGGCAAGTCGTGGCTGGCCTGCGCCTTCCGCCGGCAAGCGGCACGGCTCGATCATTCCGTGCTCTATGTGCGCGTGCCGCGCCTGTTCGAGGATTTGGCGCTCGCTCGTCTCGATGGCCGCTTCCCACGCCTCATCGACAAACTCACCCGCGCGCAACTGCTCATCCTCGATGACTTCGGAACCCACAGCCTCACCGACCAACAGCGCTTCCATCTGTTCGAAATCGTCGAGGAACGCTATCGCCGCAAATCCACACTGATCACCGCCCAGGTCCCGGTGGCCAGATGGCATGACCTGATCGCAGACCCCACCGTCGCCGACGCCATTCTCGACCGGATCGTGCACAACGCCCACCGCATCGTGCTCCAGGGCGACAGCATGCGAAAGCAAAAGGCCGCGCCCCTCTTGACCGCGCCGAAAACGGCGAAATCAATCATCCATGAACGCAACAAGGCACCCAAGGACCGACGCCGCCAGACTGTCCCGACATTAGCGAAACCACTGTCCGGGAATTAGCGGAACCCCTGTCCGGCTTTTGCGAAATACGCAGTCCGCTCGCCTTTCTCGGCCCGAGCGCCTCCGCCATCTCGGCCTCCAAAGCCTCCTGCACCACAGTCTGGAAGACCTTGCGAAAGCCGTCGTCATCCGACAACAGCAACGCTTTCAACTCGCCTCTGCTCAGTCTAGCTTCTCGATCGGTCATGGCACTTCCCCTTCCACGGGAATCGGTGATCGCAACGCTATCAGCGTGCCATGGCCGCTCTCGCCTCAGAGCAACCGCCGTTCTCTCTCCAGTGCTTTTTGCAGAACCTTCAGGACACTATCCGGCCGCAGGAATAAGCCAACACTGGCGGCCATGATACAGCGCCGCCGAATGGGACGATGACGCGAGAGGTCAAAGATGAGATTGGGACACCGGGTAGACCTCGCGTTGGCGCTTCGGCGTGGAGGTGCCATAAAGACCATTGACGACATTGAGGTGCAACTCCCCAGCTGTCGCGTGCACCAACGTTCCACGCGTTCACTTTTTGGGCAACTCCACCTCCACTGATGCGGAAGGGTGTGGGGCTGTAGTTTGTCCTTCGCAAAGGGTCGGAAATGGTGAGATCGACCAACTAATCATGTTGACAGCACGCTCAAGTATCGCCTCGGTCTGAGCAAGGCTTGGTGAAGTGGCAATGACATGTCCGATGCGGTCTCGATAGTCGCCGTTCCTGACGATCGGCGTCTTGGCGTTAACATACAATTCGACCTCGTCGACACGGGGTAAAGCGGCCGCGCGGCCGTCGCCATTGATCCAGTCCAGCGTGCCGTCTTGATCCGCGATCAGGAATCGCGCGGCCGCTACGTTCGAAAGCCTTCTGCTCAAATTCCATTCCTCGCCTATGAGAAGCTTGATGTGCTCGGTGACGAGATCGACACCGTAAGCCAGCTGAACCAGCCGAGGATTCGGCCCACCCGCAAGACGAGGATTGACTTCAATCACGACTGGTCCACGCTTCGTCCACCGGAATTCAATGTTCGTTGGCCCCCAGCCAAGGTCGAGAGCTCGCAAACAGCTCAGCGAAACATCGGCGATACGTTTGAAGTCCCCATCATTCAGCGGTGCGGGATGGAGGTACTCACGAAAGACGAAATGGGGTGGTCGGCCGAAGTTCCCAGCGGCAATTCCAATGATTTCTTCCCCCATTATATCAGCACTGTAATATGGGCCTTGCGCGAATTCTTCCACCAGTATTCTCGGCGAAGATCGCCATATATGCTTCCCGCCCAACAGATAGGTCGTATGTTCGGCTAACTCATCGGCGTTGCGGCACAATCGGACTCCAATGCTGCCGCTGCCTGAAGCTGGCTTAAGAATCACCGGCAGACCGATCTCGGCGGCAGAGCTTTCCACGTTGGTCGCATTCGTAGCCAAGCGATAAGTAGGCATTGGAACGCCGGCCTGCGTGAGGAGCTGACGTTGAATGAATTTGTCGTAGCATTGTTCAACGGATGTGGGGTTCGGTCCCGGGAGATCGAAATACCGGCAGAGCTTGCCAACTGTCGCATAGACCGACTCGTCCTCGCCCGCAAAGCCAGTAATGCCGGCGATATGATAGCCCTTACCTAGCTGCGAACATTCGTGTATCAATGCATCGAGATTGTCCGTATCCACACGGATAGTCTCGTTTCCTTCAATTGCAAGATAGTCGTACCCAGCCGGATCAGCCGACAGGGTAATTGGATGGAGGCCGAGCCGCTGGGCTGCTTTCACGTATAGCGGACCAAGACGACTATGGCCTTCAATCAGGATGAGCGCTGTTGCTGGCATTGGCTGTTAACTCTCCGTTGCGTGCTGGTGCGGCTGTCTGAGCGTAAACAAGTGCCGGCTTTCTATCCCTGTCTGGCGTCAGTGCCTGAACGCAGAAGTAACATTGTCAGAGATTTGGGGTTGTGAAGATTCTGCAAATTCATTTGAAGTGCCTCGTCGATTTCCACGCTGGGCTCGCCCTGCAGCGCCTATCACTCGTGTGCGTTGACGTCCTCTTGTCGCCTTCGTTGAGGGTGCGGGAATACGAGCATCTGGCGAAGGGGCTTGCCAACGGGCTGCATCGGTCGCCCGCACCTACGTGCGCGGAGGGATCAATCCTACGACATAGGACATAGGTGGTAGCTCTGTCGCTTTTGCTCGACTCCCTCTAGGCCGTGTGGACTCTTGGGATTCCCAAGGCTGAGCAAAGCAGATTGAAAGTTGTGTGTGTCAAGTTGCGAAAAAGGCGTGGCAGCAGCGGTGACGTTGGCGTGTCGGCCGCGCAGCCCCCGTGTTTAGCGGAGCGGCATGGCGGGCCGCGTCTCACGCGGCCAGTGCTCTCAGGTTCTCCTTCTTGTGCTCGCGCAGATGATCCATGTTGAGGTAGCGGGTCGCCTCAAGTCAGTTCTCGTTGCGCGGCGACAGACAAGGGGAGACTCGCATTGCCTCGTCGAAAATGTTCCTGAATGTTCAACCGTTGCCTCACATAAGTTGCTCCCTACCGAGGGGTATGACTGGGGCGACTATGGGACGGCTGAGCATGGCGACAAGGAAAGAACTGACGACGGCGGTTTCAGAGCGCTATCGTGCTTCGACGCGAGCGGAGAAGGCGAGAATTTTGGATGAGTTCGTCGTCGTCACGGGCTTTCACCGCAAGCACGCGATGCGGCTACTACGACGCGGTGAGGGGCCGTTTGCAGGACGGCGAGCGCGGCCGCGGATTTATGATGAAGCGGAACGCAATGCGCTCATATTTGCTCTGGGAGGCGTCCGGCCGCGTCTGCGGCAAGCGGCTGAAGGCGTTGCTGCCCATCCTTCTCGAGGCGATGGAACGGCACGGTCATTTTGACCTAGCGCCCGAAATCCGGGGCAAATTGCTGGCGATGAGCGCGGCCACGGTCGACAGGCGCTGGGACCGATCCGAGAAGGCTTGGGACGTCCCCGACGACGGCCCGCGGCGTATGCCCTGCGACGGAGCATTCCCATTAGAACGTCGGCGGATTGGGACGATCCAGCGCCAGGCTTCGTTGAGGCGGACCTCGTGGCCAGCCCTTCGGCTCGCGGCAGCTTCATCCAAACCCTCGTGCTCACCGACATCGCGACCGGCTGGACGGAATGTGCGCCGCTGCTGGTTCGCGAACAGACGCTGTTGAGCATGGTGCTCACAGAACGGGCTGAGCGTTCAGAACTCTGACCATGCAGCGCCCGCTGCAGCTTGCGGATCG
>NZ_SUEG01000104.1:0-2070 GCF_005063415.1 Mesorhizobium sp.
ACCGTGGCCTGCGCCGCCTGTTCGACCGCCTGGTCGAGCTCGGCGCCGTGCGCGAACTCTCTGGTCGAGCGACCTTCCGCATCTACGGACTGTGACGACGATGGTGGAGAGTGCGGCCAGACGACGGAAAGGGGCACAAGCAGCCGAAGGTCGACCAAACGACGGTCTGTTCGACCGGGAGTTGGACCATTTGCCGCCAGCGGCGCGCTGGCGGGAATGGATGAACCGCGTGGAGGCGACCATCTTCGCGGCAAACGAGCCGGTGACACGTGAAACTCTCGCGCGAGTCGTCGGCAAGAGCTGCAATCTCGAGCTCATCATCGACGACATCCGCGAGGAGCTGCGCGGCCGGCCCTATGACCTGGTCGCGGTCGCCGGCGGCTGGAAGCATCTTACGCGCCCTGTCTACGGCGATGCTATTCGCGCGGCGTTGGGTACGAGCGAGCGTGCCGTCGACCTTACGCAATCCGAGGTGCTGGTGCTGATGACGATCGCCTACTTCCAGCCGATCACGCGCGCAGAGCTGTCGTCCTTCTTCGGCAAGGAGATTTCTCGCGACCTGATCGGCCATCTGCGTGGCGCCGGCATGATCGCCTCCGGCCCACGCAGTCCGACGCCTGGCGCGCCCTACACCTATGTGACGACGAAAACTTTCCTCTCCCACTTCGGGCTCGACACGCTGCGCGACTTGCCTGACTTCGAGGCGCTCGAGGACGCCGGCCTTCTCTCGAAGGAAAAGCTGCTGGCGGGCGACATAATGCCGGGGTTTTCTAACGATGCCGACGGGGATGCCGGCGTCGTCGGTGATGAATAACATGCCTGCTCCCCTGGGGTTTGGTTGGACTGTTTGCCCTTTCCGTGCTGGACAGCAAGAATGCAAACGGAGTTGGTCCAGCTGGTCAGTCGACATCTTTCTGGGGAGCATGAAAAACTTGGGGGTCTCGTCGGCTCTGAGTTAGCCTGACCGCCATGTCCGACGTTGCAAATTCCGAAGTGTACCAACTCAAAGTGAGCTTGCGACGAATCTCGCCGATGATTTGGCGTCGGCTGCTCGTTCCGGAAGAAGTGACGCTCTACGCGCTGCACCGAGCAATCCAGATCGCATTCAGTTGGGAGGACTACCATCTCCATGCTTTCAAGCTGCACAGCCGGCACTATGGCACGACTTGGACTGGCGAGCGCCACCGCGACGCGGCTGGCCGCGAGGTGACGCTCGCCGATCTCCAATTGCGCGTGCGCCAGAGGATCCACTAGGAGTACGATTTCGGCGATCTGTGGGAACACGAGATCAGGGTTGAGGCCAAGCTCGAGCGAGAGGGCGGCAAGGTCTACCCGGTCTGCATCGCCGGCGCGCGTGCCGGTCCGCCTGAAGATATTGGTGGTCCACCAGGTTATATGGCGCTCGTCGATCGGATCCGCTTTGGTGACATCGATCGGCTGCTTCATGGGGATGAAGGAGATACCGACGACGATGATCCGCTGCGCACCTTCGAACCCGAGCGCTTCAGCCGGCGCGAGGTGAATGCAGCTTTGAAACTCGAATTTTCGGAGCTCATCAGGGGCTGACCGCAACAGATCGACATGCTTCCCTTTCCTGCAGATAAGGAGGGATGCGGATGCGGTTTGCCATTCAACTCATGATCGACGGCGGCGACGCAGTAGACGAAACGCAAGAGATTATGTGCTTCGACCGAACAGATGGTGCACTGTCGATCGATGAGCTCGGTCTGACGCTGGAAGAAGCGAAGAAGGCCCTTGCTGCGCTCCAGACCGCGATCACCGGTGCTCAGGTGATGGATCATTCCCGGTGCCAGCGGCCTTGTCCAGACTGCTGCAGACCCCGCTGGCTGAAGGATAACCGGACAATCACCGTGCGCACGTGCTTCGGCAAGCTCGCTCTGCCAAGTCCGCGATATCGACGCTGCCGATGCCAAGCGGCGCGCGGCTTCGTCGCGCCTGTCGTGGCAGCGTTGCCCGAACGCGTTACTCCCGATTTGCTTGCGCTCGAGGCGCGTTGGGCGTCACTTGCGGCCTACGATGTCACTGCCGCTTTGCTGGCGGACGTATTGC
>NZ_SUEG01000104.1:2080-18963 GCF_005063415.1 Mesorhizobium sp.
CGTATTGCCGATCGACGAGGCCGTGAACGCGTCGACGACGCCATGGGATTGCCGGGCTTTTCGTGGCCGACTTGTCCGCAGGCCAATTCGTCCAGCGCCGGCTACGATCCGTACGAGGCCTGCCCGCAAGGGTGGATGCCTTACGCGCCGGCCAGCGACCGCCCAGGACAAGGCCAGGCCAGCATGTGCCGAATCGCGGCTGGCAATCTCGGTCAGCCTGCCAACTTGGGGTCAGAACAAGAGCTGCTCAAAATCGTACGCTAAGGGCGAACGAGCATGAACTGAGCTTGCTTGGTCTCACGATTGCCGGGGCGCGAGGTCTGATCCCAGTGGATAACCGTCGCAGCAGAATAGCTGCTGTTTCCACATCCAGTCTGCTCGGCAACATTCAGCGGCAGTTGGTGTTGTGTGCGGAGTTGAGCAGTGGCCAGGCGCAAGATTCTCAAAGCTCCGGATCGACGGGAGCTTTTCGATATTCCGGCTGATGAGGACAGCCTGATCCGACACTATTCATTGTCCGCGGCTGATCGCCTCGAGATCGACCTGCGCAGGCGCGAGCACAATAAGCTCGGCTTCGCTGTTCAGCTTTGCGTGATGCGACATCCAGGTCGGGTGCTGGCGGCAGGCGAAAATCCGCCCCGCGCGATGCTGAAATATGTCGCCGACCAGATCGGCGCCGCTCCCGCTGTGTTCGCAACCTATGCCCGCCGCGAAGAGACACGGCGCGATCACATTGCGCGCCTGATGATCTGTCTCGGCGTCAGAAGCGCGACAGCTCAGGATCGTCGCGCCGCGCTGTTGTCGGCAATAGAGGCGGCCGCAATGTCCGACAGCGGCGCTTCGATTGTGAATGCCATCGTTGCCACGCTGCGAGGACGCGGAGCACTGTTGCCCGCGGCAGAGATCATCGAGCGAATGGGGCTTGCGGCTCGTGCCATGGCTCGCCGCCGCGCGGAGGGGGCGCTTATCGAAGGTCTAGCCCCTGAGAAGCTGCAGGCGCTCGACAAACTGCTCGATGTTGATGCGGCGATCGGTCAGACCCGCTTCCATTGGTTGCGGTCGGCGCCGGAAGCGCCCGCGGCCTCAAATCTGATAGGACTGACCGAGCGGATTGCATTCCTGCGCACCCTCGCAATCGATCCCGGTTTACAGGCGCGCGTGGCTTCCGGGCGGTGGGACCAGATGGTCCGTGAGGGCAATTCCACGCCGGCGTGGCTGGCCAGCGACTTCAATGCGAGCCGCCGTCACGCCCTGATCGTCGCGCAGGTGATCAAGCTCGGCGAGAAGCTAACCGATGACGCCGTGACGATGTTCATCAAGCTGATCGGACGGCTGTTCTCCCAGGCGCACAGCCGCAAGAAACGGCGGCACATGGACCATCGGACAGACACCTCCAAGGCCCTGCGTCTTTTCCTCGATACGATATCGGCGCCAATCGGCCAACGATCGGGGTCAGGACGCACTTGAGGTGGTCGACCAGAAGGTCGGTTGGCACCGGCTGCTTCGGATGAAGCCGGAGCTTGCGGCAATGGTCGAGGAAAATGAGGAAACCCCGCTGGTCCTGGCGGCCGAGCAGCATGGCGGCGTCATCAAATATGCGACGGCGTTCCTGGCGACCTTTACGTTCCGTTCAGCGCGCCGCCACGACTCCTTGCTCACAGCCATTGCGATGCTCCAAAGCCTTCATTCGGAGGGACGGCGTGCACTGCCCGAGCATGTTCCGACCAGCCATCTCAGTCCAACCGATCGGAAACTGATCTTTGGGCAGCAGAAGACCGATCGCCGGCTCTATGAGATAGCCACGCTCGCCGCATTGCGCGAGCGCCTTCGCTCGGCGGATATATGGGTAGAGGGCAGCCGCTCGTTCCGCCCGATCGACGAGCATCTCATGCCGCGATCCACGTTCACCACGATGAAGGAAGATGATCGGCTTGGCCTTGGTGTGGGCAGTGACGTCGCCGCCTGGCTGAGCGAAGCAAGGCAGGTACTGGACTTCAACCTGAAGCGCCTGGCCTATCGCGCTCGCGCTGGTAAGCTCGATGGTGTTCGTCTCGAAGCGGGAACGCTGATCGTGACGCCGACCATCGGCGACGTTCCTGCGGCAGCCGAAGAACTGAACGCAGAGATCAGCGAGATGTGTCCGCTGGTCGAAGTTCCTGATCTCCTGAGGGAAGTGCATGATTGGACGGGCTTTGCCGATCACTTCACGCATGTCCGCACAGGCGACGCCCCACGGAATGTCTCTGCCATGCTGGCCGGCATCCTGGCCGATGCAACCAATCTCGGTCCGAAGCGGATGGCCGGCGCATCCAAGGGCATCAGCGCCCATCAGATTGGCTGGATGCGCACCTTCCATGCCCGATCAGAAACCTATCGCGCCGCTCAGGCCTGCATCACCGACGCACATACCGGTCACCCGCATTCCCGGCTGTGGGGCAACGGGACGACCGCATCGTCCGACGGACAGTTCTTTCGTGCGAGCGACCGAGCGGCAAAACGCGGTGACGTCAATCTGCACTATGGCAGCGAACCGGGATCGAAATTCTACAGCCACCTGTCGGACCAGTACGGCTATTTCAGTATCTTGCCCATCAGCCCCACTGAAAGCGAAGCGGCCTACGTGCTCGATGGCCTGTTTGACCAGGATACGATCCTGGATATCCAGGAGCATTTTACTGACACTGGCGGCGCGAGCGATCACGTCTTCGGGCTGTTCGCCCTTATCGGCAAACGCTTCGCGCCTCGGCTACGCAACCTCAAAGATCGAAAGTTCCACACATTTGAGAAAGGCGACGCCTACCCGGCGCTGACGAACCACATCGGCGTACCGATCAACACCGCGTTGATCCTTGACCATTGGGATGACCTGCTACATCTGGCAGCGTCGATCACGACGCGCGCCGTCGTCCCCTCGACGATCCTGAGAAGCTCTCGGCCTCTCCGAAGGAAAGCCAGTTGGCCAAGGCGCTGCGGGAACTCGGCCGGATCGAGCGATCACTGTTCATGATCGAATGGTATTCGAGCCCGGCCTTGCGCCGACGGTGCCAAGCCGGCCTCAACAAGGGTGAGGCAGCGCATAAGCTCAAGCGCGCGGTGTTCTTCCACGAGCGCGGAGAAATCCGTGACCGGTCTTCGAGAGCCAGGCATTCCGCGCTTCCGGTCTCAATCTCGTCGTCAGCGCCATCGTCCATTGGAACACCGTCTATCTTGACCGCGCAGCCACGCACCTGCGCATGGCGAATCGGACTATCCCGAATGACCAGCTCAAACACGTCTCGCCGCTCAGTTGGGAACACATCAACCTCACAGGCATCTACACCTGGGATTCTGAGTACCAGATGCCCGAAGGCTTCAGATCGCTTCGCTTGCCAGCACCAATCCGATGGGCGGCATGATGTTCATGCTCCGCTCGACCTTAGCGTACGATTTTGAGCAATTCTTGTTCTGACCCCATGAAGCGCCTGACGATCATCCTGAGGAACTTCTGCTCCTCATGAAGAAGGAGCATGAACGGAGGGTTCGCTTGGCGAGCGGCATCCAACCGGATCGCTCCTCGCATGTCATTCGTTTCGGGGCCAACATCGGCCAGAACGAAGCGCTTGTCGCAAGAGAAGATATTTTTTCGTCCATGCTACCGGATCGCTCGCCGGCATCCTTCGAAACGATCGATCTCGACATGCTTGGCCTGTCGCTCGATGATTCCGATGAACAGTATTGGCAAATTCAGCAGGATAATCTTCAACGTCAGTTTGCCGACAAGATCAGGGGGCGAATCGAACGACAGCAGATTACCCATGCCAGTGTTTTTGCGCTGGCACCGCAACCGCTCTTGATTGAACTTGGACGGCAGCTCTGCGACATTCTGCCCGCCGTAGTTCATCAACGGCATCGTGAGCCTGCGACCTGGAAATGGCAGAATGATACGCCTTCGATCGAATTTCAAACCGAAACACCGAGCGAGATCCATCCGACCGTTGCGCTTATACTTGGCCTCAGTGCTTCCATTTCCCAGGACCGGATTACTTCCGTCCTTGGCGATGAGACTTCGATATTGTCTTTGACCGCAAAGTCGCCACATAACGATATCATGCGGAGTTACGCCGATCTTGCCCGCTTTCGGCAAGAGCTTAGGCGGCTGTTCGACACAATAAAGTCTGCACATGGAGAAGGTGCGACTATAAACATGTTTCCGGCTTTGCCCGTTTCAGCGGCAGTGGAAGTCGGACGTGTATGGATGCCGAAAGCAGATCTGGCCTTGAATGTGTTCGATCAAAATCGCCGGGTCGGCGGGTTTGTTTCTGCCATGCAAATTTATTGACTGGTCGATTGTCGAAAGCCGACGGCATATGCCAAACTGGCCAGATACGCTGAATCTCCAGTTCTGAAAGCTGCGTCGACAACGGCCTCTTTGCAAAAAAAGGCCACGACCCGGCGACGGGTCAACTCGGTCACCGGGCTGTCGTCATGCTCATCGATTTTTGCAACGGCCTCGCTGAGCGAGTAGTCGGTATCCCGCTCCAGGATGGCGCGGGCAATCTCAAGCACTTTGTCCGCATTGAGGCTCTCCAGGCGACGCTCGGCGTACTTGTACTTGCTCTTCATCGCCTCGTCAGGGCGCCTTCGGCGAGACCAAGCCGCTGGCAGTAGCGCGAAACCTGGTAGGCTGGGACGTTGGAAATAGGACCACAGACGAGATGGCGAAGTTCCTTGATGGCGGCCGGCGCAATGACTCGCGACATGGCGAGATCAATATCCGCTCGACCTCGTCGAGGCTCACCCCGTAATGGCGCCGGTCGTAAAGCTGAGTGGTCCGGGTCGACGCATGGGTGGCCCGGAACCTGTGGTTGCCGATCAGTGTCTCGATGCCGGCATCAGCAGCCCGCCGGCGGATCGTCGCAAAGGCATCGCCTTGGGTGACGGGGGTTGTGTACGTTCGTCCACCGTCGCGATGAGCGACGCCAAGGCGGTGGTATCGACTAGGGCAAGCTGGTTCATCATGTTCCCCGGGGCGCGGCGGGGACGGACTCCAACGCGATAACTCTTTGGTTGAAATTGTCAATCTCGGCGCAGATTGCGCGGGCTAGAGCAACTTCGATGAACGCGGAGTCGGTTTTGGGATTCACTCGGTAGGTTTCGTCTGATTCACTGCTCCTGGTGATTTGCGAGGGGGTGAGGATGACAAGGAGCCTGAGCGCCGACCTGCGCGGGCGGGTGATTGCGGCCATTGAGGATGGCTTATCGACGCGGGAGGCTGCGCGTCGCTTCCGAATCGGGATTTCGACGGCGGGAAGCTGGTATCGCCGCTATCGCGAGACCGGCGAGGTGGAGGCGCGCAAGCAAGGCCAGCCGTCGCGTTCGAAGCTCGACGCGCACGAGGCCTTCATTCTCGGCCTGATCGAGGAGACGGCGGACATCACACTTGCCGAGATCGGTGAACGCCTTGCAGCCGAGCGGGGCGTACGGGTAGCGCCGTCCACCGTATGGCTGTTCCTCGACCGGCGCGGCATCACGTTCAAAAAAAGACGGCGCACGCCGCCGAACAGCAGCGTCCCGACGTCCTGCGCCGCCGCAGGGCCTGGTTCGATGGTCAACTCGATCTCGACCCCGAGAAGCTGATCTTCATCGACGAGAGTGTGCTGCAGAGTAACGGAAGGAGTTCAACATGAACTAAGACCGAAGCGTAAAGCTGCGTGAATGATGGGGGACGGCCCTCCGGGATCGGCTTTCAGGAGCAGGTCTCAAACCAGTCCAAGCTGCTGCGGTAAAGAGCCGTGGTGGTGAGCGTTGGATGAAAAGTTCGGACGAAATCCGAGCAGGTGGGTGTCCGAAAGACGAACGAAAGTGAACCCTTCGAAGACGCGTCGTTATGAACGTAAGTGTCGCCGAAACCAGGACCGTCTCGTCATCCTGGGACAAGCCCGCCGGGTGCCTGATGACAGGGCGGGCGGCGACCGGCGTTGAGGGGGCGTGAGTCGGACACAGGCATTCGCGCGGAACTGCAGGAACCAGGCTCCTGATGTAAAGGGAGAAGCTCAAGCGGAGCAAACCGCAAGGCGAGAGTACCGATGCATGAGACTGGGGCGGACCGGCCCGTATGAGCGTAGAAGGCCCTGTAATGGGGCCGGAGCAAAGGGGTCGGATCAGGTGGTCGTATTGTTTGGAACAACTGGAAACAGGATGACTTCGGAGAATACGACAGACAAGCCGTTTCGAATTGCGAAACGACAAGTGTACGAAGCTTACAAAGCGGTCAAAGCCAACCAAGGCGCAGCCGGGGTGGACGGGCAGACCTTGGAGATGTTCGAGAAGGACCTTGCAGGAAACCTCTACAAGGTCTGGAATCGGATGTCCTCAGGGACGTACTTCCCACCTCCGGTGCGCGCTGTCTCCATTCCGAAGAAGACTGGAGGCGAAAGGGTTTTGGGTGTGCCCACGGTCAGCGATCGGATCGCGCAGATGGTGGTCAAGCAGATGATTGAGCCGGATTTGGATACCCTCTTTCTTCCAGACTCCTACGGCTACAGGCCGGGAAAATCGGCTCTGGATGCCGTTGGCGTGACGCGTCAGCGGTGCTGGAAACATGACTGGGTTCTGGAATTCGACGTCAAAGGGCTGTTTGATAATCTTCCGCACGATCTCTTGCTGAAGGCGGTCAGGAAGCACGTCACATGCAAGTGGGCTCTGCTCTACATCGAAAGATGGCTGGCAGCGCCGATGGAGAAGAACGGAGAAGTCGTCGAGCGCACACGCGGTACCCCGCAAGGGGGCGTTGTCAGCCCGATCTTGTCGAATCTCTTCATGCACTATGCGTTTGATCTGTGGATGACGCGGACGCATCCTGACCTTCCATGGTGTCGATATGCGGACGATGGCCTTGTGCATTGCCGGAATGAGCAGCAGGCAGAAGCCCTCAAGGCGGAGCTTGGTGCTCGACTGGAAGCATGCGGGCTCCAAATGCATCCGACAAAGACCAAGATCGTCTATTGCAAAGACCAAAGGCGCAGAGGGGAATACCCGAATGTCGTGTTCGACTTCCTCGGGTATCAGTTCCGACCGCGACGCGTGGCGAACACACAGCGAGATCAGTTCTTCTGTGGCTACACGCCTGCGGCCAGCCCAACGGCGCTGAAGTCGATGCGAGCCACGATCAAAAGCTTGAACATCCCGCGGCAGACGCCGGGGACGCTGGCTGAAATCGCCCAACAGCTCAATCCACTCCTCCGGGGATGGATAGCCTATTACGGTCGTTACAGCCGTTCGGCCCTGTCCACTCTGGCTGATTACGTCAACCGGAAGCTCAGGGCGTGGATCATGCGTAAGTTCAAGCGCTTTCAGTCCCATAAGACGCGTGCCAGCCTCTTCGTGAGAAAGCTGGCGCGGGAAAATCCAAGACTGTTTGTGCACTGGAAGGCGTTCGGAACGAATACGTTTGCCTGATGGGAGCGGTGTGAATCGAGAGGTTCACGCACCGTTCTGCGAGAGGCCGGCAGGTGAAATCCCTCCGGCCTACTCACCCCGCGGCATCCACGAAAATGGCGCGGTTGCGCGGACGCAGTCCGTGTGGCGAGCGGTGTCGGGCGGCCGTGCCTCACGGTCACTGGAAGACCACGACCTTCACGGCCGGCTTGCGGTTGAACAGCATGGCGGCGCCGATGCTGCTCGACGGTCCCATGAACGGCGCGGCCTTTCTCGCTTATGCAGAGCAGGTTCTCGCACCCGAACTTCGCCCCGGCGACATCGTGGTCATGGACAATCTGCCGGCTCACAAGATCAGCGGCGTGCGCGAGGCGATCGAGAAGGCTGGCGCGCGGCTCCTGTTCCTGCCGCCATACTCGCCTGACTTCAACCCGATCGAGATGGCGTTCTCCAAGCTCAAGGCCCTCCTGAGAAAAGCTGCAGCCCGAACCATCGACGAACTCTGGTCAGTCGTGGCCAACTGCCTCTCGGCGTTCAGCGCCGAGGAATGCTGGCATTATTTCGCAGCAGCCGGATATGACCCGGAATAAGTCGAATCTGCTCTAGATCTCGCGAATACGACTGGGACAGATCGACATCGACAACCTCCTGAATTCGTTCCCGAATTCCAACCTTGCCAAATTGGCCATACAGGACGTCATCCAGCCTATGAGCGAATTCGACATTGCCTGGCTCTCCACTCAAAATATCCCGAGCAGCCGTCAGGATGTCGATGATCTGATTTACCTCGGGGGCCGTTTCAGCAAGCTGTCTTGCCAGCTCCGTCTGGGTACTGCCGTCCGCCTCCCCATCGGCGATCTTTTCGAGTGAGGCAAGCATGCCGTTTCGGAAAAACGATAGCTGACCAGCCTGGCCTGCTTCCTTCCTGACAGTTCTGGCTGCGAGGAAGGCCCGCAAATCTAACAGGGCCAGTTCCTGCCTCTCCAATGCAGTGGAATGCTCGTTCGTCCGATCTGTGATCCTGCGCTCCCATTCCTGCTTCACCTGGTCGGCATGTGGGGGATGCGTTTCCTGCAATATTGCGGTCAAGACGCCCCCACCAGGTATTATCTCGACCGCCGCCTCTGCCACTGCGCGGGCCACCGCTCTTCCTCTGCCGCCGCCCGGCGGTTCGATAGGAACGCCTTTTTCCCTTCTTTCGTTGCTCATGATTAGGCCTCCCGCATATCGTTGATAATGCACATTATCATAGGTCGCACGGGCCGACTAAAGAGAGATCTTAGCGCGTAGGCGGATCAATCGTTGTTTGGTTTTTGGATCTACTTGGCAATTAGGAATTATAAGGCGACTATGCGACGCGCTGGATGTCTCCCGCTCAGGCTTCCATGCCTGGCTCAATCGCAGCCCGAGCGTTCGTTCTTGGTGCGCACTCAAATCCAGCTAGCGCCGCGGCATTTGGATAGCCGCCTCCCTGATTCTCATAGTAACTTCTTCAAGACATCTATCGGAAAGTAAACACTCCCAAATGACAATGACGTCCCAACCCATTTCTAACAACCGACGAGCGGCCATCTCATCTCTGGTCCTATTTCCCTCAATCTTGTGGAGCCAGTAATCTGAACGCGATGAGGGCGGCCTCCCCTTCTTGCAGTTATGCCCGTGCCAGAAGCAACCATGCACGAAAACCACGACACGTCGGGAAGGAAACGCTATATCGGGATTGCCCGGCAACCTCTTATCATGGATAACATACCGAAGTCCCCTCCGATGGAGATATGAACGTACGCGGAGTTCGGGCTTCGTGTTCTTGCTACGAACACAAGCCATCACTGCGCTACGTTTGATGGGGTCGAAGATATCCATCTACATTGGGTCAGCTTTCAACCCCGCTATTGAGAGTGCCGAATAGACATCTCCTACGAAGTTTTGAAAACTAATTCCATACGCCCACACTTGGCAGCCGCTGGTCGAGATACCAAAAGGTCTGACCAAAAACGCTCCGTCCGCTGGGAAAAACAACAGTGCTTTGGTAGCTTTGTAAGCCGAAGCGTGGGCGATTAGTTCGTGAATATCCGCGGGGGCAGGCCAAGTGGAAAAATCCTTGTACTTTGCATCGGCAATTGCGGTCGTCGTAGGTTCTACAAAAGAAATAACCACATCCGGGTTCGCGCGGTAGCGCGACGTTGCCGGCCGGAAGAGACTCGGTCGGTTTTGCGCGGATGTTACCGTCGCGGCCCCGCCCAAAGCTGTACGTATTGTCTGGCGAATAGCCTCTTCGAAGAAAGACTCTAGATTCACAAACCACGCATGCTCGACTGATCGTTTCCAGGTATCGGCGCCTCCGAACCCTGCAGCGTCGAGAACTGCACCGGCAAGTGTGATGACATCATTCAATTCTTGTCGCCCATGGTCACGCTGCGCTTCGCGAAATGCGACATCGGAAAGTTCTCCCGGCCGAGCCGATAGAACGCCGGGGAGGCATTCTGAGAGCCCGAGGCGCAACACACGAGCCGCAGCAATCTCGGAGTGCGGCAAGCTAATAACCGATCCGATTCGTTCAACTTGGCGTAGTGCAGCGTAGATACATCGATTGAAAGGTAGGTCGTCGGTAAGAACTGTTCGCTCAAATGCCGCTTGATGAGAAGCGCCCCGCGTCCTGAGCCGAATCGTCCGCGGGATGTTAAGACGGCCGCCAATCAGCGCACCTGCGTCTGGCACTTTGATGTACGAACTAACTTTCCAACCAGAAAGGTACCGCCTGACCGAACGCAAGAACAAAGCTATCAGGATGACTGTTGAACCTGTCGAGGGTGAAATCGGCGACGTTGCCTTCAGCAATTTCGGCCCTTTTAGAGCGCCAAGCCCGACCAGTAGTTCGAACGCACCTGCAAACTTCTCCGTTACCTCCAACATTATGTCGCCAACAATGGCACGGCCAACATAGCAGTTGCCCCGGAGCCTCCAGCGCCCCGCGGCACCCGCTTCCGCTTGAATAATATTCTGGCTGACAAGCTGCCAAAAACGAGGATCATTCGAAATAACGGACCATTCCGCGGAGGTGACTTCAGCAGTGCCACGCTCGGGAACTGCAATTATTGTCATCAGCCAGAGCCCGAATTTGGAACGCGGAAATCTGCTTGCTTCCATGGGTAAGCATTTTCAATTGTCTCGGCAAAAGCATGGGGATCGAGAAGTGGGCGATAAAGCATCCGCCGCAGCCGTTGATGCCATAATGGGTGGAGGTCGACTTCGGCGCGCACCTCGGAGAACACACCATGGCCGAATGGCATAAGTGTCTCATATTCGGCAGGAAACGACGCGCGGCATTCATCAAAGACACGACGCAACATCGCGCTGACGTGGTAGGGTAACCCGTTCCTGCCAAGCATCTCCAGAAGTTGTTCAGTGTCGGGCGGCATGTCGATGACTCGGAGCCGACGCAGCAAGGCGTCATCGATATCGATAGCAGACCGATCTATCGGATTGAACGTGGCAATGATTGTCAAGGTAGGTGCTATTCGAACAGCCCGCCGGCTGAACAATGTAAAAAACTGCCGGTTTCTATGTTCCACATATGTCAACAGCTCTCCTAAAACAGAGCCGAGATTTGCCCGCGTCAACTCTTCGATCAAAAAGACGTATCGTAACTTCCCGTCTTCGAGAGCCCTTTCATTCCAGTCTAAAAGCACGCCTGGAACTGATTCAACGGCGCCTCCCGAGGAGATGCGGAGCCCTTCGATGAATTCTTCATAGGTGAAGGACTGATGGAACTGGACTTCTCTAACGCGCGTTGGTTCCCCCGCATGGCGCTGAGCGGCAATCGAGGCGATGTAGGATTTGCCCGTTGCAGGTACGCCGCTCAAGGCGATGATCGAGCTCGAGCCGTAGGCATCACAAGCATCTACAACCGCTTTGATTTGGCGTTCTGTCGCGGGTCCATATGTCGTCACCTAAGATCCTCCGGTAGGCCCGCACATGTCGAAAGATACTCGACGTACTCTTTCTCAGAGATAAACTCGCGGTGTCGATGCCGTATGGCCGCCGCATCGGCTACAACTCGCTTTGAATTTGGGGCGATCGAGTAAACACCCCCTGCAGATCGCTTATCCTGTATCAACGTCCATCCGAATGAGGCCCAAGCCATCCACACCAAGAGTCGATCGTTCTTCGCCTGCTCCGAAACGGTTTCGTCACCCAGCGCAGTCAGGTCGTTGTCTATCCGAAATCTGCGAATCCGCTTTATAGCATCCTCCAAGTCGTCTTCATTTTGGACTTTCAGTATTGCCCGGTTGAGCTCATCGGATGAGATATTGCCCTCTAATGCGATCATTGCTCGCCAGATGAAGGCAAACGGAAACACGGTCACGGTGGAATCGTAGCCGACGCCCTCACGCGTTGGATTCCGCAATTGACACGCGGCAAGCGCCTGCGCCGCATGCCTGCCAAGGACCGGAGCGTTAGACGCATTAATCACCGGGCGCCAGCGTCGAACTGCGTTCCCTAAGTCTGTGACATGAAGGCGTTTGAGGCCTTGGGCCGCATCCTCGTACACGAGTCCGATTGTTCGAAAAAGCTGCCGCCCATCACGATATCGCTTCGGATCTGGCAGCTTGCCCGGAGTAGCTGATCGCGCAACGTCGTACGGCATTTCAGTTAGTATTGTATCGGGATCTTTGCCGTCACCCTCGAGGAATACGTCGAGGTTATCCTTACCCCCACCGGTCTTGGGATACAGCCGAAATGTCGATCGAAATGAGCAACTCCAGGGCACGCCGACTCGCAATCTGCTTTAAGGATCGTAACTGAAGTCAATCCAACAAGCCGTGAACCGTCAAGCTGCGGTGGCTGACTTCCATCCGTCGATGTGTCGAAGTGCACCGAAATCACAGGACTGTTTACTCAGATGCTGTCGTATCGATTCTCCGAGACGGAGGGCGACTAGGGGAGGTACGGCATTTCCGATTTGAGCGGCAATCTCCTCTTGGGTGCCAACGAAAATGTAGTGATCGGGAAAACCCTGCAGCCGTGCGCCTTCACGCAGGGAAATGTTTCGGTTTTCCCAAGGATGGGCGAAACGCCCTCGTGTGAAGCTGTCGAACCGAGCTGTAATTGTACCTGCTGGCCGATCCGGGTCCAACCGTCCGTAAACGGATCGGTGCCCGATGTTCTGCGCGCCTGCTTTATGACAGTCAACACGGAGATCCACCGGGAGCGATTCAAACCCGCCGCCTGGAGGTATGTGCTGCAATCGTTCCAAATTCCTAGCCGATAACCTCATCCTGCGATGGAGAGCATCCCCGTTCGCAGGCGAAAAATCACCTGGTGGTGACGGCAAATCGCCGATCGCGTCCCTGACCGATTTGTACTCATGCTCAGAGTAAAGCGCCGCCGGAAACTCGTAAGGCGCGACGGAATCGCGAAGCCAGCCGACGAAAAAAACGCGCCGCCGCAACTGAGGCAAGCCGAATGACGCCGCGTCTATTACCCTGTGGTGCAAGTCATAGCCAGCATTGCGGATTTCTTGGATGAAATCTTCCGCGATCAATCTGCCGCGATGGCCCAATAGGCCAGGCACGTTCTCCATTAAAAACATGCGTGGCCGCAGGTTGGCGACGAGGTGCGAAAAAGCCAGTATCAAACCATTACGATCGTCGTCGTTCTTTCCAATCCGCTGAATCGAAAATCCTTGGCATGGAGGCCCGCCCGTTATCAAATCAAGTGTGCCGAGCGAACGAAGCTCCTTCCACTGCCGTTGGTCGAGATTTCCGAGATCGCACGACAAAAGCCGATGCGTTGGAAAGTTGCTTTGGTAGCTCTTCAGAGCCGGTTTCCAGTTGTCGATTGCTGCTACAATTTCAAATCCCGCGGCTGTGAGCCCGTGCGATATTCCGCCGGCACCGCAAAAAAGATCGAGCGCTCTTAATTTCATGCTGATCTCGTCAACGATGAGACCCTTTTCGTCCGATCCGCTATGGTACGATGGCCGGCCTTCAACGCCGGGATTAGGCGCGAGAACGAAGGGCCGATCGAACAAGTGATGTCGGAATGTTCTTTTGAGATCGGGTTCGTCCGGAAAATCTCGCCCAGCAAATGGGTTGCCAGATAAGCGGCAAATGCGGGAGGAACTGCGTTGCCTATTTGACGGAAGCGAGAATCAAAGCTCCCGCAAAATTCATAGTTCCCGGGAAAGCTTTGTAGCAATGCCGCTTCCCTCACCGAAAGCCCCCGGTGCTGTTCTGGATGGACGTATCGACCGCTCGCGGGATTCCGTGCATACGCGGTTATCGTAATCGCAGGTCGATCCCACCACAAACGGCCATACACGTCTTCGTAAGCTGCGCGTCCCTGTTTAGCCTCTGCCCGCCGCAGACAATCAGGGCCCGCGTGCCAAGGACGACTGCCACCATTTTTGGGAACCGCTGTTATCGTCTCGACCGTCGATGGCCGATGGTTCGCAGTGACATGCATTTGATCGAAATTCGCAATCTCCCCAGGGCGAATCCTAGGAAGATGTCCGATCGCGTCACGCACCGTACGGGAATCACTGCGCTTCAAAAAGCCGCGTGGCATTTCAAATGGGCGCCGCATCGCGATCAAGAGCGCTCGATAACGATGCTGCGGGACGCCAAATTCCGCCATGTCATGAATAGCGATCCGCGATATGTATCCGGCACCAGCAAGAACCCGCCGCGCCTCGGCAACCAGCGGCCAATACCGATCGCTGAGTATTTCAGGCACATTTTCCACAACGATCACATCGGGTTGAACCGCCACCGCGATCTTTGCAAAATTAACGAACAGAGAATTCCTTAAATCCTCTTGACCCGCAGCGTTTCGATGAGACGAGAAGCCTTGGCAGGGAGCGCACCCGATCAGCACCAATGGCGTATCCATAGAAGTCCTAAACCCGGCTAGCATGTCAGCTGCCTTCTTAGGGTTGTTAGAGAGCCTAGCAACATCCAGGGCGAGCGGTTGAAGCCCAATGTTCTTAGCATAGGTCTCATTCGCATCTGCATCGATGTCCACCGCCATAGCAATTCGGTAGGATTTAACGATCGAGTTCACCGAAGCGAATCCGGCAGACATTCCTCCGCAACCGGAGAACATGTCGATCACGTCGACGGGCGCGGAAGCGAAACGCCGCAATCCGCGCCAATGTTCATCTAGATTGAGCGCGGCGTCACGCCCGAGACCGTTCCGGAATCCCTCATCTTCAACAATACGCGCAAAATTATCTCTTCTTGGGAGCATGGCTACCTAGTCTGCGTTTTTGTTTCGGTGAAACGGAGGGACGCTGCGGAGTTGGCACTTCGCACTGAAACTGTTCTTGATCGAGGTGATCTCGAATCAACCTCGCGGCCAGAGAACTCTTCTTGAACCCTTTTTCTTTGCAATAGGCGTCGAACCGTTCGGCTTCCTTGGCTTCGAGAAGCACGGAGATTTTAGCGATCCCTACTGGCATAGTGCCCGGTCCGACTCCCCATAAGTGCGTACTTGTGCGCAAAAATGCGGAGTCTGTCAAGGTCAAAGCGACTGATTCGCACCGCTAAGATATGAACAAATGGAGAACACGTAAAGCCTTGCTACGCGCAGTCCAACAATCGGATATTCGACCTTCGTCGTGTTCCGGACTGTCCTGGCGGATCAGAGCTGTTCCGAAGCGTGATTTTCTCTTTGCTCGCCCCGTAGGCATTCCCGTCAAGACAGCGTCGGCGCTTGCTTCGTATTCGATCGTAGCGGAGCTTTAGGATAAATCGTGAAGCTGCAGAATTGGCCGCTTCAAGACCAGCTTTGTAAATCGAGCTTCCGTTTACCCATCTCGCCAGTCGCAAAAATCATGCAGAAAAAGCACATGGCGCGCCTCAATATCGTAGAAATAAATCGGAGCAAATGGGATAGCGTGGGCGATGACCAACCCCGAGGATATTCAAACTGAAGCCGATGCGATGCGCGCGATACTGGAGTGGTCGCAAGACCGGCCAGCGTGGCAGCGCGATGCGTTGCGCCGGTTATACGCTGTCGCGCGGCCATAGAAGCGCGACTGGCTCCCTGCAGGCAGCCAGTACACTGTGGCGGAAAGACCTGGAGCGCGTCGTCGGCCGCAGTGCAATCCCTGCGCACGCATTCAGTGAAAGCGATCGCCTCTATGCCCGTCCCGCCGACGCCGGCAAGGACCCGCAAGTGCGTGCAAGTCGTGGCTGCTGGCACGCCTGGCAAGACAGCGAGCAGCATACTGCCCATGATGGGCGGGTTCGTCCAAACCACCCCCTCCTTCTCGATGCGCTCGCCGAAGTCCAGTCAACGACATCCCTGCGTCGGCTCCTTTGCGATCCATTGGGATTTGTGTGGGAATACGCGCTTCATTGGCGCGAACCCAACCTTGATCCCCAGCCGTTTACGCTCGATCACCGCGCCTTCGGCGAACTCGTTCACGCGCTCATCGGAGGCGTATTGCGCAATGGCGCTCCGCGAAATGTCGACGAGATCGACATTGCACTCGCCCACGAAGCCGAGCGCCTAATCCAAAGCTGGCCGGTCACGAGGGCTGTGCCACCCGAACTTCTCTGGCGGCACACAGTGGCAACAGCCCACGAGCGCGCTTTGCGTGGGCTGATAGAAGCCCTAGGCGAACCACGCGGCACGAGCTGGACGGAGCTCTCCTTTGGCGAAGCTACGGACGACCCCCACCCATGGATCACTCTCTCGCCCGTCCCGATCGGGGAAACCGCGCTTTCCTTCCGAGGGCGAATCGATCGTCTCGACGAGGATGCGGCGCGCGGCGCTGCGATCATCACTGACTACAAGGTCGGGGCGGCCCCGGAGAGAAAGAAGACCGTCGTCTTCGATCGTGGAGCTGAGCTCCAGCGCGTCTTCTATGCCCTTGCCGTCCGGTCCCTTCTTCCAGCGGTCCGAAGCGTAGAGTCGCAGCTGACGTATCTCAAGCATGACCCTGCCCGCACGCTGAGCTTGACCCACGAGGAACTGGAGAGGGCCATTGCACAGGCTATCTCTTATACTAGGGCCGGCGGCCAGCTGCAGCGCAGCGGTCAAATCGCGCCCGGTTCGACACCTGCGTTCTTCGAGCCGCTTTCAATTGGCCTGCCAGCGGACCTGGATTCGTACCGTCGTATAAAGCGTCGTCCGTTTGCCCAAGTGAACAGCCCGCTCGACGGGCTCTGGAGCAGCCCTTGAGCGTCCCTGACCTCGACGCCCGCAGGCGGGCGCTCACCGATTTCGAGACCAACATGCTGGTCGAGGCTGCCGCCGGCACTGGCAAGACCTCCTTGATGGCAGCCCGCGTCGCGATGATGGTTGCGAGCGGCATCGACCCCGCCAAGATTGCCGCGATCACTTTCACCGAACCTGCAGCAAGCGAGCTTGAGGCGCGCATACGCTGGACAGTAGAAGAGCTGCGCGCAGGACGGCTTCCGCCCGCCCTTTCTGGAATTGTCTCGCGCCCCTTAGCC
>NZ_SUEG01000105.1:0-6952 GCF_005063415.1 Mesorhizobium sp.
CCTCGGTGCTGATCGAGGAGGCGCGGCAAGCGGTGGCCGACACGCGTTCGCCGGTACTGGATGCCGACGCCGAGCCCGGCTTTGCCGTCATGCGCGGGCTGGCGCTGCACAAATTGCTGCAGATGCTGCCCGGCATCGCCGAGGGAAAACGCCAGGACGCCGCCGAACGCTATCTGGCAAGAGCCGGCGCGGGATGGCCCGACGACGAGCGCGACAAGGCCTTGGCTGCCGTTTTCAGAATTCTTGCTGACAGCCGCTTTGCGCCGCTGTTTGCGCCAAACTCGCGCGCTGAGGTCGCCATCATGGGCAGCCTGGAGGTGAGGGGCAAACTGCGCTCGATTTCCGGCAAGATCGACCGGCTGGCAGTAACGCCGGACAAGGTTTCGATCGTCGACTACAAGACCAATCGGCCAGCGCCGGCTACGCTCGCCGAAGTGCCGCAAGCCTATGTTTTGCAGCTCGCACTCTATCGCGCGCTGCTTCAGCCGCTCTATCCGGGACGCGAGGTCTCGGCGGCGCTGCTGTTTACCGAGGCGCCGCGGCTGATCGAGCTGCCGGCAGGGGCCATGGACGACGCGCTTGCTAGACTCACGGGAGCGTGACACAACACTTGCTTGAAGACGGACGCGATCACCACCACATTTGGTGCGACGAACAAATCGAAAGGATCTCAGCATGGCTACCGTCAAGGTCGACAAGAGCAATTTCCAGGCCGACGTGCTCAACGCCAAGGAGCCGGTCGTGGTCGATTTCTGGGCGGAATGGTGCGGCCCGTGCAAGATGATCGCCCCGGCGCTCGAGGACATTGCCATCGAACTCGGCAGCAAGATAAAGATCGCCAAGCTCAACATCGACGAGAATCCTGAGCTGGCCGCGCAGTTCGGCGTGCGCTCGATTCCGACACTGATGATCTTCAAGGGCGGCGAAGTCGCCGACATGAAGGTCGGTGCTGCGCCGAAAACGGCATTGTCGCACTGGATCAACGGCAGCCTCGCCTGATCCGATCAAAATTTTGCAGAAAAAAGCCCGGCCTCGCGCCGGGCTTTCTTGTGGCGTCACCGATCCGCAGATCTGGCACTCGCCACTTGCCGTCTCATGCTCTTGTCTGGCTTAAAGCAGGAGAAGCGATATGACCGGATCCGCCAAGGCCACCGTCTTCATCGACAATGAGCGCGTCATCGTCACCGAATACCGCTTCGCTCCCGGCGACAACACCGGCTGGCACCGCCATGGCCACGACTATGTGATCGTGCCGCTGACGGACGGCAAGGTGAAGCTCCTGACCAAGGATGGCGAATCCTTCGCCGAGATGAAGAAGGGCGCGCCGTATTTCCGCAACGAGGGCGTCGAACATGACGTCATCAGCGCAAACGATGGCGAATTCGCCTTCATCGAGGTCGAGCTGAAGTAGTCCACCAACCATCGGCTGCGCCGCTACAATTGTCCGGCGAGGCGCGATCACCAATCCGCGATACGATCGCCCCCGACGAATTGTGCGCTTTTCTCAGTATATTCGAACAGTTCTATCTTCACGCCGTTGGGGTCGCGGATCCAAGCCTGGTAGGTGTCATCGCACGCGCGTTTCTTTGAGGTGACATCCACCCCCTTTGACCTCAGATGGGCGATCGCGGCGTCGATGTTTTCCACTTCGAGGCAGAAGTGGTTGATCTGGTTCAAGTCGCTATTGCTGGCGCCGTCTTTCTGGAACACCTCGACATGGCTACGGCTGCCGCAATTGAGGTAGAAGCCGAAAATCTTCCCGTCGCGCAGGAAATTGAACTGGGTGTCCATGCCGAGGACGTCCCGGTAGAAGCTTCGCGTCATCTCCAGGTCATTCGCGAAAATGCAAACGTGAGCGAGCTGCTTTACCTTGATCATGATTGGCTGCTCCGGTGATCTGATAGGTGGCGTCATCATGGCCCGGGTGGAGGCACGCCTCAAACCGGCGGCGTGCCGTTTTCGGCTAATACCGCACCGGCCAGGTAAAGCGATCCGCCAATCAGGATGCGTGGCGGCGGTCCGTCCCATGTGTCGCGCAGCAGCATCAGCGCATTGGCGACGGAACTAACCGGTTCGGCCGACAGGCCGGCCTCGATGGCGCGGGTCGCCAGTTCGTCGTTCGGCACGCCGGCGTCGCTCAGGCTCACCGGCACGGTGTAGACATGCCGCACCAGCCCTTTGAAGGCGCGGAAATAGCCGCTCTGGTCCTTGGTGTTGATCATGCCCGAGATCAGGAACAGCGGCCGCGGGTTCTTTTCCTCCTGCTCGGCCAGCGCCTCAGCGACGACCACGCCGGCGCCGGGATTATGGCCGCCGTCGAGCCAGATGTCGGCGCCCTTCGGCGCCAGTTCGCTCAGCCGGCCCTGCGGCAGCTTCTGCATGCGGCCTGGCCAGGCAACATTGGCCATCGCCTTCTCGGCGGCGCGGTGGCTGATCTCGAAACCCGCCGCCTTGACCGCCGCGATCGCCGCCGCCGCATTGGCGAATTGATGGCGCCCCGGCAGGCGCGGCGGCGGCAGGTCCATCAATCCGTCTTCGTCCTGATAGACCATGCGTCCGTTTTCCTCATAGGCAAGGAAATCCTGGCCATAGACGAACGCGGGGCAGTCGAGCCGCTCGGCGGTTTCGATGAGCACCTGCTGCGCCGTCTCGCTTTCCTGCGCGCCGATGACGACCGGGCATCCGCGCTTGATGATGCCGGCCTTTTCGGCAGCGATCAGCTCGACGCGGTCGCCGAGATAGGCTTCGTGGTCGAGCGAGACCGGCATGATCACCGACACGGCCGGCTCGGCGATGACATTGGTGGCGTCGAAGCGGCCGCCAAGGCCGACCTCGAGGATGACGGCATCGGCCGGATGTTCGGAAAACAGCAGGAAGGTGACCGCGGTGAGGATTTCGAAGACGGTGATCTTCTGGCCTTGATTGGCTTTGGCGACGCGGGCGATGGCTTCGGCGAAGACCTTGTCGTCCACCAGCTTGCCGCCGCTATCGGCGGCCAGCCGGTAGCGCTCGTGCCAGTTCACCAGATGTGGCGAGGTGTGGACGTGGACGCGGTAGCCGGCGGCTTCGAGCAGCGCCCGTGAAAAGGCGGCACAGGAGCCCTTGCCGTTGGTGCCGGCGATGTGGATGACCCGCGGCAGCTGGTCCTGCGGATTGCCGAGCCGCTCGAGCAGCCGCGAAATGCGGTCGAGCGAAAGGTCGAAGCCCTTCGGGTGAAGCGCCATCAGGCTTTCGATTTCGCGGTCGGCGGCAAGCGTGGTCATGGAAGAATCCTAGGCGCGTGCGCAACGGCACACAACAGCCGCTCGCGCCGCGTGATGTCGCGTCAGGCGTGCGGCCGGGCTTCGGCCGGAAGCACCGACGGCGGCAGGATTTCCGGCTCCTGCGGTTTTTGCTCTTCTGGCAGCTTGAGCAGCATTCTCAGCAGCCGTGCAATCGTCTGACGCATTTCCAGCCGTGACACCACCATGTCGACCATGCCGTGTTCCATCAGATATTCGGCGCGCTGGAAGCCGTCGGGCAGCTTTTCGCGGATGGTCTGCTCGATGACACGCGGTCCGGCAAAGCCGATCAGCGCGCCTGGCTCGGCAATATGCACATCACCCAGCATGGCGTAGGAGGCGGTGACGCCGCCGGTCGTCGGGTTGGTCAGGACGACGATGTAGGGCAGGCCGGCCTCCTTCAGCCTGTCGACGCCGACCGTGGTCCGCGGCAACTGCATCAGCGACAGGATGCCTTCCTGCATACGGGCGCCACCGGAGGCTGCAAACAGAATCAGCGGCCGCTTGCGCTGCAAGGCGACCTCGAAGGCATGCACGATTGCGTCGCCGGCCGCCATGCCGAGTGAGCCGCCCATGAAGGCAAAATCCTGCACCGTCACCACCACCGGCAGACCTTCGACGGTGCCCAGCGCATTGATGATGGCGTCTTCCATGCCGGTCTTGGCCTTGGCATCCTTCAGCCGGTCTAGGTAGCGCTTCTCATCGCGGAACTTGAGCGGATCCTGAACGACCTTGGGGTTTTCCAGCGTCTCATATTTGCCGTCGTCGAGGAAGAATTTCAGCCGTTCCTTGGCCGATATCTTCATATGGTGGCCGGAGGACGGGATGACGAACTGGTTCTGCTCCAGATCCTTGTGGAACACCATTTCACCGGTCTCGGGATCCTTGATCCACAGGTTTTCCGGCATGTCGGTGCGGCGGCCGAGCATCGAATTGATCTTCGGGCGGACGTAATTGGTGATCCAGTTCATCGCTTCGGCTCCTGTCCTGAAGAAGACGTAGGAAGACTATTCGGCGGCAGCAAGGCGAGCCGCGCGAACTCCTTGCGAAAGCCCGCTGACCAGCGTGGCGACGGCCTCGGCCGGATCGGCGGTCTTTTCGCCCTTCGGCCCGAGCACGTTGGCGACGGCATTGACAATCGCGGTACCGACGACGACGCCGTCGGCCGACGCGCCGATGGTGCGCGCCTGCTCGGCGGTCTTGACGCCGAAGCCGACGCAGACCGGCAGGTGGGTATGGCTCTTGATGCGCTTGACCGCCGCCGCCACCTTGCCGGTGTCGGCCAGCGCCGAACCGGTGATACCGGTCATCGATACATAATAGACGAAGCCGGAGGTGTTCTGCAGCACCTTGGGCAGGCGCTTGTCGTCGGTGGTCGGCGTCGCCAGCCGGATGAAATTGATGCCGGCCTTGAGTGCCGGGATACAAAGTTCCTCGTCCATCTCAGGCGGCAGGTCGACGACGATCAGCCCGTCTATCCCGCTGGCCAGCGCATCGCTCAGGAAGCGCTCGACGCCGTAGATGTAGATCGGATTGTAATAGCCCATCAAGACGATCGGCGTTTCATTGTCGCCGGCGCGGAATTCCGAAGCCATCTTCAGCGTTTTGACCAGTGTCTGGCCGCCCTTCAGCGCCCGCAGGCCGGCCGCCTGGATCGCTGGGCCGTCGGCCATTGGATCGGAAAACGGCATGCCGAGCTCGATGATGTCGCTGCCGGCGCCGGGCAGCGCCTTCATGATCGACAGGGACGTGTCGTAGTCCGGGTCGCCGCCCATGAAATAGGTGACAAGTGCCGGTCGACCTTCGGCCTTCAGCTTTGCCATGCGGCGGTCGATACGGGTGGCCATGATCAGATCTCCATGCCCAGCATATTGGCCACCGTATGCACGTCCTTGTCGCCGCGGCCGGACAGGTTGACGATGACGATCTGGTCCTTGTCCATATCAGGCACGATCTTCACCGCCTGCGCGATTGCATGGGCCGATTCCAGCGCCGGAATGATGCCCTCGACGCGCGTCGTCAGCTGAAACGCCTCCAGCGCCTCGTCGTCGAGGATCGGCACATAGTCGACGCGGCCCGAATCACGCAGCCACGAATGCTCCGGCCCGACGCCCGGATAATCGAGGCCCGCCGAGATCGAGTGGCCGTCCATGATCTGGCCGTCGGCGTTCTGCAGGAGGTAGGTACGGTTGCCATGCAGCACGCCGGGCGCGCCGGCACTCATCGAGGCGCAATGCTCGATGCCGTCGAGGCCGCGGCCGCCGGCTTCGACGCCGATGATGCGCACCTCACTGTCGTCGAGGAAGGGATGGAACAGGCCGATAGCGTTGGAACCGCCGCCGACACAAGCGATGATGGTGTCCGGCAGCCGGCCTTCCTGCTCGAGGATCTGGGCGCGCGCCTCGGTGCCGATCACCGACTGGAAGTCGCGCACCAGCTCCGGATAGGGATGTGGGCCGGCGGCGGTGCCGATCAGGTAATAGGTGTCCTCGACATTGGTTACCCAGTCGCGCAGGGCCTCGTTCATGGCGTCCTTCAGCGTGCCGTGGCCGGCCGTCACCGGCCGCACCTCGGCGCCCAGAAGCTTCATGCGAAAGACGTTGGGGCTTTGCCGGGCGACATCGGTTGCACCCATATAGACGATGCAGGGAAGCCCGAAGCGCGCCGCCACCGTGGCGGAAGCGACGCCATGCTGGCCGGCACCGGTCTCGGCGATGATCCGCGTCTTGCCCATGCGCTTGGCGAGCAGGATCTGGCCGAGGCAGTTGTTGATCTTGTGCGAGCCGGTGTGGTTCAGGTCCTCGCGCTTGAAATAGACCTTTGCGCCGCCCCCGAGGCCCTTAGCCGCGGAAACCCCGCGAAGATGCCTGGTGAGGCCTTCGGCGAAATAGAGCTTCGACGGCCGCCCGGCATAGTGCGTCGAGAGATCGGTCAGTTCTGCCTTGAAATCCGGGTCGTTCTTCACCTCGTTCCAGTGCCGCTCCAGCTCGAGGATCAGCGGCATCAGCGTTTCGGCAACGAAACGACCGCCAAAAATGCCGAACATGCCCTGCTCGTCGGGGCCGGTGCGGAAGGAATTGGGTGTCGCCGGCCTGTCCATCGCCGATCTCCTGGTTTGTGGTTTGAAGCGCGGTCAGGCGGCGCGGTTGTCGCGTGCTGTCCCGACGGCCCGGAAAAATTGTTCGATCAGCGCCGGTTCCTTGACGCCCGGCGCGCTCTCCACGCCTGAGGAAACATCTATTCCTGGCGGGTTCGCCAGCCGAAGGGCGTCGCCGATATTGCCGGCATTGAGCCCACCGGAAAGCATGTAATCGACGCCGGCGTCAAGGCCAGCCAGAACGCGCCAGTCGAAGGCGAGACCGTTGCCGCCCGGCAATTCCGAACCCTTAGGCGGCTTGGCATCGAACAGGAAACGGTCGGCAATGCCGATGAAGGGTTTGACCCGCTCGAGATCGGCAGCCTCGCTGACCGGCAGCGCCTTCATCACCGGCAAGCCGTAGCGGGCCTTCACCTCGGCCACCCGCCCGGGCGTTTCGGCGCCGTGAAACTGCAGCATGTCGGGCTGCATCTTGTCGACAATCTCATCCAGGAACACGTCGCTGGCGTCGACCGTCACCGCAACCGCCTTGGCCTTGCCGCGCGCCGCTTCGCGCAGGCGGCCGGCTTCCGCC
>NZ_SUEG01000105.1:6962-18624 GCF_005063415.1 Mesorhizobium sp.
CCCGACATAGCGCGGGCTTTTGGCAAAGAAAATGAAGCCGACATGGCTGGCGCCGCCGGCCAATGCCGCGGCCAGTGCCTTGTCGGTCTTCAACCCGCATATCTTGATGTCGAGCGCCATGGCGCGGGATTGGCACGAAACGGCAAAAGAGTCGAGAAAAAGCATCCTGTTTGCCGCCAGCGCGGAACGCGCTACCTTGCTAATGTAAGAGCGGAACGCGCTACCTTGCTAATATAAGAGCGCAACGCGCTACTTGCTCAGGCACAAAGGCGGGAGAACAAAGACATGCCGGAAAAGACCGTCGCGGAACTCAGGCAAAAGCTGGCACAGGCCCATGAGGTCATCGCTCATTTGATGGACAAGGCCGCTTTCAACGGCGCCGAGGCGCACCGGGCGCTGGCCTATTTCGGCAACGAGACCTTCGAGAAGGATTTTCTGCCTTGGCCGCGCCATGTCGATGAGGGGTTGCGGCCGGAGGAGTTGAACGCCGCCAACGACGATTGATCGGACAACTACTCGAACGTGATCGCCTGCAGCGCGCCGCCATTGCGCTTGAGCCAGTCCTTGCAGCGGTCAGTGTCCGGGCAAAGCTGCTCGCATAATTTCCAGAATTTCGGGCCGTGGTTCATCTCCTTGAGATGCGCCACTTCATGCGCGACGAGGTAGTTTATCACCGGCCGCGGCGCCATCATGATGCGCCAGGAAAACGACAGATTGCCGTCCGACGTGCACGACCCCCAGCGGCTCGACGTATCCTTGAAGCGGATCGCCTTGGCGCGCTTGCCAACCGCAGCACTGTGTTTGGTCACCAGCGCCTCGATCTCGCGCTTGGCCTCGCGCTTCAGGAAATCGGCGATGCGGCGCGGCAGATGCACGCGTTCGCCATGCACGATCATCAGCGGCCCGCGCTCGTCGCGCGACAGCGTGACGGTGCCGCGTTTCGACGGTTCATGGACGATGCGATGCGGCACGCCGCGCATCGGTATCTTGATGCCGGGCCGCACTTGCGGCCGATTAGGCACTTTGGCCAGCCTTTGCTCCAGCCAGTCCTGATGGCGGTCGAGGAATTTTTCGACCTCGCCGCGGCGCAGCCCCGGCGGCACGGTAATGCGCAGGCCGCGGCCGCCGGAATCGATGCGCAGCGTCAGGCGCCGCGCCCGGTCGTTCTCGACGATCTTGAGCGGCAGAGTGCGGCCGGCAACACAATGCTCGCGCTCCACGACGGGCGTGGGCTTGGGTTTCGTCGGGGTGCGAAAGAAGCCGAAGGACATTCCGGGACGATACGTGATTCGAGGGAAACGACTAGAACAAAAAAGAAACGGCGCCGCTGACGCGACGCCGTTGGATTATCTATCTGCGCACGGGACCTTACTCGTCGAGCAGGCCTGGCGTGCCGCTGGATTTGTTGTTCGTCGTCGACCCGGTGGTGGGTGACGTCGACTTGTTGCGGTTGGCCATGAAGCGGTCGAACTCGTCCTGGTCCTTGGCGCGGCGCAATTCGCGGGCATATTCGTCGAACTCGCTCAGCATCTCGTCGAGCTTGCGGCGTTCCTCGGCAAGCCGCTCGAGTTCCTTTTCGCGCCAGTCGTCGAAAGCGACGTTGCCGGTGCGGGCGGAGCCATGGCCCCAGCGCGCGGCCTTGTCGGAACCGCGGCGGCAGCCGGCGAAGATGCCGTCGGTGGCGCGGTTGACGTCACGCTTGAAGCCGTCGAGCCGATCGCCCCAGATGATGTAGGCGAGCATGGCTAAGCCGAGCGGCCAGAACACCATGAACCCGATCACCATCAACGCGATCGTCGCCGGCGTCCAGGCCGGACGGATCAATGCAGATGTGTTCATTTCTCCCAATCCTTCAGTTGGAGACAGCCAAATCCGGCTGCGTGGAATCGAAATGGGATGGAGAAAACGGCGATTCAAGACAGCGACCGCCAAAACCGGACAAGCGGCTGAAATGATTATCGCTTTTTGAGCTTTTCGAGGAAAAGCACGACCAATCCGGCGATCAGCCCCCAGAACGCCGCACCGACGCCGAACAGCGTCAGCCCTGATGCGGTGACGGCGAAGGTGACGGTGGCGGCCATCCGCTCGTCCTCGTCTTTCAAGGCGATTGACAGTGCATTGGCGAGCGGTGCCATCAGCGCCAGGCCGGCGACCAGCGCGATCAGGCTCTGCGGCAATACGGCGAAGATCGCCACGAGCGAGGCGCCGAACAGGGCAAAGACGAGATAGGCCAGCGCGTAGAACGGCCCGGTCTTCCAGCGCTCGGCCGGATCGGGATGCACGTCGGGCCCGGTGCAGATCGCCGCCGAGATCGCCGCCAGATTGGTGGTCGAGGCGCCGAACGGCGCCGTCAGCAGCGAGAACAGGCCGGTGACGCCGATCAGCGGCCCTGGTTCGGGATGATAGCCGGCTGCCCTCAGCACGGCGAGGCCGGACAGGTTCTGCGAGGCCATGGTGACGAGATAGAGCGGCAAAGCGAGGCCGATGATCGCGGTGGCGGTGAACTGCGGCATCACCAGCGTCAAGCTCGAGAGTTCCGGTGCCGGCAGACCGCCGACGCGGCCGGTGAGAAAGGCGGCGAGACCGCCGCCGATCAGCACCAACAGCACCGACAGTGCCGGGTTGAACAGGCGGATGACGAAGAACGCCGCAACCAGCGGCAGGATCAGCCACGGGTCGACGGGAACGGTTTTCACCGCATTGATGGCGAAGGTGACGACGATGCCGGCCAGCATTCCGGACGCGACCGAAGCCGGTATTCTGGCGATCAGCTTGGTCAAGGGCCCGAACAGGCCTGTGGTGACCAGCAGGACCGCGGTGACGATGAAGGCGCCAACCGCCTCTCCCATCGAAAAGCCGGTCGATGCGGCGATCAGCGCCACGCCTGGCGTCGACCATGCGGTGATGACCGGCATTTTTGTGCGCCAGGACAGCCACAGGCTCTCGATCGCCATCGCCAGGCAAAGCGCCGTCACCCAGCTTGCGGTCTCGACCTGCGTTGCGCCGACCGCCTTGGCGGCGGCAATGACGATGGCCAGCGTACCGCCGAAGCCGACGATCGCCGCCACAAAGGCGGACACCGGAATGGAAATGCGCATATTTCTATCCCGCCTGCCGCACCATCGCGTCCACCGCCCGCACCAGCATGTCGAGATCCTGAGGCCGCGACAGGCGGTGGTCGCCGTCGGGGATGAGCGACAGCGTGACGTCGTCGGCAGGCAGCAGGCTGACCAGCTTCAGCGCATGGCTCGACGGCACGTCGGGATCGGCCAGCCCTTGCAGGATATGGACCGGGCAGTGCGTGTCGATCGGCCCGGTCATCACCCGGTTGTTGCGGCCGTCCTCGATCAGTGCGCGCGTGTAGATGTACGGTTCGGCGGAATAGTCCGATGGCTCTTCGAAAAAGCCCTTTTTCCTGAGGCCGCGCTTCTGCGCCCCGGTCAGCACCGGCTCCACCAGGTCGAACGTGAAATCGGGCGCCGGGGCCAGCAGCACAAGGCCGGCGACGCTGTTCTCGCCCGCCTTGCGCAATTCCTGCAGCATGCGCAGCGCGATCCAGGCGCCCATCGACGAGCCGACCAGGATCTGCCTGCCCTGGGTGAAGCGACGGTAAACGGCCAGGCTCTCGCCCAGCCATTTCGAGATGGTGCCGTCGGCAAAGGCGCCGCCTGACTCGCCGTGGCCGGAATAATCGTGGCGCAGGAAGGCGCGGCCTTCCCCGAGCGCCCATTCCGACAGGGCTTCGGCCTTGGTGCCCAGCATGTCGGATTTGTAGCCGCCCAGCCAGACGATGCCGGGCTCGGCACCTGCCGCATGCCTGACGGCGATGCTCGTCCCGTCGACGTCCAGGAAGACCGGGGTGATGACGCTCATGGTGTATTCCCTCACGCCGGTCTTTTGGCACAAGCGGGGGTTCAACGAAAAGTGCTCTGCAGTGTCTTTAGCTTGGTGCAGGGGCGCTTATCTGTCTTCGCGTTCCCATTCGACACGGCGGCCGCTTGCTCAATGTATTGCGTATCGCGTTACACACCCCTATATGTCTTTGACCGCCGAGGAAGCCGCGCAATGTCCGCCCTATCACCGAGAAAAGAGACGCCCGTATCGATGCGGTTCCGCAACGATGATCTTGCGATCATAGATCGTGGCGCAGACCTGCTCGGCCTTTCGAGAACGGAATTCATGCGGCGCGCCGCAATTCAGGAGGCGCAAACCGCCATTCTGAACGAAACCGTCATCCGGCTCTCCCCAGGCGCTTTTCAGGACTTCGTGCAGGCGATCAGCGCGAGGCCTGCTCCCATTCCACCCAAGGTCGCCGAGCGCCTGCGACGCAAGAGCAGCTGAATCGGGTGGCGCTGTCTGGTGTCGAACTCCTCTCGGACAGACATCGCTTGGAAGGGTTCGAATGCGGCAAGCCCGCACTTGACCATTGGCTGGCGAACTTCGCCCGTTCGAATCACGCGCGTGGCTTTACTCGGGTCCTTGTGGTTCACGATGCTGGTCAGGTGATCGGCTACTATGGCTTGGCTCCGACTGTGATCGAGCCCAACACCGCTCCACGTGCCATCCGAACGGGGCGCGCGCCGGATCCAATTCCCTGTTTGCTAATCGGCCAGCTGGCTGTAGACCGCCGCCATGCCGGCCGGGGGATAGGCTCGGCGCTTGTGAAGGACGCCTTGCAACGGTGTATCGCCGGTGCGGCAATCGTCGCAGGCCGCGCCGTCATTGTTCGCGCCATTGATGGTGAGGCCGAGACATTCTGGCAAAGCTGGGGGTTCATCCCGGCGCGCGATAACCCTTCGGTTCTGATGCGCTCGCTTGACGATATTCGTGCCTGGCTCTCCGGCTACTGACCATCGTTCATGCGTAGCTGGGTTTGTTTGCCGCCTTGGTCTTGCTCTTCTCATCGAGCAGGTGATTTCCTGAGAATGCTGTGCTATTGACTCCGACCGCGCGCTCACCACATTGCGCGTTCGCAATTCTGAACTGAAGAACCCCTTAACGAAACGGCTCAAGGAGACCACGACCATTCGCAGACCTTTCAAAGCAGCGGCGCCCACCAAGGAAGGCCCGCGCTCCAACCGTGATATCCGGGTTCCCCGGGTCCAGCTAATCGACGCCGAAGGCCAGAACCGCGGCGATGTCTCCATCAACGATGCATTGCTGCTCGCCGAAGAGGCTGGGCTCGATCTGGTCGAGATATCGCCCAATGCAGTGCCGCCCGTCGTAAAGATCCTCGATCTCGGCAAGCTGAAATACGCCAACCAGAAGAAGGCGGCCGAGGCGCGCAAGAACCAGAAGGTCATCGAGATCAAGGAGATCAAGATGCGCCCGAACATCGACAGCCACGACTATGAGACCAAGATGAAGGCCGTCCGGCGCTTTTTCGAGGAAGGCGACAAGGTCAAGCTGACGCTGCGCTTCCGCGGTCGCGAGATGGCGCATATGGAACTCGGCATGCAGCTTCTGAACAAGGTTCGCGAGGAAGTGGCGCCCATCGCCAAGGTCGAAGCCGAACCGAAGCTCGAAGGCCGCCAGATGATGATGGTGCTGGCGCCCCGCTAAGGCGCGTTGCGCTTTAGTTCTGTTTTGTGCATGTCGTTGTCCCAAAACCGCTGCGCACTTTTGGGCGACATGCATTAAATCCGCCTGAATCATGTTGCAAGGCGTCCCGGCGATCGGCGGGGCGCCTGTTTCTTGTCCAGACGCTGCGATCGCCGGCGAGCGCAAAGACGCTCTGGTTCCCTCGACGATCGGATTCCCGACATGGTCAATGACGTCAAGCATTCGGAAGCCAAATATGGGCTGGGCAGCTACCAGCACACGCGCAGGATGGTGCTTGCCGTCGTCGTCGTCGTCCTGTTCGCGATGCTTTTGTTCGGGCAGTCGGTTTTTCCGCCCGATACGCCAGTGCATGAGACGATCGAAATGATCGGCGTCGTGCTGATCTTTCTCGGCATCGTCGGGCGCTTGTGGTCGACGCTCTATATCGGCGGTCGCAAATCCTCCGAAGTGGTGACCGGCGGACCCTATTCGATCACCCGCAACCCGCTCTATGTCTTCTCTACTTTAGCTGCCGCCGGTGTCGGCGCACAGATCGGCTCCTTCACCGCCACGATCGGCTTTGGAGCGCTCTGCGCGGGTGCCTTTTACATCGTTATCCTGCGCGAGGAGAAATTCCTCAAGGAGGTTCTCGGCGCGCCATACCAGGCCTACCTGGCGAAAGTGCCGCGCTTTTTCCCGAAGCTGTCGCTGTATCAGGAAGGCGACACCGGCGGCTTCAAGCCGCGCCTGCTGCGAACCACGCTGCTGGACGGTCTAGTCTTCCTGGTTGCCTTGCCGGCTTTCGAACTGATCGACGGCGCCCAGCAGTCCGGCATATTGCCGGTGCTGTTCCGTTTCCCCTGAGTGCTGTGTTGCCGAGTACAGCGGTGCTGAGCACGGGGTGTTGCGCGCGCCCCCGCTTTGACGTATAGGACCGCCGTTCCCAAAAAACCGCCCGGCAGGGCATGCCGTGGCGGTTTCATTTGCTTTTCGGGCTTTGGTCGGCCTGAAGCGAACAAAAAGCGCATTGGTGCGCATATAAACGGAGTAGCAAAATGCCCAAGATGAAGACCAAATCGGCCGCCAAGAAGCGGTTCAAGATCACAGGTACGGGTAAAGTTCTGTCGGCTGCGGCCGGCAAGCGTCACGGCATGATCAAGCGTTCCAACAAGTTCATTCGAAATGCCCGCGGCACGATGGTTCTGGCTGAACCGGATGGCAAGAAGGTCATCAAGAATTTTCTGCCGAACGGCCTCTAGGGCATTCGGTCTGGACAGCGTTTTAAGGAGATCATGACATGGCACGCGTAAAGAGAGGCGTCACCTCGCACGCCAAGCACAAGAAGGTCCTGAAAGCCGCCAAGGGTTTTTACGGCCGTCGCAAGAACACCATCCGCATCGCCAAGCAGGCGGTGGAAAAGTCGCTGCAGTACGCCTATCGCGACCGCAAGAACCGCAAGCGTTCGTTCCGCGCGCTGTGGATCCAGCGCATCAATGCGGCGACGCATGAGCATGGCCTGACCTATGGCCGCTTCATCGACGGTCTCAACAAGGCCGGCATCGAGATCGACCGTAAGATCCTGTCGGATATGGCCATCCACGAGCCGCAGGCCTTCGCCGCACTCGTGGCCAAGGCCAAGGTTGCACTCGAATACCTCAAGAACACCACGCCGAATGCTTTTGAAAGCGCTGTCGCTTAAGACCAGCGCTTCCCAAGCTATTCGACACTTGATTTGGGAAACCCGCGCTGGCAGGGCTGGCGCGGGTTTTTCTTTGCTTCCAATCGGATCTGGAACATGAGTGACATGGAAACTCTCGAAAATTCCCTGATGGCCGAGATTGCCTCGGCCGCCGATGAGCAGGCGATCGAGGCGGTGCGTGTCTCGGCCCTCGGCAAGAAGGGCTCGGTTTCCGAGATGCTGAAGACACTCGGCTCGATGAGCGCCGAGGAGCGACAGGTCAAAGGCCCGGCAATCAACGGCCTCAAGAACCGCGTCACCGAGGCGCTTTCGGCGCGCCGCGCTGAGCTGAAAGATGTGGCGATCACGGCACGGCTTGCCGCCGAGACGGTCGACGTCAGCTTGCCGGTCAGGCAATCGCCGGCCGAGCGCGGCCGCATCCATCCAATCAGCCAGGTTATCGACGAGATCGCGGCGATCTTCGGCGATCTCGGCTTTGCCATCGCCGAAGGTCCGGACATCGAGACCGACTATTACAATTTCACCTCGCTGAACTTCCCGGAAGGCCACCCGGCGCGCGAGATGCACGACACCTTCTTCTTCCAGCCGGATGCGCAGGGCGAGCGCAAGCTTTTGCGCACCCACACCTCGCCGGTGCAGATCCGCACCATGGAGATGCAGAAGCCGCCGATCCGCATCGTCATTCCTGGCAAGACCTACCGGCAGGATTCCGATGCCACCCACTCGCCGATGTTCCATCAGGTCGAGGGGTTGGTGATCGACAAATCGGCCAATGTCGCCAACATGAAATGGGTGCTGGAGGAGTTCTGCAAAGCCTTCTTCGAAGTGCCGAGCGTCAAGATGCGCTTCCGGCCGTCCTTCTTCCCGTTCACCGAGCCCAGCCTCGAGGTCGACATCCAGTGCGACCGTTCGCGGCCGGGCGAGGTGCGCTTCGGTGAAGGCTCCGACTGGATGGAGATCCTCGGCTGCGGCATGGTCCACCCCAATGTGCTCCGTTACGGCGGGCTCGATCCCGACGAATACCAGGGCTTTGCCTGGGGCATGGGCATCGACCGCATCGCCATGCTGAAATACGGCATGCCGGATCTGCGCGCCTTCTTCGACGCGGATGTGCGCTGGCTGTCGCATTACGGTTTTAGGCCGCTCGACATGCCGACGCTGTTCGGGGGCTTGAGCGCGTGACAACCGGGCCGCAGCAAATCCGCGGGCAGCTCGCCTTCCTGCACATGTCCGACGCGCGGCCGCATAGCTTCAAGTGCAGCGTGCCCAGACAAGACGGAACACAGTCATGAAACTTACCCTCTCCTGGCTCAAGGATCATCTCGAGACCGACGCCTCGCTGGCGGAAATCGTCGAGCGTCTCACCTCGATCGGCCTTGAGGTCGAGCATGTCGACGACCGGGCGAGCCTGGCCCCCTTCGTCATCGCCAAGGTGGTGACGGCGGTCCAGCATCCCGACGCCGACCGGCTTCGCGTGCTGACCGTCGACACCGGCGACGGCAAGCCGCCTGTGCAGGTCGTGTGTGGAGCGCCGAACGCCCGCGCGGGCCTGATTGGCGCCTTTGCAGCGCCCGGAACCTATATCCCCGGCATCGACGTGACGCTGACCGTCGGCAAGATCCGCGGCGTTGAAAGCCACGGCATGATGTGCTCCGAGCGCGAACTCGAACTGTCCGAAGAGCATGACGGCATCATCGACCTGCCGGCCGATGCGCCGGTCGGCACCAGTTTCGCCGCCTATGCCCATCTCGACGACGCGGTGATCGAGATCAATCTGACGCCGAACCGGCCCGACGCGACCAGTGTCCATGGCATCGCCCGCGATCTGGCGGCGAGCGGGCTCGGCACGCTGAAGAGCGCGCCGATAGAGCCGATCCCCGGCAAGGGCGAGACGCCGGTAAAGGTGACGATCGAAGCGCCGGAGCTCTGTCCCGGCTTTGCGCTGCGCCTGGTGCGCGGCGTCAAGAACGGACCGTCGCCGAAATGGCTGCAGCAAAGGCTTCTCGCCATCGGCTTGAGGCCGATCAGCGCGCTCGTCGATATCACCAATTACGTCACCTTCGACCGCGGCCGGCCGCTGCATGTTTTTGACGCTGGCAAGGTCACCGGCAATCTCACCGTGCGCCGGGCACGCGACGGCGAAAAGGTGCTGGCGCTCGACGGCCGCGAATACACGCTGACGCCGGAGATGTGCGTCATCGCCGACCAGGACGGCATCGAATCGATCGCCGGCATCATGGGCGGCGAGCATTCCGGCTGCGACGAGAACACCACCGACGTGCTGATCGAGTCGGCGCTTTGGGACCCGATCGCCACCGCCCGCACCGGCCGCACGCTCGGCATCATCACCGATGCACGCTACCGCTTCGAGCGTGGCGTCGACCCGGAAATGATGGTTCCCGGCCTGGAGCTGGCGACGAAGCTGGTGCTCGATTTCTGCGGCGGCACGCCGGCGCAAACCGAGGTCGTCGGCTATGCCGGCCATCGGCCGAAGATCGTCTCGTTCCCATTGTCGGAAGTGAAGCGGCTGACCGGTATCGAAGTGCCGCGCTCGACGAGCCTCGACATTCTAGCCCGCCTCGGCTTCAAGCCGGAGGGCGCCGGCGACGTCGTCAATGTGGTGGTCCCGTCCTGGCGGCCGGATGTCGACGGCAAGGCCGACCTGGTCGAGGAGGTCATGCGCATCCACGGCGTCGACAACATCGCGCCGCAGCCGCTCGGTTCTCATGATGCGGTCAACGCCAAGATCCTGACTGTGCTGCAGATCCGCACCCGCGCCGCCAAGCGGGCACTTGCCGTGCGCGGCATGATGGAGGCCGTCACCTGGTCGTTCATTCCGGCAAAACACGCCGAATTGTTCGGCGGCGGCCAGCAGGCGCTGAAGCTTGCCAACCCGATCGCCGCCGATATGTCCGACATGCGGCCGTCGCTGCTGCCGGGGCTGATTGCGGCGGCGCAGCGTAATGCCGACAAGGGCATCGGCGATGTCGCGCTGTTCGAAGTGTCGGGCACCTACGAGGGCGATGGCGCCGACCAGCAGCGGCGTGTTGCCGCCGGCGTGCGGCGCGGCACCGCCAAGCTCGAGGGCTCCAGCCGCCATTGGGCCGGCAACGCCGGCGCCGTCGGCGTCTTCGATGCCAAGGCCGATGCGATCGCAGCACTCGAAGCCTGCGGCGCGCCGGTCGAGCGGCTGCAGATCGAGGCCGGCGGCCCGGCCTGGTATCATCCCGGCCGCTCCGGCACGATCAAACTCGGGCCGAAGGTCGTGCTTGGCACATTCGGCGAATTCCACCCGAAGACGCTGGAAGGGCTGGACGTCTCCGGCCCGCTCTGCGGTTTCGAAGTGTTCATTGATGCGGTGCCCGAGCCGAAGGCCAAGTCGACGCGGACAAAGCCGAGGCTGGATCTGTCCGCCTTCCAGGCGGTCAAGCGCGATTTCGCCTTCGTCGTCGACAAGGCGGTCGAAGCCGGCACACTCGTTCGCGCTGCTCTTGCCGCCGACAGGAAGCTGATTTCCGGCGTCTCGGTGTTCGACGTTTTCGAGGGTGCAGCGCTCGGCGCGGCGAAGAAATCGATCGCCATCGAAGTGTCGATCCAGCCGGTCGAAAAGACGCTGACCGACGAGGATTTCGAGGCGCTGGCCAAGCGCATCGTCGAGAATGTCGGCAAGCAGACCGGCGGCGTGCTGCGCGGCTGAGCTTGCGGACACATGGCGAATCGCCCTCCAAAGGGCGATGAACCATTTGCGCTATTCGGGGCTGCCCTTCGAGGAACAGCGTGCAGCCTTTCTCGATATCGTCTCAACCGATCCGCTGGTCGGCGAGACGCTGTCGCGGGTACGGGTGCTGGGCCTACCCGACTGGCTGGTCGTGTCCGGTGCGCTTTACAACAGCGTCTGGAATCATCTGACGGGCAAGCCCTCGGGGTACGGCATCAGGGATGTCGACCTGTTCTATTTCGATGAGAGCGATCTGTCCTACGAGGCCGAGGACACGGTCATCCGCCGGGCGGCGGAGCATTTCGAAGGGCTGGCGTTGCCGGTCGAAGTGCGCAATCAGGCGCGGGTGCATCTGTGGTTTGAGGCGCGCTTTGGCGGTTCCTATCCCAGACTGTCGTCGTCCGCCGAGGCGCTTTGCTATTTCGCTTCGAAAACCCATGCGGTCGGCGTTAGAGTCGGCACAGATGGGCAACTCGCGCTCGTGGCGCCGTTCGGGCTCGACGACATCTTCTCGTTTCGAATTACGCCGAACCGGGCACTGGACAATCGGCAGACGCACGAGACGAAGGGCGCTCGCGCAAGGGAGAACTGGCCGGAGATCAGTGTCGTGCCTTGGTAGGAAATGTCGGCGCGAGGCACCCCCCTCTGTCCTGCCGGACATCTCCCCCTCAAGGGGGGAGATCGGCAGCTTCGCCGTCCTACCC
>NZ_SUEG01000106.1:0-269 GCF_005063415.1 Mesorhizobium sp.
CGCAAGATCGCCGTGCTGACCGAAGAGATTTTTCACGAAGGCGGGCCGGTGGCGCTGGTGCCGCGGCGCCGCGCGGCGGCCATGGCTGTGGTCAAGAACCCGTTCGCCGGCCGTTACGTCGAGGAATTGCAGAGCGCCATGGAGGATCTGAAGCCGCTCGGGCTGCTGCTCTCCGACAGGCTCATTGCCGCACTGGGCGGCGACGTCAAACAGATCGACGGCTACGGCAAGGGCGCCATCGTCGGCATGGCGGGCGAGCTGGAGCATGG
>NZ_SUEG01000106.1:279-18607 GCF_005063415.1 Mesorhizobium sp.
CGCTGTGGCATGTGCCGGGCGGCTATGCCATGCGCGAGCGGCTCGGCGATGCCAAGGCGATCGTGCCGTCGGCAAAGAAGGTCGGCGCCTTCGGCGCGCGGCTCGATGTGCCGCTCGGCCACATCAACGCCGCCTATGTGCGCAGCCATTTCGACGCCATGGAAATCGGCATCAGCGACGGTCCGCGTCCCGATGAGATCCTGTTTTGCCTCGCCATGACCTGTGGCCCGCGCGTGCATGACCGCATGGGCGGGCTGGCGGCCAAGGACATCAAGGCATGGGATGGGCTGCGGTGAGCGCCGAAGACAATCTGCTCAAGCTGGTCGAGGCCGAGGAGCCTGACGAAAACGACTATCGCTTGCAGGAGCAGGTCGGCTTCATCCTGCGCAAGGCGCATCAGCGCCATGTCTCGATCTTCGCCGCACACATCGCCGATCTGACGCCGCCGCAATTCGCCGCTCTGGCCAAATTGCGCGACGTCGGCGAGACCTCGCAGAACCAGCTTGGCAGCCTGATCGCCATGGATGCGGCGACAGTGAAGGGCGTCATCGACCGGCTGAAAGCGCGTGGCTTTGTCGAACTTAGCAAACACGAAGTCGACAAACGGCGCCTGCTGGTCAATCTGACCGCCGAGGGGCGCGACGCGATCGAGCGGCTGATTCCGCTTGCCCGCGAGATTACGCAGGAAACGCTGGCGCCGCTTTCCGCCAAGGAGGCGGCCATTTTCATGAAGCTGCTGGCCAAGCTGGCTTGAACTGCCGTCTGCCGAGCGTTTGGTTGTTGTTCCTGCCGGGCGAAGAACGCCCGGCAGGAAAACCTCGTCTCAGAGGCCGTTGTCCTTCAGGATCTGGGCAGCATTTTCCTTGGTGATCTTCTGCGTCGGCAGGGTGATGGTCTTTTCCACCTTCTCGCCGTTCAGGAACTTGATCGCCTGCCGCAGCCCTTCGGCGCCCGGCGTCACATAAGTGAACGTCGCCGTCAGCTCGCCATTGGCGACCAGCTGCACGCCTTCATTGGGCAGGCCGTCGATGCCGATGAACTTGATGTCCTTCTCACGTCCGGCGTCCTTGGCGGCAAGATAGGCGCCATAGGCCATCGGATCATTGTGGCCGTAGACAAGATCGATCTTCTCGTTGTTGCGCAACGCGGTCGCCATGATGTTGTAGGCCTGGTCCTGCTTCCAGTCGCCCGACTGCTGGTCGAGCAGGTATTTTATGCCTGGCTCCTTGTCGGTGAATTCATGGAAGCCGTCATGGCGATCGTGTGCCGGCTGGGTGCCCATGCCGCCCCAGATCTCGACGACGTTGCCTGCGGCCTTGCCCTTGCCGCCAAGCAGCTCGACGGCATATTCACCGGCAGCCCGGCCGATCAGCTTGTTGTCGCCGCCGACGAACTGCGTGTAGTCATTGGTTTCGACGTTGCGGTCGAGCACGAAGACCGGGATCTTGGCATCGATCGCCTGCTGCACGACACCGGTCAGGCCGGCGGATTCTTTCGGTGATACCAAGAGCGAATCGACCTCCTGACGGATCAGGTTTTCGACATCGGCGACCTGCTTCTCGGTCTTGTCCTCGCCGTCGGTGATGATCAGCTCGACTTCCGGATGCTTGGCCGCTTCGGCCAGGATGTCCTTGTTGAACTGGGCGCGCCAGGGTTCGATGGTCGTCACCTGCGAGAAGCCGATCTTCCACTTCTTGTCCTGCGCATCGGCACCGCCGGCAAGCATGGCGGTCGTGGTCAGGAGTGCCGCTGTCAGCCCGGCGAGCTTCAACAATTCACGTCGTTTCATTTCTTGTTTCCTCCAATATTCAGAGACGCGGTCTCTTGCGACGGCCGCTTTGCCGCGGCCGTTTCCTTGTGCGCTTGCCCACCGGGCAGCCGCAGATAGAAGAGAAGATCACCGGCATTGCGCTCCTGTACGAGCACTGTACCGATGATGATCATCCCCTTCAGCACCAGCTGAAGGTTCGAATTGATGTTGTGCAGCTGCAGGATGTTGGAGAGCAGCCCGAAGATCAGCACGCCGCAGAACGTCCCGGTGAGGCTGCCGCGTCCGCCCATCAGGCTGGTGCCGCCGATGACCACGGCGGCAATCGCGTCGAGCTCCAGTCCGGCGCCGGCGTCCGGCTTGCCTTGCCGGTACTGTGCGACATAGAGCACCGCCGCGATGCCGGCCAGCAGCCCTGACACGGCATAGGTGGCGATCTTCACGCGGCCTGCGGCGATGCCCGACAGCCGCGCCGCCTCCTCATTGCCGCCGATTGCGTAGACATAGCGGCCGAACGGGGTGAAGCGCAGCACGGCGCCGTAGATCAGGATGGCGCCGAGGAAGAACAGGCCCGGCATCGGGATCACGCCGAACACCAGCGAGCGCAGCATTTCGAAATCGGCCGTGGCGTTCGACCCGGTATAGACCGGCAGCACGGCATTGTTCTGGCCGGCGGTCAGCCGGGCGATGCCGAGCGCAGTAACCATCATCGCCAGCGTCACGATGAAGGGCTGCAGCCGCCCGGCGACGATGATGAAGCCGTTGAGCGCGCCGAACAGCAGGCCGACGCAAGGCGCCACCAGCAGCACGCCGAGCACGCCGAATTTTGAGCCCACCTGCGGCAGCAGGAACCACAGCACCAGACTGCACAGGATCACCCCGACAATGCCGGGCGTCACCAGCCCACGAACGCTGTCCAACCTGATGTCGTGCGTAGCCTGCGCGCCGGCGCGGGATTTTTCGATGTTCAGCAGGATGAAACGAGTGACGAGAATGCCGAGGCAAAGGGCTGCCACGGCAACTGTCGGCACCCCAAGCACCACCGCCGGCGTCACGCCGGGGACCGTCAGCAGCATGGCACAGACGACCGTGCAGATCGCCATCAGCGAGCCGACGGAAAGGTCGATGCCGCCGGTGATGATCACCGCCGTCATGCCGGTGGCAATCAGGCCGGTGGTCGACACCTGGCGCAGCACATCGAGCAGGTTGCCGTAGGACAGGAAGATGTTGTTGCCCTTGGAGCTGATCGGCGAGCCGAGCACGCCGATCAGGAAGATGGCGATCAGGCCCCAATAGAGTTTCGTCCGGGACAGGATATGCAAAATGCTCATGCGGCAGGCCTCGTCATGGTCCGTCGCGGCGCCGCGAGCCGCATGATGGCCTCCTCGCTGGCTTGCGCGCGGGACAGGATTCCCGTCTGGCGGCCGTCGGCCATGACCAGGATACGGTCGGAAAGATGCAGCAGCTCCGGCAATTCCGAGCTGATGACGGCGATCGCCAGCCCGTCTCGCGCCAGCTTGAAGATGAGATCGTAGATTTCCCGCTTGGCGCCGACATCGATGCCGCGCGTCGGCTCGTCGAGCAGCAGCACCCGCGGCCTCGTCGCCAGCCATTTGCCGATGACGACCTTCTGCTGGTTGCCGCCGGACAGCGTTCCGGCCGGCTGCTCGACGGTCTCGCAGCGAATGCCGAGCGCCTTGACGGCGTCCCGTGCCAGCCCTTGCTCACCGGCCAGCGAGCGCAGGCCGAACCGCGCCAGCGCGCCGACCAGCGGCAGCGCGACATTGTCGGTGATCGAGGCCTCGAGATGCAGGCCTTGCGTCTTGCGGTCTTCCGTGACCAGGGCGATGCCGAGCCGGCGCGCATCGCGCGGCGAACGGATTTCTACCGCCTCGCCATCGAGCCTGATCTCACCGCCGGCACGTCCGCCGCTGGACCCGAAGACCGTTTCCAGGATTTCGGTGCGGCCCGAGCCCAGCAACCCGCCGATGCCGAGGATTTCACCTGCGGCAAGATCGAAGCTGACGCCGTCCAGCACGGTGCGCCAGCCATGGCGATTGGGCTTCGACAACGACAGCTCGCTGACGGACAGGACCGTGTTGCCACCGGGGATGCGGTGCTCCTGGGGGGAAGCAAGCAGGTTTCGCCCGACCATCGCCGAAATTATGGCGTCTTCGTCGAGCTTGTCCATCGCCTGCGTCAGGACGTGGCGTCCATCGCGGAACACGGTGACCCGGCTGGCCAGATGCATGACTTCGTCGATGCGGTGCGAAATGTAGACGATCGCCACGCCGCTATCGGCGAGCTGGCGGATGATGCGAAACAGCCGCTGGCATTCGGCCGGCGAAAGCGCCGAAGTCGGCTCGTCCATGATCAGAATGCGTGCCGACATCGACAGCGCCTTGGCGATCTCAACCAGCTGCTGTTCGCCGACGCGCAAGGCACCGACGCGCGCATCCGGATCGAGCTCGATGCCGAGCCTTTGCAACAGCGCGCCGGCGGCGCGGCTGCTCGCCTTGCGGTCGACGATCAGCCCGGCGATCAGCTTCTCGCGGCCGAGAAAGATATTGTCGGCGACGCTAAGTTCGGGGACGAGGTTCAGCTCCTGGTGGATGATGGCGATGCCGGCGCGCTCGGCTTCGCGGACGCCGGCAAAGCGCACCGCATGGCCATCGATACTGACCGTTCCGTTATAGTCCGTATAGACGCCGGACAGGATCTTCATCAGCGTCGACTTGCCGGCGCCGTTCTCGCCCATCAGCGCATGAACCTCGCCGCGCCGCAGCTCGAAGCCGACATCGACAAGCGCGGCGATGCCGCCGAAGGACTTGGAGATGTGCTCGGCGCTCAGCACGACAGCCGAGCCGTCCGCCATAACGCCTTGTGCAGGGATGGAATTGCCGTGCTGCATGACAAGGACGGCCTCCCTCCGTCGTCACCGAACAGCTCAAACGCTAATCTAAACGTTTCGATCATGTCAAGCCAATATCTGGAGCCTGAGATTGTTCCATTTCAATTCTTGCGCAAAACCATAAGATTCCGTAGGTATTGCTGCCGCGGAGTGGTGAAACGTTTCGAAAATGACAGCGTCAGGGCGAAAAAGGCAGCGTAAATCCACTGCACCGACCATGCTTCACGTGGCCGAGGCCGCGCGTGTTTCCGTGGCCACCGTGTCGGCGCTGATCAACGGCACCGCGACCGTCAGCCCCGAGCTCAGCCAGCGCATCGAACAGGCGATCCGCGACATCGGCTACAAGCGCAATGCCATCGCCCGCAGCCTCAAGATGGGCACCACACGCACCATCGGGCTCACCGTCCCACACATCACCAATCCGTTCTTTACCGACGTGGTTTCGGTGATCCAGCAGGCTTTCGACAGGGCCGGCTACGCCGTCATGCTGTGCTGCACCGACGAGCACCTGAACACGCAGGACGATCAGATCAGGCTGCTGCTCGACCGCATGGTCGACGGGCTGATCGTCGCGCGTGTCGGCGACGGCGCGATCCTCAAACGGATTGTCGACGACGCCAATGTGCCGGTCGTGCTGCTCGACCGTGTTTGCCAGGGTGTCGACACCGATGCCGTCGTTCTCGATAATCAGCGCGCGGTGTTCGACGCCATCACCTACCTGATCGATCTCGGCCATCGGCGCATCGGCTACATCTCCGGCTCTTTCGATATCTCGCCGATGCATGACCGCATGGCGGGATACCGCGAGGCCCTCCAGGCCGCCGGCCTGCCGGCCGAGCCCGAGCTCGTCCGCTTCGGCAACTTCCATGAAGTCGACGGCTACAACGCGACCATGCAGCTGCTTTCGCTGCACGACCGGCCGAGCGCCATCTTTTCGGCCAACAACCCGATGGTGATTGGCACCATGAAGGCCATTCGCGATATCGGCCTGTCCTGTCCGGAGGATATTTCGGTCGCCTGCTTCGACGATTTTCCGTGGTCGGATGTGTTCCGGCCGCAATTGACCACAGTCGCACAGCCGGTGCAGGCGATTGGTGAACAGGCGGCCAATCTGCTGCTCGACCGGCTCGCCGGAAACAGGGATGCGCCGCCGCGCAAGCTGACGCTCAAGGGACGCTTGATGATCCGCAATTCATGCCGTCCGCTAGGTGCAACTGCGCAGAGCGTCAGCGCGTAGCGCGTGGGCTCTGTTCAGAAACTTTGTAATGCCGGACGGACAGCGCTCCCTCTGTCCTGCCGGGCCTTCGCAGCCGCTACGGGCGCTCGTCGTTCGAAAAACCGAGCAATTGAAGGACGCGGCGCCGATCGAGCCAGGTGGCCAACAATCAGCCCGCCGACAAGCAGGAAAATCTTGGCAATCGAAGCATGTGGGATTAGGAATATGACGAGATGCGGCTGATCGCTCACACGGGCGCCGGCTTGAGTCATGCGCGTGAAATCGATCCTAATCGGGCTGGTACTTGCTGGGATGGTTGCATTCTTCGGCTGCACCACCGGCGGCGCATTAAAGACTTCCCCCTCGGCCTATGGCGGCCTCACCGACGCCGGTTTTCGCGTTCCGCCGGTTCCGATCTACAAGGTTGACCAGAAGTTCCTTCGGCAGACAGTGCCTTATGCGACTGAAGAGGCGCCTGGCACCATCATTGTCGATACAGGAGCGAAGTTCCTCTACTACATGTTGGGAGACGGTCAGGCGCTGCGCTACGGAATCGGCGTTGGCAAGGCGGGCTTCGAATGGCATGGCACCGCTCACGTTGCGAGGAAGCGCGAATGGCCGGATTGGAGCGCGCCGTCTGCGATGATCGTGCGCGAGCAGAAGCGAGGCCGCATCATACCGGCTCATATGGAGGGCGGGCTCATGAACCCGCTCGGGGCGCGGGCGCTCTATCTTTTCAACGAGAAAGGCGACACTGGATATCGGCTGCACGGCAGCCCTGAATGGTGGTCCATCGGCAAAGCTGTGTCGGCTGGCTGCATTCGCCTCATGAACCAGGACATCATCGATCTCTATAACCGCTCCACAATCGGCACCAAGGTGATCGTCATTTAGTAGGCGCCGCGTTTCCGTCTAACAGACGAGCATGACGGATCGAACACTCTCCGCGTAGAACGCGCGAACTGTTCGCGATGTCTTCGCACACCTGTTCGCGATGTTCCCTGCCTAAGGCCGGCCTGCCCGCAACAGTGCCAAGTGGCGAACCAACTCTCAGGCAGCTTCCGAGAGCGATTTGTGAGCGTCGGCCAGGATCTCGAACGAGCGCACCCGCGCCGCATGGTCGAAAATCTGCGCTGTGACCATCAGTTCGTCGGCCCCTGTGCGGCGCACAAACGCCTCGATGCCTTGCCTGACCGTTTCGGGAGAGCCGACGACGGCGCAGGAAAGCGCCTGGCTGAGCATCGTTTTGGCCATCGGGTCGAGGTCGCTCTCATATCCTTCGACCGGCGGCGGCAATCGGCCGGGCCGGCCGGTGCGCAGATTGACGAAGGCCTGCTGCAGCGAGGTGAACAACAGCCGCGCCTCTGCATCGGAAGGCGCGGCGAACACGTTGAGACCGAGCATCACGTAAGGCTTGTCGAGCTGCTCCGACGGCTGGAAGCGCGAGCGGTAGATCTCCAACGCATGGTCGAGCTCGGCCGGCGCAAAATGCGAAGCGAAGGCGTAGGGCAGGCCGAGCATGGCGGCAAGCTGCGCGCCGTAGAGGCTGGAGCCCAGAATCCAGATCGGCACCTTTTCGCCTTCGCCGGGCACCGCGCGGATGCGTTGGCCGTCTTCGGCCGGCTGGAAGTAACCGATCAGCTCGACGACGTCCTGCGGGAAATTGTCGGCGCCGGCGTCGAGGTTGCGGCGCAGTGCCCGTGCCGTGGCCATGTCGGTGCCGGGCGCTCGCCCGAGGCCGAGATCGATGCGGCCGGGATGCAGAGCGTTGAGCGTGCCGAACTGCTCGGCGATGACCAGCGGCGAATGATTGGGCAGCATGATGCCGCCGGCGCCGACGCGTATCGTACGGGTACCTCCGGCGACATGGGCAATGACCACCGAGGTGGCGGCGCTGGCAATGCCCGGCATATTGTGGTGCTCTGCCAGCCAATAGCGCCGGTAGCCCAGCCGCTCGGCATGGCGGGCGAGATCGAGCGAATTGGCGAGTGACTGTGAAGCGTTGCTGCCTTCGACGATCGGCGACAGGTCGAGAACGGAAAGAACGGTCATCGGCGCGGGTTTCCTGTGGGCCGAAGGGATGTAGGAAGCCGTTGCCGAGGCGGCAAATTCAAAATGTTGATGGAGCACTGCGGGCACACAACGGACGTGCGGCCGATGCAAGGTCGTGATCTGCACCAATCGGGGGACGCTTTTGACCCTTTAAGTCGCTACTTTTTCACCTCGGGAATCTCTTCGTCCTCGAGCACCGCCGTGTGTTGCGCCGCCAGGAAATTGCCGACATGGCTGAGACCGTCGAAATGATCGCAGAACACCTTGATGACGACCAGTAGCGGCACCGCCAGCAGCGCGCCGACGAAACCCCATAGCCAGGACCAGAAGGCGATGGCGATGAGGATCGCCACTGCGTTGATCTCGAGACGGCGGCCGACCACCGTCGGCGTCACGAACTGGCCTTCGACGACATCGCACATAAGGACGAAGGCCGGCGCCAGCAGCGCATGGGAAATCGTGTCGAAGCTGATCAGCGCGATGATGGTAACCAGCGTGATGGTGGTCAGCGCCCCGATATAGGGCAGGAAATTGAGCAGAGCCGCTGCCGCACCCCAGACCTGCGCGTTGGGCACGCCGAGCGCCCACAGGCCGAGCCCGATGACCACGCCGAGACATGTATTGATGACCGTGACGGTAAGCAGATAGTGCGAGATTTCACGTTCTACGTCGTAGACGACGCGCAGCGCCCGCTTCTTTTCGCTGAGACTGGGGAAGGACTGAACGATCTTTTCATAGAACATCGTGCCCGAGGCGAGCAGGAACAGCGACAGTACGAAGACGATGGTAACGCTGGCGCCGGCCGACAGCACATTGCCGGCGGCCTGCGAGAGAATACCGGATGGCGCCATCGCCACCCTCTGAACGCCCGGCTCCTGGGATGTCTGTGTCAGGCCTTCGACCTGGTGCGAAATCTCCACGATCCGTTCGAACGGACGGCGCAGTTGTGCCAGACGTTCGGTAAGCTGCTGGCCGATCGTCGAGGTGTTGTTGATGAGGTCGATGACCGGGCCGCTGAGCAGATATCCCGCGACGGCGACGAGGCAGAAGGAAAGCAGCACCAGCAGTGTCGCCGAAATGACATCGGGCATGCCATGCTTGCGCAGGAAGCGAACGATCGGCGTCAGCGTCAGCGCCAGCAGGAAAGCCAGAATGACCGGCATGAAGAAGGCGCGGGCGAAGTAAAGCGCGTAGATCGCCATGAGGATGAAGATGCCGACGAGCAGCGAACGCATCAGATGCGCATCCGCCCGTGCCTCGACGCGCGGATCCGGGCTTTCGGCAGCGCTTGCGCCCGAAGCGGCGGGTTCGGCTTTCATTCTGACCCTCGGCGGCACACCGCGATTGGTGTAGACCGTTGGCGAAAACGCCTCTGTCGCTTCAAGGTTCCGTCTGCCGGCGTCACCGGCAGGGCCGCCTCGCGGCCTTGCCGGTGAATCAGGCAACCGGCGCCGCCACGGCGGGAACGGCCTTCGCAGTTTCCCGGCGCACGATCGGCGCCACCTTGGTGCCGTAGAGTTCGATGGCCTTCATGACCTTGGCGTGCGGCATGGTGCCGATCGCCATTTGCAGCAGGAAGCGGTCGTTGCCGAATATCCTGTGCTGGGCAATGATCTTCTCGGCCACCTGTTCTGGATTGCCGACGAACAGCGCGCCGTTTGGGCCGCGCGATTGGTCGAAATGCGCCCGCGATGTCGGCCCCCAGCCGCGCTCGCGGCCGATGCGGTTCATCACCTCGGCCTGCGGCCCGTAGAAGTCGTCGGCTGCCTGGTCCGTGGTCTCGGCGATGAAGCCGTGCACGTTGAGGCTGGTGGCAAGGCTCGCCGGTTCGTTGCCGGCCCGCCTGGCTGCATCCCTGTAGATGTCGAACAGCGGTGCGAACCGCGCCGGCTCGCCGCCGATGATCGCCAGCGCCAGCGGCAACCCAAGCACGCCCGCGCGGGCGACGGATTGCGGTGTTCCACCGACGGCGATCCAGATCGGCAGTTTGTCCTGCAAGGGCCGGGGATAGACGCCGCGATCGTTGATGGGTGCGCGCAGGCTGCCCGACCAGGTCACCTTGACATGATCGCGGATGGCGAGCAGCAGGTCGAGCTTCTCGGCGAAGAGCTCGTCATAATCTTCGAGATTGTAGCCGAACAGCGGAAAGGATTCGATGAACGAGCCGCGCCCGGCCATGATCTCGGCCCGGCCGCCGGACAGAAGATCGAGTGTGGCAAACTGCTGGAAAACGCGCACCGGATCGTCGGAGGACAGCACGGTGACCGCGCTGGTCAGCCTTATGCGCTTGGTCCGTTCGGCAGCCGCCGCCAGCGCCACCACCGGAGCCGAGGCAGCGTAGTCGGGACGGTGGTGCTCGCCGAGACCAAACACGTCCAGCCCGACCTGGTCGGCGAGCTCGATTTCCTCGATCAGGTTGCGCAGCCGCTCATGCGCACCGATCGCACCGGGACCCGGTTCCGGGCTGACGTCGGCGAAGGTGTAGAGACCGAGTTCCATAGTGTGTCATCCCAGCGTTTTGTCGTGGCGCTACAGGTAGCGATCAGTCCGCCGCCCCGCCAGAGGCCCGGATGGTGAACAGTGCGGGTGCCATTCAGCCAAATTCAATCGAAATGGCGTCTCCCGGCTGCAACAGATCAGAATTTCATGGCTGGCATACCGTTTTGGCGCTTGAACTCTCGGTTTTCACGCGTATGTAAGCCTCGCAAATTGACTTCAGGGAAGTGGACTTGGCTATCTATAGGGAAAAAGACGTTTTCGAGCGGCGCAATGCCGCAAACGAGGCAAAGAAGGCGCTTCTGGAGCGCTTCAAGGCGAAGCCGGCGGCAGATGATCCAGCGGTGCTGGCACGACAGGCGGAGCGCAAGGCGATCCTCGAGGCCCGCGCGATACGCGAGGCCGAAAAGGCCAGGCTGAAGCAGGAAAAGCTGGCGCGCGAAGCAGCCGAAAAGGCCGAGCGCGAGGCAGCTGCCGAAGCGGCACGCATTGCCGCGGAAGAAGCCGCACAGGCCGAAGCGAAGATCCGGGAAGCTGAAGAGAACGAGCGCATCGCCCGTTTTCTTGCCGACGAGGCCGAACGCAAGGCCAAGCGTGATGCGCGCTATGCCGCGCGCAAGCAGCGCACCGGCAGGACGCCGCCCGGCTTCTCCGCGCGATAGCGCTTCCGGCGCTGATCAGCCGAATTCAAGAATCAGGGCCGCCTTGCAGCGGCCCCGAACGCGTTCGTCTGTCAGAATCGGCTAAGCCGCGAGCTTCAGTCCCATGATGCCGCAGACGATTAGCGCGATGCGGGCCAGCCTGATCGTCGCCGGCTCCCCGAGCAGCCATATCCCCAACAGCGCCGTGCCGACGGTGCCGATGCCGGTCCACGGTCAGGCTGACGATCATCGAGGCTACCGTCAGGACGGTCGGCAGCGGCTTCGAGAATCCGTCGGTGTATTTGAGGCCGATCGCCCAGCCGATCTCGAACAGGCCAGCGAGGAACAGGAAATCCACGACATCGGAAGGCTCCGTTTCGATGGCTTCCGGCCGATTTCTTGAACGCGCAAAAACTGTCTTCGCCGCATCCATAGGGGATGCGCGTGAGCTTAATGAACAATCATACCGGCCGCGTTTGCGGCCGGTCGAAATAAACCGAGACGGTAGCTGCGGCCCTACTTGTCCTTCAGCTTCATCGCCTTCACCGGCGGTGCCTTCAGGGCCGGCGCCGGAGCGGGTTTCTTCGCGTCCTTCTTCGGCTTGCGGGCTTCCTTGCCTGCCTTCATCGCACCCTTAGCCATGATTCGCTCCTCCAGTTGATGTCTGGCGAAGTGAAACAAGAGAAAACGCTCGACTGCAAGAGGCCGCTGCCGTGCAGTCGCCCTGGCCGAGGGCTGTCAACCGGTTTTCTAATTCCCTCGTAAACCGCAGCGGTCCGTGCCATGGTCTTCTTCGCACTGCAGCATCAGCCCTTGCGTTTCGCCGGCTGATGATCAGGCAGGCCGGTCAGGACGACAATGCGGATCCATATCGGTTGCCAGATGAGCTTCGACTTTCCGCAGGAAACACCGCTGATCGCGATGCTAAATGTCCATTATTCGCGTGCATCCGACCTTGAGCGGCCGGACTTCCTGACGTCGAACCCGCCGGTGCCGATCGAGAGCTACCGCGACAGTTTCGGCAATTGGTGCAACCGTTTCGTTGCGCCGGCCGGGCGCTTTGCGTTCGGCACCGACGCGGTGATCCGCGACCCCGGCTCCTTCGAGACGCGCGAGCTGACGGCGTGGCAGCACGAGGTGCGCGATCTGCCGTCGGAGACGCTGCTGTTCCTGCTGCCCAGCCGTTATTGCGAGAGCGACGTGCTGTCGAATGAAGCATGGCGGCTGTTCGGCAGCACCCCGCTCGGCATTCCGCGCGTCCAGGCGGTCTGCGACTTCGTCCATAACCACATCGCCTTCAACTATTTCAATGCGCGCCCGACGCGCACCGCCGCCGAGGCCTATCGCGAGCAGAGTGGTGTGTGCCGCGACTTTGCCCACCTAGCTGTTGCCTTCTGCCGCGCCCTGAACATTCCGACCCGCTACTGCACCGGCTATATCAGTGATATCGGCCTGCCAAAGCCGTGGTCGGACATGGATTTCGCCGCCTGGATGGAGGTCTATCTCGGCGGCCGCTGGCACGCGTTCGACCCGCGCAACAACGCGCCGCGCATCGGCCGCATCCTGATTGCCTCCGGACGCGATGCCGCCGATGTGCCGCTGACCCACATTTTTGGGCCCGGCGCGCTGGCTGGCTTCAAGGTCTGGACGGACGAGGTCGTCGAATAGCCCCGCGCCGCCCTTTTGAACAACTCGACACTTCGGGCGTTGTGGGAACTGTGGAGCGTGGGCGGGCGCTCCGCCAATCTCGAGTGCATCAACCAAGGCAGCACACCATGGCGGCGCATGGCGGGTCGAAAAAAGTGATCTATGCGGCACTCGCCGGAAATCTTGCGATCGCACTGACCAAATTCGCCGCTGCCTTGTTCACGGGCAGCTCGGCAATGCTCTCGGAAGGCGTCCACTCGCTCGTCGATACCGGCAATGGCAGCCTGCTGCTTTACGGCATGCACCGTGCCGCCCGGCCGGCCAACCGCACGCATCCGCTCGGCCATGGCCGCGAGCTGTACTTCTGGAGCTTCATCGTCGCGCTCCTAGTCTTTGCACTGGGCGCCGGCATATCGTTCTACGAAGGCGTGACACACATCATGGCGCCGGAGCCGATCGCCAACGCCAAGGTGAACTACGCTGTCCTTGGCCTTTCCTTCCTCTTCGAAGGCACCTCTTGGCTGGTGGCGCTGAAGGAATTCCGCCACCAAAAAGGCAGCCACGGCTGGCTCGAGGCGGTGCAGCTCAGCAAGGATCCGAGTGTCTACACCATACTCTTCGAGGACAGCGCGGCACTTCTCGGCCTCGTTGTCGCCTTCGCCGGCATATTGGCGGCGGAACGGCTGGACATGCCGAAGCTCGACGGCGCCGCGTCGATCGGCATCGCGCTCATCCTGGGCGCGACCGCGATCTTCCTGGCGCGCGAAAGCAAAAGCCTGCTGCTCGGCGAGCCGGCCTCGCCCGAGGTGCAAACAGAGGTGCTGGCCATCGTCCAGCAGGACCCGGCGGTGCAACGGGCAAATGGCGTGCTCACGCTGCATTTGGGTCCGCAGGAGATCGTCGCCGCTTTGAGCATCGAGTTCGAGGATCATTTGTCGGCGCCGGAGATAGAGACCTGCGTCGAGCGCCTCGAGACGCGGCTGAAGGCGGAGATGCCGGAGGTGACGCGACTCTTCGTCAAGCCGCAGACTACAGGCACCTGGAAACGCCGGAGCAATGCCTTGGAGGGGGCATCCGGACAAGAACCGGCCTAAAGAAAATGGCTTGAGGAAACCGATGCGCCATCGGGCAGTCCCGGTTATGATTGCGGGCAAAAGCTCCAGGAGGAACGAAGATGAAAATCGCCGGCGCGTGTCATTGCGGCGCTATCACTTACGAGGCCGAAGTCGATCCGGAAAAGACCACCATTTGTCACTGCATCGATTGTCAGAAGCTAACCGGAACGGCCTTTCGCGTCACCGTGCCGGCGTCCGAGGACAATTACAGGATCACCAAGGGCACGCCGAAAATCTACATCAAGACCGGCTCGAGCGGCGCCAAGCGCGCCCAGGCGTTTTGCGGTGAGTGCGGCTCGCATCTCTACGCCACGTCGGCGGGCGAGGGACCGAAGGTTTACGGCATCAGGGTCGGCACGGCACGGCAGCGCGATCAACTGGTGCCGAGAAAGCAGATCTGGCACCGATCGGCGCTGCATTGGCTGCCGGAATTCGAAGGCACGACCATCATCGAGGAGCAGTAGCACCAGACCCGGGCGAAGCGCTCGGCTCCGGGTTCCAGCATAGCTCTCAATCGTCGCCTTCGACGACCCTCAGCCTCAACTGCCCGGTTTTCGAATCGGCAACACGCGGGCTGCTTTCCGCTCTTGCTCCGCTGCCATTCGAACCAGCGGTGTCCTCCGCCGGCTGCACGCCAAACTCCAGCGCCTCGATCTTTTGTCCGCGCCTGGTCACCTTCGATGTCGAGACCAGAATGTCGTCGATATCCTTGGCCGATTGGCCGAAATGCGTCTGCAATTTGCGCACCCGCTCGTCGAGCCGAGAGACGTCTTCCATCAGCCGGATAACCTCGCCCTGGATCAGGTGCGCCTGCTCGCGCATGCGGGCATCCTTGAGGATCGCCTGGATGACCTGGATCGACAGCATCAAAAGCGACGGCGAGACGATGACGATCCGCGAACGATGCGCCTTTTGGACAACGGCCTCGAAATTCTCATGGATTTCGGCGAACACCGATTCCGAGGGCACGAACATGAAGGCGGTGTCCTGCGTCTCGCCCTGGATCAGGTATTTTTCGGAAATATCCCGGACATGCACCTCGATGTCGCGGCGGAAAGCCTGAGCGGCGGACTTCTGCAGGTCGGCGCCTTCGGCGGCCCGGATGGCATTCCAGGCCTCGAGCGGAAACTTTGCATCGATGGCAAGCGACGGTGCGCCGTTCGGCATCTTCACCAGGCAGTCGGGCCGGCTGCCATTCGACAAGGTCGCCTGAAATTCATAGGCGCCGTGCGGCAATCCGTCGGCGACGATGGCTTCCATGCGCGACTGGCCGAAGGCGCCGCGCGTCTGCTTGTTGGAAAGGATCGCCTGCAATTGCACGACCTGGCCGGCCAGCGACTGGATGTTGCCTTGCGCGATATCGATGACCGCCAGCCGCTCCTGCAGCTTGGCGAGGCTCTCATGCGTCGATCTCGTCTGCTCGGTCATGGTCTGGCCGAGGCGGCCGGTCATGGCATCGAGGCGCTGGCCGATCGACTGTGTCAGTTCGGCCTGGCGCGCCCCGAACACTTCGGCGATGGCGCCCATACGGCCCTGCATTTCCGCCTGGCTTGCCAAGATGCCGGCCATCCGCACCTCGGCGTCGCGGGCGTGGTCGGCGGCTTCGGCGGCCGCCACCGCACGCGCCTTGGCCGATCGCCAGAGCGCAACCACGAGCGCCACGAACAGTCCGAGGAACAGCATTGCGCCGAAACCCAGGGCATGGCCGAGCGTGATCGTGGTGGCGCCGAGCCGGGCGACAGGTTCGGACAGGATGGTGGCCAGATCGTTCATGCCGACAGCATAGATGATTCGGTCTGCCGGCACAGATCAAAACGTGAACGACCCGAAGGCGCCCCGGTTGACGCTTTTCCTGCGAGGTCTTAGGTGAGACGCCATGTCGATCAAGCCGCTTATCATCCTCCCCGATCCCGTCCTGCGCCAGGTTTCAAGACCGGTCGAGCGTGTCGACGGCGACTTGCGCAAACTGGCCGGCGACATGCTGGACACCATGTATGACGCGCCCGGCATTGGCCTCGCGGCGATCCAGGTCGGCGAACCCTTGCGCATGCTGGTGATCGACCTCGCCAAAGAAGACGAGACGCCGGCACCGCACGTCTTCATCAATCCCGAAATCCTCGAAAGCTCCGACCAGCGTTCGGTCTATGAGGAAGGCTGCCTGTCGATCCCGGATTACTACGCCGAGGTCGAGCGTCCGGCAGCGGTGCGGGTGAAATATCTCGATCGCGACGGCGAGCTGCAGGAGATCGAAGCCGAGGGGCTGATGGCGACCTGCCTGCAGCATGAAATCGACCATCTCAACGGCGTGCTGTTCATCGATCACATCTCAAAACTGAAGCGCGACATGGTGGTCAAGAAGTTCAAAAAGCTCGCCAGGGACAAGGCGCCGGGCAAGATGGTGGGATAGGGGTCGACGAATGCCCCTGCGTGTCATCTTCATGGGTACGCCTGAATTCTCCGTGCCGACCTTGCGGGCGATTGCTGGGGCAGGGCATGAATTAGCAGCCGTCTACACGCAGCCGCCGCGCGCCGGCGGCCGGCGCGGGCTCGAGCTGACGCCGTCGCCGGTGCAGCGCGAGGCGTATCGGTTGGGCGTCGAGGTTCGCACGCCGGTGTCGCTGAAGAGCGAGGCGGAGCAGGAGGGGTTCCGCGCCTTGCGCGCCGATGTCGCCGTGGTCGTCGCCTACGGGCTGCTTCTGCCCAAACCCATTCTCGAGGCGCCGCGGCTCGGTTGCCTCAACGGTCACGCATCGCTGTTGCCGCGCTGGCGCGGCGCTGCCCCTATCCAGCGCGCCATCATGGCCGGCGATACTGAGACTGGCATGATGGTGATGCGGATGGAGGAAGGCCTCGACACCGGGCCGGTGGCAATGGTTGAAAAATGCGCCGTTGGACCCGACATGACGGCCGGCGATCTGCACGACCGGCTGATGGTGTTGGGTGCGGCTCTGATGGTGCAGGCGCTCGAACGGCTGGAACGGAATACGCTGACATTTACCACACAGGCCGAGGTGGGGGTGACCTACGCCAAGAAAATCGATAAATCGGAGACTCGCATAGACTGGCTGCGACCTGCCGGCGACGTGCACAACCAGATTCGCGGCCTGTCGCCCTTTCCCGGTGCATGGTGCGAGACCGAAATCGGCGGCCGCATGGAGCGGCTGAAACTGCTTCGCTCGACGCTCTTGCAAGGCGCCGGCGAACCGGGAGGAATTCTCGACGATCGGCTGACGGTCGCCTGCGGGTCAGGCGCGATCAGGCTGGTCGAAGTTCAACGTGCGGGCGGAAGGCCCATTGCCGCGCAGGAGTTTCTGCGCGGGGCCAAGCTCGAAAAAGGAATGAAATTGTCATGAGCATGATGTCCATACGCGCGGCGACGCCGCGGGACCGCGAGGCGATCCGCCTTGTCGAAGAACACGCATTCGGCCAGCAGGCGGAGGCCGGACTGGTCGACGCGCTGGTCACCGGCGGTGATGCCGTCGTCGAACTGGTGGCGGACGAAGACGGGCAAGTGGTCGGCCATATCCTGTTTTCACGGCTCTTCGTGCAGAATGGCGGCAAGAGCTTCCCGGCGGTGGCTTTGGCGCCTCTGGCGGTCGAGCCGTCGTTCCACGGCACCGGCATCGGCGGTGCGCTGGTCCGCGAGGCGCATATCCGCCTGAAGGCTGCTGGCGAGACGCTCGCCGTGGTGCTCGGCGATCCGGCTTACTATGGACGTTTCGGCTACAGCCGCGCCCGTGCAGCGAAATTCGAGAGCGATTACCAAGGCGAGGCCCTGCAGGCGCTTGCCTGGGGCGAGGCGCCGGAGACCGGCAGGCTGGTCTACGCCTCGGCCTTCGGCTCAGCCCTCGCCGCCTGATTTCGCCTCGACCCGGGAATGCCGCGTTTTCGCCTCGACATCGAATATGACGGCAGTCTCTTCGCCGGCTGGCAGCGCCAGGCCAACCAGCCTTCGGTGCAGCAGGCGATCGAGCAGGCGATCGAGAAGTTCTGTGGTGAGCAGGTTTCGCTTCGCGCCGCCGGCCGCACCGATGCCGGCGTCCATGCGACCGCTCAGGTGGCGCATGTCGATCTGATCAAGGCATGGCCCGGCGACAAGGTGCGCGACGCCGTCAACGCGCATCTGCAAGCGGCCAAGGTGCGCATCGCCATCCTGAAGGCCGCCGTCGTGCCGGATAGCTTCGATGCGCGTTTCTCGGCGATCGGCCGCCATTACCTCTACCGCATCGTCAACCGCCGCGCGCCGGCGGCGCTCGACAAGGGCAGGATCTGGTGGGTACCGAAGCAGCTCGATGCCGGTGCCATGCACGAAGCGGCAAAGGTGCTGCTTGGCCGGCATGATTTCACCACCTTTCGCTCGACCCAGTGCCAGGCCACCAGCCCGGTCCGCACGCTCGACCGGCTGGATGTCAGCCGGGCGGGCGATTTCATCGAAATCCGCGCTTCGGCGCGGTCATTCCTGCACAACCAGGTGCGCTCGAT
>NZ_SUEG01000107.1:0-1743 GCF_005063415.1 Mesorhizobium sp.
CCTCGGGGGGGAGGGAAAACACCGGCGTCACCACTGTGATATCAGGCAGATGCGTGCCGCCATTGTAAGGGGCGTTGAGGGCAAAGACGTCGCCGGGGTGAATGTCGCCGGAATTGAGCCGGATGATGGTCTCCACGGAGCGGTCCATGGAGCCGAGATGCACCGGCATATGCGGCGCGTTGGCGACCAGCGCGCCGTTCCGATCGAAAACGGCGCAGGAGAAATCGAGCCGCTCCTTGATGTTGACGGAATAGGCGGTGTTCTGCAGCGTTACGCCCATCTGTTCGGCGATCGACATGAACAGGTTGTTGAAGACCTCCAGCATCACCGGATCGGCTTCGGTGCCGAGTGCGGCGTGCCGGCGCTTCTTCTCGATGCGGCGCATCAGTACGTGGTTCCTGGCGGTGATTTCGGACTGCCAGCCCGGCTCGACGATAATGGTCTGGTTCGGCTCGATGATCAAAGCGGGGGCGGCGATCTTGTTGCCGGGCTTCAGCGTCTCGCGAGGGAAGATGCCGGCGTCGCGCCAGACGCCGTCGACAAAGATTTTCCGGGTCCCGGAAGGACTTGCGGCCATGTCTTCAACAACCGAATCGCTTTCGTCGCGGCCGGTGCCGCCGGTATCGGTACCCTCGACGCCGATCGATTCGACGATCATCGGCTTGTCGTCGTAGACGAAACCGAACTGCGCCTTGTGCGCCAGTTCGAAGTTCGCCTTGGCCTGCGCAATCGAGCCATGCTCGAAATTCACGGGCAGCGCGGTATCGGTGCCGTCATAGCGGATCTGCAGCACCGGCTTCGAGGCGACCGCGTCTTCGCTGATGCCTTGCGCGGCGAGTTCGCCGATGACGGCTTTGCGCAGCGTTGCAATGAGTTCATCGATTGCTGGCCCGGAATCTTCCGCCAGCGGCTTCAGCAGCGCCTGCTGGCGTGACGCGAACACAGAGGACAGTCCGATGCCATAGGCCGACAGCAGGCCAGAGAACGGATGGATCAGCACCGCCTCCATGCCGAGCGCATCGGCGACCAGGCAAGCGTGCTGGCCGCCGGCGCCGCCGAAACAGTTCAGGAGGTATTCGGTGACATCGTAGCCGCGCTGCACCGAAATCTTCTTGATGGCATTGGCCATGTTTTCGACGGCGATGGTGACGAACCCTTCGGCAACGGCCTCAGGCGTGCGGCCGTCGCCAATCTCGGCGGCGAGTGCGGCGAATTTTTCGCGAACCTTCTGCACGTCGAGTGGTTCGTCCTGGCCCGGTCCGAAAATGGCCGGGAAGAACTCGGGCTGCAGTTTGCCCAGCATGACGTTGGCGTCGGTGACGGCCAGCGGACCGCCGCGCCGGTAGGCGGCCGGGCCGGGATTGGCGCCGGCCGAATCCGGCCCAGCGCGAAAGCGGCCGGCCTCATAATGCAGGATCGAGCCGCCGCCTGCAGCGACGGTGTGGATGCGCATCATCGGCGCGCGGATGCGCACGCCGGCGACCTCGGTGTCGAAGGCGCGCTCGTAGTCGCCATCGTAATGGGCGACATCGGTCGAGGTGCCGCCCATGTCGAAGCCGATGACCTTGCCGAAACCGGCGAGTTTTGCCGTCTCGACCATGCCGACGACACCGCCGGCCGGGCCGGACAACAGCGCGTCCTTGCCCTGGAACATGTCGGCGGCGGTGAGGCCGCCCGACGACATCATGAACATGAGGCGGGGGCTTTCCCTCCCCCTTGAGGGGAGGGTGGCGGCGAAGCCGC
>NZ_SUEG01000107.1:1753-18416 GCF_005063415.1 Mesorhizobium sp.
GCCTTCTGAGATGACCCCCTCTGGCTGCTGCGCAGCCATCTCCCCCTCGAGGGGGGAGATTGGCGCGGCACCCAGTTCCGCCGCAACCCTGTGCACATACCTTGCCAGGATCGGCGACAGATAGGCGTCGACCACGGTGGTGTCGCCGCGGCCGACCAGCTTGATCAGCGGCGAGACCTCGTGACTGACCGAGACCTGCGAGAATCCGAGCTTTCGACAGACTTTGGCGACCGCCTTTTCGTGCTCGGGGTGTTTCCAGGCATGCATCAAGACGATCGCGACCGCATCGATGCCGTCCGCCTTGGCCTGTTCGATGGCAGGACGCACGGCGGCGATGTCGAGCAGGCGCTCGACACTGCCGTCGGCGCGAACCCTTTCGTCGATTTCGACGACACGCTCGTAGAGCTGTTCGGGAAGGATGATCTGCTTGGCAAAGATATCGGGCCTCGCCTGATAGGCAATCCTCAGCGCATCGCGGAACCCTTTGGTGATGAGCAGCAGCACGCGGTCGCCCTTGCGCTCGAGAAGCGCATTGGTGGCGACCGTGGTGCCCATTTTGACATCGCCGATCAGAGCGGAGGGGATTGGGGCGCCGGGCTGGACGCCGAGCAGTTCGCGAATGCCCTGGATGGCAGCATCCGCATAGGCTTCGGGATTTTCCGAAAGGAGTTTCCTGGGATGCAGCCCGCCTTCCGGGTCACGGCCGATGACGTCGGTGAAGGTACCGCCGCGGTCGATCCAGAAATCCCATTTTGCGGCCATGGCAGCGCCTCCGGGCATTTTCATTTATGCATCCTGTTAATGTTCAACGCTTTGTACGGCCAAGCGCTTGATGTTACACGCGGAAATGCAACGTTACGAAACTCATCATGGCCTGATGCATTGTGTCCTCGATCGTCGCCGGTAACGGTGGCGTGATTAGAGGAGAGATATCATGAAGAAACTCATTCTTGCGTCGGTCTCGGCGCTTGCCTTGCTTGGCGTTGCGGCTTGCAGCGACAGCGGCACTGACACCACCACGACGCAGAGCACCAATCCGCCGGCATCCGACCAGACGATGAAGCCGGCTGCTCCTGACGCTAACAAACCTGCCGAGCCGGCCCCGGCGCCCGCTCCTGCGCCGGCTGCCCCGGCGCAGTAGTCGCAGTAGTCAATGTGATAACCAAGAAAGGCCGGCCTCACACGCCGGCCTTTCCGCTGCTTACGATACCCGCGCATTGTGGCCGAGTGCGACGACGCGGGTTTGCGCGCAGCGGCTTCCGTCCTCCGATTTCCATGGGTAAGCACTAGCAAACCGGCCGCCTTAGGCATTCGCCAAATCGATTGGGCCAGCCCCTCCGGCACTGTCTTGGCTTGATAGCGATGGGCGGTTGGCCCTATGAAGCCCTCATGTCGATTTGGGACCGCCTCGGCGACTTCGTCACACGCGTTTCATCTTCAGCGTCGTCAGGCGTCGCCGAAGTGGTCGAGGCCGTGCGCACGGTTTTCTCCGGCGATGCCGATCTGCGCCGGCGCGTCGCCTTCTCGGTGGCGATGATCGCCCTGTCGGCCAAGATGGCCAAGGCAGACGGCATCGTCACGCAAGACGAGGTGCGCGCCTTCCAGGAAATATTCGAGGTGCCGAAGGAACAGAGGCGCAATGTGGCGCGGCTCTACGATTTGGCCAAACGCGACATTGCCGGTTTCGAGACCTATGCCGAGCGGATGGCGCAGCTTTGCGGTTCGGGCCATTCGAATTGCCTGATGCTCGAGGACATACTCGACGGGCTGTTCCACATCGCCAAGGCCGACGGGCTGGTGCATGAGCGCGAGGGCCACTTCCTGCATCGCATCGCCGAGATCTTCCGCATCGATGAGGCGCATTACCAGAGCATCCTGGCGCGGCATGTCGATCTGGGTGCCGCCGATCCTTATGTCGTGCTCGGCATCGAGCGTGGGAAGCCGTTCGAGGAGGTCCGCAGGCGCTACCGCAAACTGGTCTCCGACAATCATCCTGACCGGCTGATCGCACGCGGCCTGCCGCAGGAATTCATCAAGATCGCGACGACCAGGCTGGCGGCGATCAACGCGGCCTATGAAATGATCGAGCGAGGCCTGCGGCACGCATGAGCGGCTTTCCGCCCGACGAGCCGAACGCCGAGGTCAGGGTATCGCCGAATTTCGGACCACGGCGCAGCACGCTTAGACCCGATATGATCGTGCTGCACTACACCGGCATGGCAACCGGCGCCGGTGCCGAGGCATGGTTGTGCGATCCGGCAAGCGAGGTCTCGTCGCACTATCTGGTCCATGAGGACGGCCGCATTGTTCAGATGGTAAGGGAAAGCGACCGCGCCTGGCATGCCGGCAAGAGCTCGTGGTTCGGACAGAGCGACGTCAACTCCTGCTCGATCGGCATCGAGATCGTCAATCCGGGGCATACGCTCGGCTATCGCAACTTTCCAGAACCGCAGATCGACGCGGTGATCGGCCTGTGCGCCGGCATCGTCGAGCGCCATTCCATTCCGGCGCAGCGGGTGCTCGCCCATTCCGACGTGGCACCGGGGCGCAAGGTCGATCCGGGCGAGAAATTCCCATGGAAAGCCTTGTTTGCCGCCGGTGTCGGCCATGTTGTGTCGGCAGCACCGATCCGGCGTGGCGCCGTGCTGAAGCCAAGCGATACCGGCGCCGAGGTCGAGGCGCTGCAGTCGATGCTGGCGCTCTATGGTTATGGCGTCGAGATCACCGGCGCTTTCGACCGGCAGACCGAAATCGTGGTCGAGGCATTTCAGCGGCATTTCCGGCAGCGCCTGGTCGATGGCATGGCTGACGGATCGACGATCCGCACGCTGGAAAGGCTGCTCGCTTCCGCAAGGATAGCCTCTCTCAAATAGTCTTTCCAAAGCTTCAAAGTTACAATCTGTTACCCAAAGTGACTTGCCTCGCCTTCTTTGGCGCCAATTCGGTCGTCAAAGGCGATCCGTACAGATTGTCGGACCTCTATCCCCCCAGATGTTCCGATGTTGATTGAGGGTATCTGCGCGAAGTTCTTTGTGCAGATCAAACAGAACAGGATCACATGCAGAAATTGACCGTTTTAACGGCAGCCATTGCTGCCGGCGTAATGACTTTTGCCTTCAGTGCAGCGAACAGCGCACCGCTGAGCCAACGGGCCGATCAGGGCTTCAGTGCCGCAGCCGGCAAAACCGCCATGCCGAAAGCAACCCGTGGTACGAAAGTAGAGCAGACCGCCACCGCAAAAGTGGAAAAAGCGGCCGCGGTAAAGACGGAAAAGCCAGCCTCCGCAAAAAAGCCAACCGCTGCGAGAAAGACAATCTCCAAACAGCATGTGAAGCGTAACCGCAAACGCATCGACCACATGGCAACGGCGTCGGTCGCTCCGAAGAGCAGGCCAGCGCCCCAGGCGGCGGTTATCGGCGCCAGCGGACAGTATTCAGCGATCATTGCGCGTTATGCCGCCAGCTATGGCGTCCCGGTGTCGCTCGCCAATGCCGTCATCAAGATCGAGAGCAACTACCAGCCGAACCAGGTCGGCAGCGCCGGCGAGATCGGCCTGATGCAGATCAAGCCGGCGACGGCAAGGATGATGGGCTATAGCGGTTCTGTGCAGGGTCTCTACGATCCCGATACCAACATCAAATACGGCATGAAGTACCTTGCCATGGCGCGGGATCTCGGCGGCGGCACGACCTGCGGCACGATCCTGAAATACAATGCCGGCCACGCCGCCACACGGATGAACCCGGTGTCCGCAGCCTATTGCGGCAAGGTCAAGGTGCAACTGGCAGCACTTGGAGCGCCCGCCTGACAAGCGATAACTTGCTTTTTCGTTTGCGTTTTCGGGCCTGAACCCCTTTATACGCCTTGCCAGCTGGCCGGGCGGCCGCACCCGCGAAGCCGAAAGGCTGCGGGTGAGGAAAGTCCGGGCTCCATGGAGACACGGTGCCGGTTAATGGCCGGCGGGGGCGACCCCAGGGAAAGTGCCACAGAAAGCAAACCGCCACGATCCAATCGTGGCAAGGGTGAAAGGGTGGGGTAAGAGCCCACCGCGCGACTGGCAACAGGAGCGGCACGGTAAACCCCACCGGGAGCAAGACCGAATAGGGGCGGTGCGAGGGGAAACCCTCGAGGGCTGTTTCCGGCTCACCGTCCGGGTAGGTTGCGTGAGGCGTATGGCAACATGCGCCCAAGATGAATGGCCGCCACGTTCTCGCCCCGCAAGGGGCGAGGGCCATACAGAACCCGGCTTACAGGCCAGCTGGCAGTTTTCCCGAACAAAAAGAAATCTCCTGATATCAGCAGGTTGCGTCTTCGGGCGCAGCCGCTGATTCAGTTTTTGACTCGGCAATCCCGCGCGGCATTCCTTGAAAATGGTGCGATTAAATCGTACCATTTGGATGGCAGTACTCAGGAGCGCGCCATGGGTCAGGTCGATAAACGCAGCATCACGCTGTCGCCCTGGCCGCGGCAGTCGACGACGTGGTCGCCGCCGGCGAATATGCCTCGGCAAGCGAGGTGATCCGCGACGCGCTGAGGCAATGGAAGGATCGGCGCGACCTGCTCGGCTACACCGTCGAGGAATTGCGCAGACTGGTGCAGGAGGGGATCGACAGCGGGCCGGGGCGGTTTGCGTCGATCGACGAAATAAAGGCCGAAGCGCGGAGACGATTGAAACCCGACAGCGCGGCATGAATTTGCTGCCCATCATCCGAACTGCACATGCAGAAGAGGATTTGATCGCGATTTGGCTTTATGTTGCGCAAGACAGCGAGGCTGCAGCGGATCGGTTGCTCGATCGGATCGTAGCCCGCTGGCAGCAAGTGGCCACTTATCCCTTCTGAGGTGCGTCGCGCGAAGACATCGCACCCGGTCTCCGTCACCTGATCATCGGCGAGTACCTCACCTTGTATCGTGTCCGCGAAGAGGCGATCGAAATCGTTCGCGTGCTGCACGGCCGGCGCAAGATCGACGCCGGCGATCTGAATTCGTGATTGCCGATTCAGCCACCGATTGCGTCTAGCGACGCCTCGATCGCCTGCCAAAGCTCTTCCACCGGCTCGCAGCCGACCGACAGGCGAACGAAGCCGGGCGGAACGTCGTCTCCCCTTTTTGATCGCCGTTCGGCCGAGGTATGTACGCCGCCGAACGATGTCGCTGCCTGCATCAACGCGCAGTTGTTGATGAAATCCTCCGCCTTGTCCTCAGAGGCGAGCACGAACGAAATGAGAAATCCGAAGCGCTCCATCTGGGCGCGGGCAAGATTGTGCGATGGGTCGCTCTCCAGTCCCGGAAAGCGCAAGCCGCTGATCGCGCGATGGTTTTTCAGCCGTCGCGCTATCATTTCGGCGGAAGCGCACATGCGGTCGAAACGCACCTCCAGCGTTTCGAGGCCGCGATGCACCAGCCATGCCTCGAACGGCCCGGGGATGGCGCCCGAGGTCTCGCGCCAGTCGGTCACCCTCAAGATGATATCCGCGTCGCGACTGGCGACATGGCCGAACAGCACATCGGAATGGCCGTTTGGCGCCTTGGTGTCGGCGGCAATGACGATATCGGCGCCGAGATCGAGCGGGCGCTGGCCGAAAGGCGTCATCGTCGTGTTGTCGACCACAAGCACCGCACCCGCCCTATGCACGGCCTCGGCGACGGCTGCGATGTCGCATATGTCCAGTCCTGGGTTGGCGGGCGTTTCGACGAACGCAAGCCGATACCCGTCAAAGCCGCCGTCGAGGAAGCTCGATGTCGGCCGGACATCATAAGCGATGCCGAAGGACTTCAAGAAACGGTCTGCCAGCGCTCGCGTCGTATGATAACCGTCGGACGGCAGCAGGATACGGTCGCCGGCCTTGAGCAGGCCGAAAAATACCGCCGAGATGGCAGCCATCCCCGAGGGAAAGGCAACGCATGGGGCGTCTTCCAAATGCGCCAGCATGTGCTCGACCGCATCCCAGGTCGGATTGCTGAAGCGGCCATATTGATCGAAGCCGGTGGCGTCACCCGGCGCGTGGAAAATGGCGGCCATGGTCAGGGGCAAGGGGATCGGGTCGCCCTTGGCAAGCCCGGCGCGACGAAGATGGGGAAGTGCCGCGGCGCGCGACTTGGCTGTTTCGGACATGATTTCAAACCTCGTTACTAACTGGAAAAGAAGATGCCGAGGCTATGCGCGGCAGCGATCCGCAGCAAGCCGCCTCCGGTTGGACCACACGGCTCTAAACGCTTCGTTAGGCTTAATAGAGGATAAAGACCGGAGTGCCGTCAAAGCTGCTCTCCCCAGTCGTGGCAGGCGCGTTTTGAAGACTGTTCCCGTTGACGCCCATAACACCCCATGATATCCCATTCCGATACTCAAGCCTTCGTTCCGTGTCAGGGTGAAGCGTACGCCAATCGGGCAGCCGCGGCGGCTGCGCGTTTGCCTGCGTTCGCCCGTCATAACGAGGTGGGTTTTGGACGGCGACCGGGCCGGGGCGGCGCGGACAGGAAGATGCAGAGGGGTGCGGCGGCGCAAGCGGCCGTAACGCGTAATGGACCGGTTTCTGTCGAACGCGGTGAACAGGATCGATGCGAAGGGACGGGTGTCCGTGCCGGCGCATTTCCGTGCCGTTGTGCAGAAACGCGGCTATTCGGAACTTTATGCGCTACGCTGCCTGGATCGCCCGGCGATGGATGTCGGTGGGCTCGACCTGCTCGATCGCTACGAGCAGCGCATCGCCAAGGAAGACCCGTTCCTGCAGACGGCGGACGACATGTCGTTCTTCTGCCATGGCGATGGAACGTTTTTGAAGCTCGACCAGGACGGCCGTATCACGATGAGCGACTTCATTCGCGAGCATACCGGCATTTCAGCGGAAGTGGCCTTCGTTGGCCGCGGCAATTTCTTTCAGATCTGGGAGCCGGGACGGCTCAGTGCCTATGGGACGGAAGCTCGCGCCCGGCTTTTGCAGCTTCGGCAGGGGACCAAGCCCGGGGAGCGGCCGGAATGATGGCGGGCGACGGCGATGAAGTTCATGCCGTTGGCGGATCAGCCCGTCACATTCCGGTCCTCCTTGCCGAAGTTCTGGAGGCGCTGGCGCCGACAAAAGGCGAGGTGATCGTCGACGGCACGTTCGGTGCCGGCGGCTACACGAAGGCCATTCTGGCAAGCGGAGCCTCGGTCGTCGCCATCGACCGCGATCCGGATGCGATCGCGGCGGGGCGGGCCCTTGAACAGCAGTCCGGCGGCAAGCTCAGGCTTGTCCAGGCACCGTTCTCGACGCTCGACGAGCAGGTTGAAAGTGCCGATGGCGTCGTGCTCGACATCGGCATCTCCTCCATGCAGATCGACCAGCCGGAGCGCGGCTTTTCGTTCCGGGCCGATGGACCGCTCGACATGCGCATGGCGCAGGCGGGCCTGAGCGCCGCCGACGTCGTCAACACCTTCAAGGTAGGCGATCTTGCCCGCATCTTCGGTTTTCTCGGCGAGGAGCGCCATGCCGGGCGCATCGCCCGCATGATCGAGAGCCGTCGCGAAAAACGCCCCTTCGAGCGTACGCTCGACCTTGCCGATGCCATCGAGACGCATATCGGCCGAGCGCCGAAAGACAAGATCCATCCGGCCACCCGCGTTTTCCAGGCGCTGCGCATCTTCGTCAATGACGAACTCGGCGAACTGGCCAAGGCACTGTTTGCCGCCGAGCGCGTGCTGAAACCGGGCGGCCGGCTTGCCGTGGTGACCTTCCATTCCCTCGAGGACCGCATCGTCAAGCGCTTCATCGCCGACAGAGCCGATTCAGCGACCGGATCGCGGCACCTGCCCGAGGCGCAGGCGCGCATCGCCACCTTCACCAAGAAGGGCGGCGGTGTGACGCCTGGCGATGCCGAGATATCGGCAAATCCGCGGGCGCGCTCGGCAAGGCTGCGCGCTGCGATCCGTACAGAGGCGCCGGCGCGTGCCGGTGATTTTTCGATTTTCGGCCTGCCAAAACTGCCTGGCCCAAAGCTTCCCGGCGCCGATCGACCGGGAGAGAGGTGAGCACGTGTTTCGTACCAGCGACATAGTCCTGATCGCCGTCATGGTTTCGGCGGCTGCCCTGACCTACAAGACCAAGCGCGAGGCCGAGGAGCAACTGGCGGCAGTGCACAAGATCCAGGCGCAGATCCGTTATGAAGAGGACACGATCGACCTGCTCAAGGCGGACTGGAGCCTGCTTACCCAGCCGTCGCGCCTGCAGAAGCTCACCGAAATCTACAAATCGCAACTCGGACTCGAGCCGGTCAACGCGCGGCAGATCGTCGGGCTGGACGATCTGCCGGCGAAACCCGTCAACATCGAGGACCTTTCATCGCAGCGGCTGGGCGGCATGGCCGATGTCGGCGGCAAGGATCCCGTGGTGACCGGAGGCATCGTCCAATGATCACCGGATTTCCAATCGCCGCCAGATTTCAAAAGGTTGGGAGGCTGCTGAAGCGCGGTTCGAAGCCCGGTGCGGGCGGATCGATCGTGGTCGAAGGCGCCCGCAAGGCGACCGGTGGCAAGGGCAGGACCCGCATCGTCATGACCATGGCGGTGTTCTTCGGCATCTATTCGACCATTGCCGGGCGGCTGGTCTATCTGGGTTTCCAGAATCCCGACCTGTCGGGCGGCCCGCAGAGCCGGGTGACGGCATCGCGACCCGACATCGTCGACCGTAACGGCGAAGTGCTGGCGACCGACATCAAGACCGCGTCGCTGTTTGCCGAACCGCGCCGCATCGTCGATGCCGACGAGGCGATCGAAAAGCTGTCGACGGTGCTTCCCGAGATCGACTACGAGCAGACATACAACAAGCTGAAGAGCGGCGCCGGCTTCGTCTGGCTGCAGCGTCAACTGACACCGAAGCAGCAGGCCGACATCATGCAGCTCGGCATCCCCGGCTTCGGCTTCCGCACCGAAAAGCGCCGGTTCTATCCGGCCGGCGAAACCTCATCCTACATTGTCGGCCTCACCAACATCGACAATCAGGGCATCTCCGGCATGGAGAAATACATCGACGAACAGGGTTTGAGCGACCTTCAGGCGTCGGGCCTGGCGGTAGCCAAGGATTTGAAGCCGGTGCAGCTCTCGATCGACCTGCGCGTCCAGCATATCCTGCGCGACGAGGTCGCCACCGGCATGGAAAAGTACCATGCGATCGCGGCGGGCGCCGTTGTGCTCAACGTCAAGACCGGCGAGGTGCTGGCGATGGCGTCGGTTCCGGATTTCGATCCGAACAACCCCTATAACGCGCAGGACAAGGACCGGCTCAACCGTATGTCCGCTGGCCTCTATGAAATGGGGTCGACCTTCAAGAGCTTCACCACCGCCATGGCGCTCGATTCCGGCAAGATAACGCTGCAAAGCCGCTTCGATGCGTCGCGCCCGATCAGGATCGGCCATCAGACCATCCATGATTTCCATGGCAAGGGCCGGGTGCTATCGGTGCCGGAAGTGTTCATCTATTCCTCCAACATTGGCTCTGCCAAGGAAGCCGAAGCGGTTGGCATCGACGGACACCGCGAATTCCTGCATCGTCTGGGAATCCTCGAGAAGATGCAGACCGAACTGCCAGAAGTCGCCCGGCCGACCGAGCCCAAGGTCTGGAAGCAGGTCAATTCGATCACTATCGCCTTCGGCCACGGTGTGTCGACGACGCCGCTGCAGACAGCGGTCGGCTGCGCCGCGCTGATGAATGGCGGCTATCTGATGGACCCGACATTCCTGCCGCGCACGCAGGAGCAGGCGATGGCGGTGGCCAAGAAAGTGGTCAGCGACAAGACCGTCGAGGGCATGCGCTATCTCTATGCACTTAATGCCGAAAAGGGATCCGGCCGCAATGCACGGGTACCAGGATACCGGGTGGGCGGCAAGACGGGAACGGCGGAGAAGGTCGTCAACGGCCGTTACTCGAAGGAAAAGAATTTCAACGCCTTCGTTGCGGCTTTCCCGATGGACGATCCGCAATACATAGTGCTTACGATCGCCGACGAACCGAAGCCGGAAAAGCCCGGCATGGGTGCTACGGCCGCCTCGAACGCGGGCATCATGGCTGCAAACATCATCCGACGTGCGGCTTCCATGCTTGGCGTGAAGCCAGATTTCAGCCATGAAAATGGTGCAACGCTGGTTTCCTATCAGTGATTCTTGGGGCGCGCCGGTAACTGCGCGCTATTTTGTTGCGATGAACGGGGTTCGATGAAGCTGAAAAATCTAGCCGGTATCCTGCCTGTCGAGGGGACAGCTTCCTTCGACATGGAGGTTACAGGGATTTCGTCGGATTCCCGCCAGGTAACACGGGGTGTCGTCTTTTTCGCGCTCACCGGCTCCAAGGCGGATGGCGCAGCCTATGCAGCCGATGCCGCGAGCCGCGGCGCTGCAGCGATCGTGGTCGGCAAGGGCAGTGCGGTCGCCGGGCTGCCAGTTCCGGTTCTTGTCGTAGACGATCCGCGCCTTGCGCTGGCGCTGAGTGCGGCCCGTTATTTCGGCAAGCAGCCACAAATCATGGTCGCGGTGACCGGCACCAGCGGCAAGACCTCCGTCGCCGCATTCACCCGGCAGATATGGGAGCAGGCGGGTTTGGTCGCCGCTTCGATCGGCACGACCGGTGTGGTGGCGCCGGGCCGCAACGAATATGGCTCGCTGACCACGCCCGATCCGGTGGCGCTGCACAGGCTGCTCAAGGAGTTGGCGGAGGCCGGCGTCACCCACGCCTCGATGGAAGCGTCCAGCCATGGCCTCGACCAGCGCCGGCTCGACGGCGTCAAGCTTGCGGCCGGCGGCTTCACCAATCTCGGCCGCGACCATATGGACTATCATCCGACGGTCGAGGACTATCATCGCGCCAAATTGCGTCTATTCGACGCGCTGCTGCCGAAGGGCGCGCCGGCCATCATCTTTGCCGACGACCCGTGGTCGGAGCCGACGATCAAGGCGGCGCGGGCAGCGGGACTGAACGTGCTGACGGTCGGCCGCCACGGCGATTTCCTGCGGCTGAAGCGGGTCGAGCACGAGCGCCACCGGCAACGCGCCGAGGTCGAAGTTGACGGCGTTCTCCATGAAGTCGACTTGCCGCTGGCCGGCGACTTCCAGATCGCCAATGCGCTGGTGTCGGCGGGCCTCGCCATTTCGACTGGAACATCTGTTGACAAGGCGTTGATGGCGCTGGAGAAATTGAAGGGTGCACCGGGGCGGCTCGACCTCGTTGGGACGGCCGCCGATGGCGCGCCGGTCTATGTCGACTACGCGCACAAGCCGGATGCGCTGGAAAACGTGCTGGCTTCGGTGCGCCCCTTTACCACCGGCCGCGTCATCGTCGTATTCGGTTGCGGCGGCGACCGGGACCGAGGCAAGCGGCCGATCATGGGCGAGATCGCCACAAGACTGGCCGACGTCGTCATCGTCACCGACGACAATCCCCGCTCGGAAGTCCCCGAGACGATCCGCGCCGCGATCCTGGAGGCCGCACCTGGCGCCATCGAGATCGGCGACCGGCGCAAGGCCATCCACGAGGCGGTCGGGATGCTTCACGCTGGCGACACGCTGATCGTGGCCGGCAAGGGCCATGAGGAAGGCCAGACCATCGGCACCGAGACCCTGCATTTTTCCGATCATGAGGAAGTTCGCGCGGCGCTCAGGGAGCAAGCAGCGTGAGCTATCTGTGGACCTCCGAGGCGCTGGTTGCCGCCATGGATGGCCGGCCGCTCGGTCCGATGCCTGAAGGCATCGCCGGCATTTCCATCGACAGCCGCAGCCTGCAGCCGGGAGACGCTTTCTTCGCCATTAAGGGCGAGGCCATGGACGGCCATGATTTCGTCACCGCCGCCATCAAGGCGGGCGCCGGCGTGCTGGTCGTCGCCGAGGGCAAGCTGCCGTCGCTGGGGCGGCTGACGGCACCGATGATCGTCGTGGAGGACGTGCTCGTCGCGCTGGAAAAGCTCGGCGTTGCGGCGCGAGCACGCTCAAAGGCGAGGGTGATTGCCGTGACCGGGTCGGCGGGCAAAACCACCACCAAGGAAGCGCTGCGCCACGCTCTGTCCGCGGTCGGTACGGTGCATGCATCGGCCCAGTCGTTCAACAATCACTGGGGTGTGCCGCTGACGCTGGCGCGCATGCCGCAGGATTGCGACTATGCCGTCTTCGAGATCGGCATGAACCATCCGGACGAGATCCGGCCTCTGGTCAAGATGGTCCGGCCGCATGTCGCCATCGTTACGCTGATCGCGGCCGCTCACCTCGGCTTCTTCCGCAACCTGGACGAGATCGCCAAGGCCAAGGCAGAGGTTTTCGAGGGACTGGAGCCCAGTGGCGCCGCCCTTCTCAACCGCGACGATGCGCGCTGGAAGCTGCTGGAGAAGATGGCCAAAGAGGCCGGCGTCGAGCATGTCTACGGGTTCGGCGAGAATGCCCGGGCGACCTTCAAACTGATCAAATGCGAGCTCAATGCCGATCACTCGGTCATCACCGCCAAGATTGGCGGGCATGAGATTGTCGCCAGGATCGGCGCGCCGGGCCGCCATATGGTGCAAAATGTGCTGGCCGTACTGGGTGCCGCGCATCTGGTCGGCGCCGACGTCACCAGGGTTGCGCAGGCGCTGGCCGATCTTTCGCCCGAACGCGGACGCGGCAAGCGCTATGTGTTGCGCCACCCCAAGGGGCCGATCACGCTGATCGACGAGAGCTACAACGCCAATCCGGCGTCGATGAGCGCTGCGATGGCACTGCTCAACACGACACCGGTGTCGGGCGAAGGCAGGCGCATTGCCGTGCTCGGCGATATGCTCGAGCTCGGCAGCCATTCGGCGAAATTGCATGCCGCCCTTGCCGACCTGATCGTCGGCACCGACACGCGCACGGTCTTTCTCGGCGGCCCGGAAATGCGGGCGCTGGCCGACGTGCTGCCCGGCGAGATCAAGACGGAGTACCGCGCCGGCGCGGAAGATCTGAAACCGGTTCTTCTATCGGAATTGAAGCCCGGCGACGTGGTCATGATCAAATCGTCGAAGGGCATAGGCTTTTCAAAGCTGGTCGAGGCGTTGCTCGGCAAGTTTCCGGCGGAAGCCACAACCAGCAGACAGACCTAGGATCGGTCCGGGGGACGCAAGCGCATGCTAACACTGCTAGTCGAATTTGCGGACAAGATCTCGGTCTTCAACGTCTTCCGCTACATCACATTCCGCACCGGCGGAGCGCTGATCACAGCGGCGCTGATCGTGTTCATCTTCGGACCGACCATCATCAATTCGCTGAGGCTGCGGCAAGGCAAGGGCCAGCCGATCCGCGCCGACGGGCCGCAGACGCATTTCAAGAAGGCGGGAACGCCGACCATGGGCGGACTGATGATCCTGTCGGGCATCGTCGGTTCCTCGCTGCTGTGGGCGAACCTGTCGAGCATCTACGTCTGGGTGGTGCTGCTGGTGACGCTGGGGTTCGGCTCGATCGGCTTTTACGACGACTACCTCAAGGTGACGAAGCAATCGCATCTCGGCTTTTCCGGCAAAGCGCGGCTGGGGCTCGAATTCGTCATCGCAGGCATCGCCGCCTGGGTGATCATGCATAACGGCCAGGCGCCGTTCTCGTCATCGTTGACATTCCCTTTCGCCAAGGAGTTTCTCGTCAATCTCGGCTGGTTCTTCATCCCGTTCTCGTGCTTCGTCATCGTCGGCGCCGGCAATGCGGTGAACCTGACCGACGGCCTCGACGGCCTGGCGATCGTGCCGATCATGATCGCCGCCGCATCCTTCGGCGTCATCGCCTATCTCTCCGGCAACGCGGTGTTTGCCGAATATCTGCAGATCCATTTCGTGCCCGGCACCGGTGAACTTGCGGTGGTCCTTGGAGCGGTGATCGGCGCCGGGCTTGGCTTCCTCTGGTTCAATGCGCCGCCGGCGGCGATCTTCATGGGCGACACCGGCTCGCTGGCGCTGGGTGGGCTGATCGGCACGGTCGCGGTGGCGACCAAGCACGAGATCGTGCTGGTCATTGTCGGCGGCCTGTTCGTCGTCGAGATATTCTCGGTCATCATCCAGGTCGGCTACTTCAAGATGACCGGCAAGCGCGTCTTCCTGATGGCGCCGATCCACCATCATTTCGAAAAGCTCGGCTGGACCGAAAGCCAGGTGGTGATCCGCTTCTGGATCATCGCCGTCATCCTGGCGCTGGTCGGCCTGTCGACCCTGAAGCTGAGATAGGAGGCCGCTTGATCCCCGCCGCATCCTTTTCAGGCAAGCGCGTTTCGCTCTTCGGGCTCGGCGGCTCGGGGATCGCCACGGCGAGCGCGCTGATCGAGGGCGGCGCGGATGTGCTGGCCTGGGACGACAATCCCGACAGCGTCGCCAAGGCCGGCGCGGTCGGCATCGCGACAGGAGACCTGCGCGGCGCGGACTGGGCGAGGTTTTCTGCCTTCGTGCTGTCGCCCGGCGTGCCGCTGACGCATCCCAAGCCGCACTGGACCGTCGAGCTCGCGCGGGGCTCAGGCGTCGAGATCATCGGCGACATCGAGCTTTTCTGCCGCGAGCGGACGGTGCGGGCGCCGGCAGCACCCTTCATTGCCATCACCGGCACCAATGGCAAGTCGACGACGACGGCATTGACGGCGCACATCCTCAAATCGGCTGGGCGCGACACGCAGATGGGCGGCAATATCGGCCGCGCGGTGATGACGCTCGATCCGCCGCAGCCTGAGCGGCACTATGTGGTTGAGTGCTCTTCCTACCAGATCGATCTTGCCCCCTCGATCAATCCGACGGCCGGCGTCCTGCTCAACCTGACGCCGGACCATCTCGATCGCCACGGCACGATGCAACACTACGCCTCGATCAAGGAGCGGCTGGTGGCCGGCAGCGAGACGGCAATCATCGGTGTCGACGATTCCTGGTGCGCCCAGATCGCCGATCGGCTGGAGCGAGCGGGCCGTCAGGTCATTCGGATCTCCAAGCGCCTGCCGCTGACCGACGGTTATTTCGCCGACGGCACGAATTTAATGGAAGCCGTGCACGGCCGCTACAGCCGGGTCGCCTTCCTCGAAGGCATCGGCTCGCTGCGCGGCCAGCACAATGCGCAGAATGCGCTGGCCGCCGCCGCCGCCTGCCTCAAGGTCGGGCTCGAGCTCGGCGAAATCCAATCCGGACTGGAGAGTTTCCCGGGACTGACGCACCGCATGGAGCAGGTCGGCCGCAAGGGCCATGTGCTGTTCGTCAACGATTCCAAGGCGACCAATGCCGATGCCGCGGCACCGGCGCTGTCGAGCTTTGCGCGTATCTACTGGATTGCCGGCGGCCTGCCGAAGGAGGGCGGCATCGAGCCGTTGCGCGGCTTCTTCCCGCGCATCGCCAAGGCCTATCTGATCGGCGAAGCTGCACCCGCTTTTTCCGCGACGCTGGGCGAGGCGGTGCCTTACGAGATCTCAGGCACGTTGGCCGCGGCAGTCGAACACGCCGCCCGTGATGCGGCCAGGGACAATAGCGGCGAGGCAGTGGTGCTGCTGTCGCCGGCCTGCGCCAGTTTCGACCAGTTCAAGAATTTCGAAGTGCGCGGCGAGGCGTTCAGGCAAGCCGCAACCGCCATTGATGGCGTGAAGCCCATCGGAGGGACACGATAATGCAAAGCCGTCTCGACAAAAGCCCTGTGGCGACCTGGTGGTGGACGATCGATCGCTGGTTCCTGGCGGCGTTCCTGTCGCTGATGGGGCTCGGCATCGTTTTGTCCTTCGCCGCAAGCCCGGCAGTGGCTGAGCGCATCGGGCTCGACAGTTTCCACTTCGCCACACGCCAGATCATCTTCACCATTCCGGCACTTGGAGTGATGCTTGCCGTCTCGTTCCTTGAATCCAGGCAGATCCGGCGCATGGCGCTGCTCATGCTGTGCATCACGCTGTTTCTGATGGTCGCGGTGCTCTATATCGGCGTCGAGGTGAAGGGCGCGCGGCGCTGGGTGTCGCTTGCAGGCCTGTCGATCCAGCCGTCCGAGTTCCTGAAACCGGCCTTCGTCATCATCTGCGCCTGGCTGTTCGCCGAGCACAAGCGCCAGCCCGACATTCCGGGCAATCTGTTCGCCATGTTGCTGCTTGCGCTGGTCATCTCGCTGCTGGTGGCGCAGCCTGACCTGGGGCAGACCATGCTGGTGCTCGGCACCTGGGGGGTGATGTTCTTCATGGCCGGGTTGCCGTGGCTGTGGATCGTCGCGCTGGGTGCTGCAGGCGTCGGCGGCGTGTTCGCCGCCTATGCGGTGTTCCCGCACGTTGCCGGCCGTATCGACCGCTTCATGACCGGCGAGGGCGACACGTTCCAGGTCGACATGGGCCGCGAGGCGCTGATCAATGGCGGCTGGTTCGGCGTCGGGCCGGGCGAGGGCACCGTCAAGCGGGTCATCCCCGACAGCCATGCTGACTTCGTCTTCTCCGTCGCCGGCGAGGAATTCGGGCTGATCATGTGTTTCTTCATCATGTCCATCTTCGGCTTCATCGTGCTGCGCGGTCTCAACACGGCACTCAGGGAGCAGGACGATTTCACCCGCTACGCGGTTGGCGGCCTGGTCACGGTCTTCGGCCTGCAGTCGGTCATCAACATGGCCGTCAATCTGCAGCTGATGCCAGCCAAGGGCATGACGCTGCCGTTCATCTCCTACGGCGGCTCTTCGCAGATCGCGATCGCCATCTCGATGGGCATGGTGCTGGCG
>NZ_SUEG01000108.1 GCF_005063415.1 Mesorhizobium sp.
GGCGTCCTGCAATGCCTTTTCATCCGATGCTTCGATATATTTGCCGCCGGTGTTGTCGGCGAGGCAAGCGACCTGCTTGCCTTCGGCAGCCGTCAAGCCGAAGCCGACGACATTGACGGTGAAGTCGATGCCGGCAGCCTCCAGTTCCTTGCCGAGCGCACAAGGGTCGCCATTGCATGTCTCGATACCATCGGTGATGAGAACGACCGTCGCCTTGTCCTCGGTGTATTTCAACGCCTCCGCCGCTTGCTTGACCGCGGCGGTTAGCGGCGTCTTGCCCTGAAATTTCAGGCTGTCGGCCGCGGCTGAGATCGCACTTGCCGAGCCTGCCTGTGGCGGCACGATAAGTTCGATGTCGTCGCAACTGGCCTTCTCGCGATGGCCATAGGCCATGAGGCCGATTTCCTCGTCGGCCGGGATCGATTGCAGCACGTTCCACAGCGATTGACGGGCGATTTCGAGCTTGGGCTTGCCGTCGATCTGCGCCCACATAGAGCCCGAGGCATCGAGAATGACGATGACGCGATCGGCGGCGAAGCCGAACCCCGTCATCCACAGCAGCAGGGCTGCCGCAGCGGCGCTCCGCACGAATCCCGCCATCCAATATCTCCCCGTCAGTCGCCGCCGCTCGGCGCCGGAAAGCTATTTGACGCTGCGTCGCGACACAAGCCCGGGCGGAGCACGAAGCTCCGACGCCTCTGTGCAAAACCTCAATAGGTCGTGCGGCGTTCCTCGGAAGGCGGCCGGCCGAATTGCAGCCGGTAGCTCTGGGCGAAATAGGAATGTGAGGTGAAGCCAGTGGCGATTGCCACGTCGAGGATCGGCATGTTGGTCTGGCGCAGTAATTCGCGCGCCCGTTCGAGTCTGAGCCGCATATAGTAGCGCCCGGGCGTCACGCTGAGATGGCGCAGGAACAGGCGCTCGACCTGGCGCACCGACAGGCCCGCCGACTTGGCAAGCTGTACCGCCGACAACGGCTCGTCGAGATGGTCGGCCATCAGCTCGACGATGCGGCGCAGCTTCTCCGACTTGCCGGTCAGGTCGCGCTCCGGGCCGACGCGCTGGCGGTCACCGGCCGAGCGGATGCGCTCATGCTGGAACTGGTTGGCGACGCCATTGGCCAGGCTCGAGCCGAAATCGCCGCGCACGATCTCCAGCATCAGGTCGATCGAGGTGGTGCCGCCGGCGCAGGTGTAGCGCTTGCGGTCGATCTCGAAGACGTTGCCGGTGCAGTTGATCTCCGGAAAGCGTTCGAGGAAACCGGCGCGGTTTTCCCAATGGATGGTGCAGCGATAGCCATCGAGCTGGCCTGCCTCGGCAAGCAGGTAAGAGCCGACCGAAAGCGCGCCGAGCGCATTGCCGCGCCGGCCCCAGCTGCGCAGGGCCGCCAGCACCTTGCTCTTGCCGGGAAATTCCGTCGTCAGCCCGACCGAGACGAAAAGGATATCGACCGGCGGCAGATCGGCGACGGCATAGTCGATCTTGAGCGGCAGGCCGTTGGAGGCCATGACGGCGTCGCCGTCGGCCGACACCGTCGTCCAGCCATAGAAATCGCGGCCGAGCAGCCGGTTCGCCGACCGGAACGTGTCGATTGCCGCAGCCAGCGAGAACATGGAGAATTTGTCGACCAGCAGAAACCCGAACTGCCGGCCGCCCTGAACGGGATCATTGGTGACCGGCCGCTCTAAGGGAACAGTGGGGTTCGGCAAGGACGCTGCTTTCTGGTCAGAAGTAAGGCCGTTTCAACCCGGCTGCGAGGTAGGCGGAAGCTAGCGTGTTGGCCATCAGCATGGCAATGGTCATCGGCCCGACGCCGCCAGGCACCGGCGTGATGGCGCCGGCCGCCTTCGCTGCTTCGGCAAAGGCGACATCGCCGACGAGGCGGGTCTTGCCTTCGCCCTTTTCAGGTGCGGCGATTCGGTTGATGCCGACATCGATGACGGTGGCGCCAGGCTTGACCCAGTCGCCGCGGACCATTTCAGGCCGGCCGACGGCGGCGACGAGAATATCGGCGGTGCGGGCAAGCGCCGGGAGGTCCCTGGTGCGGCTGTGTGCGATGGTCACGGTGCAGTTGGCGGCAAGCAGAAGATTGGCCATCGGTTTGCCGACGATGTTCGAACGCCCAACGACGACCGCATTGAGGCCGGACAGGTCCTTGCCGCGCACCCGTTCGATCAGCAGCATCGAGCCGGCCGGCGTGCAAGGCACGAAGGCGGTATCGAGCTCGCCGGTGCCGAGCTTGCCGACATTGATGAAGTGGAAGCCGTCGACATCCTTCTCCGGCGCGATGGTCTGGATGATCTTGCCGGAATCGACATGGCTGGGAAGCGGAAGCTGCACGAGGATGCCGTTGATGGCCGGATCGGCGTTGAGCTGGCCGATGATCTTCAACAGGTCCGGCTCGGAGGTTTCGGCCGGCAGCGTGTGCTGAACAGAATGGAAGCCGCATTCCTTGGCGGTGCGGGATTTGGAGGCGACATAGACCTGGCTCGCCGGATCCTCGCCGACGATGACCACTGCGAGACCGGGCTGCCGTCCGCCCTTTTCCGCCAGTTCGGCGGTCAGGGCCTTGACCCGCCGCACCACGTCTTCGGCGACGCTTTTTCCGTCAATCAACTCAGCCATGAACTACCCTCGACGCCTATTGTCTAAGCCTGCCGCGTTAAAGCATCCATGCGGCGTGCCCCAGATATGTTTTATGCATGTCGTTGCCCAGAACCACGCGCTGGCGGGCGGACATGCAGCGCGGCATTTTCACGAAAATCGAGCTGGGCAATCCCGTCAATGCGCCGTCCCATGCCGTTAACTCGAAACCGGCATGTTTTATTCGACGCTTAGAAATAGCGGCGGCGCGTGCGGTTTTCGGTGAGCTCGCGAACCGCCTCGCGGAATTCGCGCAGGCTGGCGCGGATTTCCTCGATCTGGCTTTGCTGATCGGCGGCGTCCGAGGCCTGATTTGCCGCCTTCGACCGGGCCTGAGCATGGGCCGAATGCGGCGGCGTGGGTTGGAAGGCAGGCGGCATCGCTGCGGTTGAATTTGTCGCGGCGGAAGTCTCACCGGACGCCATCTCCTCCGTCGCTCTGCCGGGAATGACCCTGCGCAGCGCTGACAACACGGCGCCGATCGGACCCCGACGCGCTGCCCGGTACGCTTTGTCCTCGGCGGAACCGGCATCGGGGCCGCCAAGGGAGCCAGCGGGTTCGAAAACTACATCGGCAGCTGCAGAGTCTTCCATCAGCATGGTGCCGGCCTTTGGCTCATCAGGATGGGGCTGGCTGATGCCGGCGGCTGCCAGCAGGATCGGACTGGCACGAGCTTCGCGGCGCGAGCGGGCGAGACGATGGCGTGTGGCGGCATCCTCGCGCCATGACGGGCCTGCACGGTCCTCTAGCGAAACCAGCGACGCTTCGTCCCCGTCGCGCGCTGCCTCGACTAACGACAGCAGGGACTGCTCGTTCCTCCAGTGTTCACGATTATTCCTGTAAGCCATGGTTTCTGGAGCTTTCCCCTCTGGCTGGGACGTAGCGACCGCCACTGGTTAAGCGATGCTAAACAGGCATAGGAAATAAAAGGTTAATTTGGTCGCCGCGCGGCTGCACGACTACATGTGCATCCCAACCGCAAGGTCCGGGTTTCCGCCTGATCACGGTCCCAACAGGGCTTCCCCGCCCTGCCGCGAACGTCTATGGGGAAGCCATCTCTATGGGAGGCTTTCGATGACGATCAGGCTTGTTCTCGCCGGTTGCGGCAATATGGGCTACGCCATGCTCTCGGGCTGGTTGAAAGCCGGCAAGCTCGCTCCGGCTGCGGTGTTCGTGGTCGAGCCCAATGCCGAGTTGCGCAAGCGTGCCGAAGCACTGGGCTGCGCTGCTGCCGCGGATGCCGACGCCATCCCGGCGGACGCGGTGCCGGCCCTCGTCGTCATTGCGGTCAAGCCGCAGGTGATCCGCGACGTGACCGCCGGCTACATCCGCTTCAACGATGGCCGAACCACTTTCCTCAGCATCGCCGCCGGGACGCCGGTCGCCACGTTCGAAGGTATTCTCGGCGACCGCGCGCCGATCGTGCGCTGCATGCCCAACACGCCGGCGGCGATCGGCAAGGGCATGATGGTGGTGTTTTCCAACAGGCTGGTTTCCGAGGACACCAAACGCCTTGTCGCCGACCTGCTTTCGGCGAGCGGCCAAGTGGCCGATATCGACGACGAGGGTCTGATGGATGCGGTGACGGCAGTCTCCGGGTCGGGGCCGGCGTATATCTTCCATTTCATCGAAGCGCTGACGGTGGCGGCCGAGAAGGCCGGCCTGCCTGGCAAGGTCGCAAAGCTCCTGGCCATGCAAACGGTCTACGGCGCCGCCTCGCTTGCCGCCGAAAGCGGCGAGGAGCCTGGCGTGCTCAGGCAGCAGGTGACCAGCCCCAACGGCACGACGGCTGCCGCCCTTGCGGTGCTGATGGGCGAGGACCGTCTGACGCGCCTGCTCACCGAGGCGGTGGAAGCGGCGCGGCTGCGGTCGATAGAGCTGGGGAAGTAGGGTTTTGGGGGAAGCCGGTCGGCGGCGATGGTCTGCCGTGCGTTTCAGCGGCAATAGCCGCCTGTAGAAAGGCCGCTACGCAGCGCTCCTTCGCGCCCCCCTCTGTCCTGCCGGACATCTCCCCCACGAGGGGGAGATTGGCAGTTTGGGCGCTCCGCTCACCACTGCGATGCACCTACCCCGCCCCGTACAGCATTTCGTCCTGAAGCCGGCGCAAGGCGAACAGCCTGGTCGTCGGGTCGGGCGCGGCATTGTCGGCGGTGAGCAATTCGCCTTTCCTCACCGGTTTCAGCACCTTGCCGCCTTCGAGCAGACCGACCGGCACGGCGCGATGGGCGCGGGCCTCTTCGACGGTCATGGTCCAGGAGCGGTAGCAGGTCTCGCCGATCGCGTCGAAGACCTCGCCTGCCGCCAGATCGCGTTTGGCCACCGCGCAGACCTCGGCCACCGGCCGCGGCAGCGGCACCATGTCGGGCTTGCCGTAGAGCGCGATCCGGGCGGCGGTCAGCGGCACTTCCAGCGAGGTCAGATGATAGGGCCTGAAGAAGCTGTAATAAGGGCCGTGGCCGATATGCAGATCGTCCATGCGCTCGATGATGCGCGGATGCGTCGCCTCGACGATGACGAAGACACCGGGCGCCACGCCCTTGCCGACGGTATAGTCGACGACGCCTTTCTTCGACAGGATGCCGCCCTGCTCGCGCGGGATGAGCACCTTGACCAACTCGTCGCGATCAGCCTTGGGGCCGTGCATGCCGGGAACGTCGGGCACCAGCCCGGTGGCGTTGGCGATGGCGCACATCTCGACCATGGTTTTCGAGCCGTCGACGAACTCGACCAGCATGCGCGGATTCATGTTGCGGCGCAGCGCTTCCTCGCGGTAATCGTCCGGAACGGCGTCGTGGTTGAGCGGGTTGTTCTTGCCCTTGCCGGCGGAGACGATGGTGTAGCCGAGCGCCGAGGCGAACTCGATGAGTTCCATGCAGCTCGACGGCTCGTCTCCGGCGCCGATCGAATAGACGACACCGAGCCGGTCGGCCTGCTGCTTCAGATAGCAGCCGATGGTGACATCGGCCTCGACATTCATCATCACCAGATGCTTGCCGTGCTGCATCGCCATCAGGTCGAAATCGGCGGCGACGCCGGGCTTGCCGGTAGCATCGATGACGACGTCGACAAGCGGATTGGTGACCAACATCTCGTTCGAGGTGATTGCGATCTTGCCGCTCTCGATCGCCTGGCTGACCTTCGAAGCGCTGTCCGCTTCGGCTGCCATCGCCTCGTCGCCATAAGCAATGCGGATGGCGTCACGCGCCGTATGCGGGCGGCGCGTCGAGATCGCGCAAACCGAAATGCCCGGCATCAGCATGCCTTGCGTCACCAGGTCGGTGCCCATCTCGCCCGAACCGATAACGCCGATGCGCACCGGGCGGCCTTCCGCGGCACGCTTGGCAAGATCGCGGGCAAGCCCGGTCAATGCGACATTGGTCATGCTGGAAACGTCCACTGCTTTTTGATTTGAAGCGGGAATAGCAGGGAACGGCAACCCATTGCCAATCGAAACCGGCCGGCCGCGGTCTTTTCTTGCGCATGACCCCGGAAACCAGAATTGTTCCTATGAAGACATGCACCCGGCCGAAGGACTAACGAGGGTCCTGTGGCGCCAAAGGCCCGCGTTGGAGCGGCGGAACGGGCCGTTAAGCCCGGATGGATCGCAGCCAAGAAATGTACGGAAATTCTTAGTCATTCTTTTATGCAATCCTGCTTTAATAGGGAAATGGACTGGGGTGCCCGCATTTTTAGGTGGTTTTTCCGCGCTATGCGACCGATCGGCGAGAGCGGCAACGTTGCTACTATTTTTGCTCTGTCTTTGCCGATTGTCGTCGGCGGTGCGGGCCTCGGTATCGAGACTTCCTATTGGTATTACAGCAGCCTGAAGCTACAAGCGGTGGCGGATGCGGCGGCCTATGCTGGCGCTTTGGAAAAGGTTTCGGGATCCGACACGCCAAAGATCGTCTCCGCAGCGACAGCGTCAGCGACCACGAACGGCTGGGGACCGTCAGCAGGTACAATAGAGGTCTTCTCGCCTCCGTCAGCCGGTCCAAATGTCGGAAAAAAGGCGGTTGAGGTAGTCGTTCATCAGAACCTCGATCGGTTCTTTACGTCGATATTCACGCAAAACGCAGTTGGCGCACAAGCAAGGGCGGTGGCTCTTATTACGGATGCTTCAAAAGCCTGCATCTTGACGGTCGATCCTTCCGCTTCGAAAGCGGCGCTCTTTTCCGGCAGTTCGACCACAAAACTGACAGGCTGCTCCGTCATGTCGAATTCGATAGCTCCGGACGCCATCAAACTTCAGGGATCGGCAAGCCTTGATGTCGATTGCCTGATATCGGCAGGCGGTGTTTCGTTGAGCAACGTCGTGAAGACCGTTTGCGCCAGCCTGATAACCCAGGCGCTGCCCGCTGCTGATCCTTTTGCCGACCTGCCGGCGCCGCCGGCCACGAACCCTTGTCAAAACGGCAATCAGTCAACCTTGCAACCTGGAACATACTGCAAGGGGCTCAGCTTGAGCGGCAATGTAACCCTCTCGCCCGGGATATACGTCATTGAGGGAGGCGATTTCAAAGCGAGCTCGAATGCAAATATTTACGGCGAGGGTGTCGTCATTTATCTGGCCGGTACCTCCGGCGTTAGCATGAACGGCACGGCGACCGTCAAGCTCAGCGCACCGACGTCGGGCACCTATTCAGGTGTGCTGTTCTATGGCGACAGAGCCAACCTGGCGGGATCCAACACGTTTAATGGCACGGCGGATTCGCTATTGACCGGCGCTCTGTATTTTCCAACACAGGGCGTCAATTATCTCGGCAATTTCTCGGGCAAAGGTGGTTGCACACAGGTCGTCGCCAGTACCGTGCAATGGTCCGGCAACGCAAACATCATTCAGGATTGCACGAGCCTTGGAATGCGAGACATTCCGGCCACGCAAACCGTTCAGCTTGTCGAGTAGTTTTCGTGGATCGGCTACAAGTCCGGATGTTCCGGAATGATTCGGGTGTTGCCGCGGTAGAGTTTGCGCTGGTTCTGCCCATTCTTTGCCTGGTACTTCTTGGCATCATCGACGGCTGGTCTTTTGTCTCGAGCGCATTGTCGATGCGTGCAGGCGTCAAAACCGCGGCGAACCTCGTGATGCAAGGAGCAGTCGAGGATACGACTATCCAAGCTGTCGCTCTTTCGAGCTGGGAAAACCATCCTGATGGCGCGCAGGTGGCAGTGAGCCGGAAATACATGTGCGGGAACATCGTGGCCGATCCATCGATCCTGTGCGACACTTTGAAAGCCCCCTCGGTCTTCCTCGTAATACAGGCGACAGCCACCTGGTCACCGCCCTTCAGTTTTGGCGCGTTTTCCTTCTCGCGCGAACTCAGTCATCAACAGGTGATTCGTGTCCGCTAAGTCGAGAGCTTTCACGGGGGATGCATCAGGCGGAGCTGCATTAGAGTTCGCGCTGATCGCGCCTTTCCTGATAATGCTTTTGATCGGCATCTTTGCATTCGGCTGGGCTCTGAATGCTATGTCGAGTGTTCGGTACACGCTGGAAACGTCGTCACGTGCGCTGCAAATGAAGAACTCGCTGACGCAGGCCCAGATCCAAGCCATTGCCACGGAAAAATTACTGGATTTGGGATTGAAAGACGTCGAGGTGACAATAGCAATCGACGCCCCCAGCGGCGGCTTTCGCATGGCACATCTGACCGCCCAATATGCGTTCGTGATCGAGTTCCCGTATTTCAACCGATATCCGATAAATTATCAGACAACTGTCACAGTTCCCCTGATTGCATCGTGAGCACGTCCCCGGCCAGTCGAGCGGCACCTTTCGCAGGATGTTCGCTACACGCCGCCTTTATAGGCGATCGCCTTGTACAGCGTACCGTTGCCGGCTTTGTTCCGGCCGAGCCCCCACCCCTCGCCCAATGCTGCGCCGCCGCTACTTGTGTGTTTGACAGGCATGCGAGGCCCACATGTGGAATTTGGCAGCAGAGGGCTGGAGGCTCCTCAGGCAGAGCGTCCTCGGCTTCATCGACGACAATGCGCTGAGCCATGGGGCGGCGATAGCGTTTTATGCCACAACGTCCCTCGCGCCGATCCTGCTCATCGTTGTCGCTATCGCCGGCATGGCCTTCGGGCACGAGGCGGCGCAACTCGCGCTTTCGGCACAGATCGCCGGCCTGATGGGGCCACAAAGTGCCGAACTGCTGCAGGCGACGATCGAAAACGCTTCGCAGAAGGAAGCGGGAACCCTTGCCAGCATTCTGGGGCTGGTCACGCTGTTCGTTGCCGCATCCGGCGTGTTCGGCGAAATGCAGCTGGCGCTGAACGAAATCTGGAAAGTCAAACCGAGTGGGGCAACGATTTCACGGCTGGTGCGGGCACGCATTGCAAGCCTGGGCCTGGTCGCCGCCCTCGGCTTTCTGCTGTTGGTGTCGCTGGTTGTGAGCGCCGCGATTTCGGCGCTCGGAGACGTCATCAACGCCTATCTGCCGTTCGGCACCATCATCCTGAGCGCCATCAACGGGATCGTGTCTTTTGCCCTGATCGCGCTGCTGTTTGCCGCGATCTACAAGGTGCTGCCCGACCGCAGCCTGCAATGGCGCGATGTTGGCCTCGGCGCCGTGGTCACCGGGTTTCTGTTCACCATCGGCAAGTCGCTGATTGGCTGGTACATCGGAACCAGCGCCATCTCGTCGTCGTACGGCGCGGCCGGCGCCCTGCTCGTCGTGCTGTTATGGGTCTATTATTCGGCCGAAATATTTCTGCTGGGTGCCGAATTCACGCGAGCCTATTCGGTTCGACACGGCAGCCGGTCCGATTTGAAGAACAAGGTGGAATCGCATGAGAAATGAGTTCGCACCGAAATTCGACCTGGCCGGCAAGGTGGCGCTGGTCACCGGCGCCTCGCGCGGCAGGGAAGCAGCGGCAGGCGGACTGCAGTGGTCAAACCTGGTGTCCGGCTTTCTCATTCATTGGCGGCGAGCCAACGGACCATGTTCGCCATCAGTCTTCCGTAGAACGGCTATTCACGGCGGGCTTTTTGCGCCGGCACCGGAACTTTTAGCGGCTGCTAATCTTCATTCGTAACCAACATTGAAATGCCGATCGGTCCGCGCTCCGCTTCAGTGCGGGTCCAGGAAGCAAGGAGGAACATATGAACTGGGATCAAATCAAGGGAAAATGGACGCAGTTCAAAGGTAAGGCGAAAGAGCAGTGGGGTGACCTCACCGACGATGATCTTGATCGGATCGAGGGCAACCGAGACCAGCTCTTGGGACGTATCCAGGAGCGATATGGCATCGCCAAGGAAGAGGCAGAGCGCCAGGTAGATGACTGGTCCAGAAGCATCAGCTGAGTCTTGGACGCAACGCCGTTTGCTGCTCACCACCGGGCAAAGCTCTGCATTGCCCGCCGTGCCGACTGGTGCGGCGGGCCCTTTCGACAGCGAGGCCCGCGAGGAACCTTTAGCCATATCTAATGTTCTACTTGTCTAATGTTCTACTTGCGTGGCGGGCTTCGCCCTGGCGTGCGCCCCGCCCGGAGGCGAAGGAGTGCAATCATGAACAACATTATCTGGCTGGTCGGCGCCATTGTGATCGTAATCGCCGTTTTGAGCTTTTTGGGTCTGCGATAGCCTCTTAACCCTCTCCTCGACCTCTTCGATTCGGCAGCTGCTCCCCTGTCGGCGCGGTCTCACTGCCGTTACGCTCAAGCAGGTCAGACTTAGGTCCCAAGCAAAATACTCCAGGATTGGACCGAAGCCCCGGCTGAGGAACGTAGCCCGCTGGCTCACGTTGTGGTGAGCTTTGGCGCGACGAAGATGCGTCCGGGCGGAAGAGTTCAAAGCCAGGGAGGAGAGGCCCGACGCTCCGAACGAGCATCGGGCCTGGGCGAAAATGCAAACCATCAGCAGACTGTTCAATTCCCATGCCCAGGCAGCACGTGCCGTTGCCAGGCTTCAGGCCGCCGGGATTCGTCGCCGGCAAATCAGCGTCGTCGGATCTTACAATGACAACGATGAACCGATCAGCGTTGCTGGATATTACGATGATGAGGTGAGCGCTCTCTGGCGGGGTGCGATTACTGGTGCCGCACTTGGCGCGACGGCTGGTCTGTTGGCCGGTTTTAGCGCTTTTGGAGCTCAAGGCGTTGATCCTGCGGGGATGGCCGGCATGGCCCTGGTCGGTGCGGCGTGGGGCGGCTTTGCCGGCGTGCTTCTCGGAACTTTCGCCAATTTTGCCCAGAAGCCGCGCAAGCCGAAGGTTGCAGAGGGTGTCGTACTGGTGATGGCCCGCGTCGATGAAAAGCAGGCCGGCGCCGCGCATACGGTTCTCCGGAGTTCCGCGGAGATGCCTTCCGGGCCGATGAAGAGGAGCGCTTTGCCAAATTCAAGCCGGCTCCGCGTCCGATCTGGTGCCCGATGAAAGTTTGTTTCGCGAAACAGGAATCCAAACCGGAGGCGCCCGACGAAAGCTTGGCAAACCAACACTTTGGAAGCATGCGGGCTACTTGCCGTCGTGCTGTCCTTTATTCTTACCGTTCTGTTGGTTGGTCTCATCCTTGGCTGAAGCCATGCCCTTGCCAGCGGCGACACGATGCCCGGCAACTGGCGAAGATGTGGCCAGTTCGAAGGATTAAACCATTCATGCTAAGCGTTAATAGCTTGTAGCCATTGGAGAGGACGCCAACGTGGACAAACGGGCTGAAGGGGACGCGGAGAGATTGGCTCGGGGCGAGTTCGAGCTCAAAGCCGAACGATATGGCGTGAACGCCTTTCTTCTCGTTGTCGAACTTGTAAATCTGCTGGAAAAGCGTGGAACGATCAGCAGCGACGACGTCGCGAAAATAGCCGAAGCCGCAGCACTCGCCGTTGCCGCCTCCAATCAACCCGACACCAACAGCATCAATCTGTTGCAGGCCATCGCTGCCGCACGCCGGCCCAAATAGGCTTATATCAAATCTGCCAGCAATCGCGCGAAACGCTATGTTGAACTGATTTCGGTCGAGGGAGCGGAGCCCTTTCATGTGCAATGACTACGAGCAGCACATCGCCTGGGCCGAGTATTGCCGGATGATGGAATCGCTGGCGCTAAAAATCCCCAGCCATCAAACCGAACTGGATCTGCCGCAGGCAGATGACATCCACATCAACGACCCCGCGCCCGTAATGCGGCCTGCCGGCGACACAATCGAACTGGCGTCGATGACGTTCGGCTTTCCCCCGGCCGGGCCAAAAGGCGGACCTGTGTTCAACTTTCGCTCCGAGGGCCGGCAGTTCGGCAACAGCAAGCGCTGTCTCGTTCCGGCCTCGGCATTCTTCGAATTCACGGGAACGAAGTATCCAAAAACCAAGCACAGATTTACGCTGAATGGCCACTCGTTCATGGCGATTGCCGGGCTGTGGCGCGAGGGTGTCGGCAACAAGCCGCCGACGTTCACGATGCTGACGACGGAGCCGGGGCCGGACGTGGCGCCATATCACAATCGGCAAGTGGTTGTGCTCCCGCCATCGAACTGGGCCGCCTGGATCCATCTGACGAGTCCGAGGCTGAACTCTTGCGACCGCTGCCGGAGGGGTCGCTCAGTGTGGAAACAGCTCGGGCAGGATCGGAGTAGGACCCATCGAATGAGCGCGGAAAAGATCATATGATTGCGCCAACATCGCAGGTAAATTTGTCGACGGAAGCTGATGCCGATCTTCTCAGTCCAGCACACGACGGTCTACCGCTACAGCCGGCCGGTGAGGTTCGGCGAGCATCGGCTGATGTTCAGACCGCGCGACAGCTTCGATCAAAGACTCCTGGACCACGCCTTGTCTGTCGATCCCGAGCCGAAAGAGGTTCGCTGGATCCACGACGTTTTCGGAAACTGCGTGGCGGTGATCGATTTCGAGAACCCCGCGAAAGAACTGCGCTTTGCGACAGACATTCGGCTGGACCACACGCCGCAACATGCGCCCGATTTCCGTATCGACGAAGCTGCGCTTCACTATCCATTTTCCTACGATCCCGACGAAGCCGCCGATCTCTCCCAGACGATGGAACGTCAATACGAGGATGACGGTGACGAGGTTGGCAAGTGGGCACGACAATTCCTGAGTGCCGCAGGGCACACCGGGACCGGCAATCTGTTGATGACGCTTTGCTATGCCATCCACGAAAGCTTTGTGTATTCCCGTCGAACCGAGCCAGGAACGCAACCGCCGCTGATGACGTTGCACCTGCGTCGCGGCACCTGCCGCGATTTTGCGCTGTTCATGATGGAGGCGGTTCGTTCGCTCGGTTTTGCCGCCCGCTTTGTGACAGGCTATGTCTATGTGCCGGGCCGCGACAGCGCGGCGGTTCTTGGCGGCGGGTCGACCCATGCCTGGTGCCAGGTCTACCTGCCGGGTGCCGGCTGGGTCGAGTTCGACCCCACCAATGGCATTGTCGGCAACCGGGATTTGATCAGGGTGGCCGTGGCTCGGCATCCTCGACAAGCCATCCCGCTTTCCGGGAGTTACTCTGGCAGCGCCTCGAGTTTTCTCGGAATGACAGTCGAGGTGAAAGTGGCGAAGGAGATCGGTGCGCAGGAAAATTAGCATCCGCTTATGTTTTCCCGGAACTGTTTGGCCGACGCGGAGTTTGCCCGGTTGCTGAATGACAACAATCGGAGCGTCGATGCGGATCCGCGCAGGTTACACCCTCACCTACGAATGTCCGCAGCCAACGCCGATGCTGTTGGCGCTCGAGATCCATCCATCGCGCCAGGTCGATCTGTTGACGGAACAGGTCATCGATTTCGATCGTCCCGTCGAAGCACGCGGCTACGTCGACGGTTTCGGCAACGCCTGCACGAGGATCGAGGCGCCCTCGGGCCTGACGACGATCTCAACCACCTTCGATATCTACGATAGCGGCGAGCGCGATGCGGTCGCCGAGCAGGCTGTGCAGCACAAGATCAAGGACCTGCCGGACGAGGTGCTCGTCTTTCTTCTCGGCAGCCGCTACTGCGATACCGATCGTCTTGGAGATTTTGCCTGGGCGAAATTCGGCAATACCGCGCCTGGATGGGGGCGTGTCCAGGCGATCTGCGATTTCGTTCACAATCACATCGTCTTCGATTACCAGAAAGCCGACCCGCTGCGGACGGCTCACGGCAGCTTCACTGACCAGGCCGGCGTTTGTCGTGACTTTACCCATTTGGCGATCGCGCTATGCCGTTGCATGAATATTCCCGCGCGGTACTGCACCGGCTATCTCGGTGACATCGGGGTACCGCCGGCGCCGTATCCGATGGATTTCAGCGCCTGGTTCCAGGCCTATCTCGCCGGCACCTGGTTCACATTCGATCCTCGCCACAACCGCCCGCGCATCGGGCGGATATTGATGGCAACCGGGCGCGACGCGACCGACGTCGCCATCTCAACCAGTTTCGGTTTTTCGCGGCTTACCCGCTTCGAAGTCGTGACGGAGGAGGCCCAGGCCGAACCTTCCCCGGCGTCTGTCGAAAATTCCGCGTTCTCACCTTGAGCTGCAAGGTTCGTAGAGGTGCGTCGATGTCCTCCTCTGACCGCGAGGTCGGGGCCGCGCTGCATTCAGGGCGACGCGGGCGCCATGCGAATGCATCCGCCCGCACGATATAAGCGCTTCAGCCCCGCTTGACGTTGCCGGCGGTGACCTCGTCTTTGTGGGCGGCGAAAGCTTCCAGGACCTCAGTTTTTTCAGGCTTCGGAATCTTGAAATGATCCAAGGTCCGCCCGAGTTCGGCTGCGACCTCATCGAATTCCGCGGGGGAAATCCGCAGGTCGCGATGCGCCTCCTCGAGGCCGAGCGGCGTCGTGCCGGGCTTGGTGGCGACGAACTTGAAAGGCCCGCCAGAAACGTCGCAGACCCACAGCGTGCGCATGAACTTGAGGCCGGGCAGCCTTTCAAGGTTCTTGGTGTGCCATTTGCGCAATTGTGGGTTCTTGGACTTCTTGCCGACGATCGGGTTCTTCACGACGGCGTCGCTGAAATGATCGATCACCGCCGCGATGGCGAACACACCCCCCAGCCGCTCATACAGACTTTTCTCAGATGTGGTTTTCTTCGTCTGCGCGAGCGCCTTGTCGGCAGGCAATACCGACGTCGATGCGGCGGCCAGCGCCAGCCCGGCGACAACACGTCGTCTTGTCAAAGAGGTCGAAATTTTCATCCCTGGTTCCCTTCGAGGTTAGGCCAGAGCAAGCCGCAGCCTGACTGGCGGGCTTCATGAAGTGACATGCAGACACGTTGCCATATTTTAGCATCGTCTAAGGAACTAACGAGCCCTTCGCCCGAATTATTCCGATGGATGGCATTGTCGTGGTCAACATGCGTAACGGCCGCGCGGATGAGGAAGGCTTAAGCACGCGTCGCTGCACGCGGCAGAGGTCGCGAAGCCACTTCGGCCGCATCGGCGGCCCGATCGATGTTGCGGGCACCGTAGTGTTCCTGGCCTCGCTGGCGGCGGTCGCCTGCGGCCAATAGCCTGTGCTTTTCGAAGATCGCTAGCTTCTGCGGATAGGTGATCCGCACCTTCGCGTTGCACCCGTCGCATTTGAAGTGCGGGATCGTTCTTAGTGCAGAGCCCTTTCTTACCGCCGGATGCGAGCAATCCGGACATTCGAATGTGAGCGCGACATCCGATAAGTCTTCGGCTAACCCCATTTCCATCCCCTTCGCAAGCTCGGTGGCTACACTCTGGCGATTCTCAATGAGCAATTCAGATGCCAAACGGCTGTGCCAAAGCGGGACTAGACCAATTCGCCTCGGAACGCCGCCAAGCTAGTGCGCCTTCTCTGTGCCTTTTGAGCGACGAAGAGACCTAACTTCCTCCAGCAGTTCGCGCTCATTGGTAGTCACGTTTCGGAAGATTGCGACAATCATCACCGCCAAGGCTTCGGCATCCAGGCTTAAAGGGTCAATGTGTTCATCTGCGCAAACCTGATCAAACACGCGTTCACAAATAGCCAAATCATGAGGGCTGAGGCGAGTGCGATTGAAACGCTGGCGCGACATTTGCGAGCCTTCGAGGCCCGCTGCCGTGCACAAAATGCGCGCCCTAACAAGAAACGCGAGTCGTTGAGTGATTGTTCCCGACTGCAGCTTTGTTAAGCCGCCTGCAGCAGGGGCAGACCAGAATGCTTTCCCCACGCGCATCATGGCGCATGCATCGATCGCTTCAGTGTGGTTCGAATGATGCTGGAGTCTGCTCGGGGTACTAGCGACCAGTTGGCGCTGACAGGTGCATGCTGAATTTGCTGGTGCTGCGAGAGAGGATTGAACTCTCGACCTCTCCCTTACCAAGGGAGTGCTCTACCACTGAGCTACCGCAGCCGCCGATGGCGGGGCTTCTGCCATATCGAACCGGCAAGCGCAAGGCCAAGACAAGGGGCACAAACGGGGGCCGGGTTGAAAGGCCGCACCGGGCGGTTGTTGCGGACATGGCCGTGCCACAATGTTGGCTACCCCTTGATCCGCACCGGCGGGTCGCCGGCCGGGGACGGAACGATGAACGACAAGATAGTTTCTCCGAACAAGGATGGGCCACCGAAGAAGGATGGTTCAGCGAAAAAGGCCGGAACGGGCCGCAACGACCGGCTGGCTGAGCAGCTGCGCGCCAATCTGCAGAAGCGCAAGGCGCAATCGCGGTCGCGACGGACCGGCGATGCCGATCAGCGGCCGGACGGGCTGCAGGCGGTGATGAAAGAAGATTAACGCGAATCGGCTATGTTGGTCGCCGGTACTTTGGCCAAGTCGGCGTGGGCCAAAGTGGGGAGTAGCCTGTTTCTTGAACCAAGCCGGCCAATGGTCTAGATGGCCGCAACAGACTCAACCGATTTAAACCGGCCTTGGCGCCGAGGGGACGCTCTTCATGGATCGCATCAGAATTGTCGGCGGCAACAAGCTTGCCGGAAGCATCCCGATCTCGGGCGCGAAAAACGCCGCGCTGCCGCTGATGATCGCCTCGCTTTTGACCGACGACACGCTGACGCTGGAAAACGTGCCGCATCTGGCCGATGTCGAGCAGCTGATCCGCATCCTCGGCAATCACGGCGTCGACTATTCGGTCAATGGCCGCCGCGAAAAGCAGCAGGAAGGCTATTCGCGCACCATCACTTTCTCCGCCCGCAACATTGTCGACACGACGGCGCCTTACGAGCTGGTGTCGAAAATGCGGGCCTCGTTCTGGGTGATCGGGCCGCTGCTGGCCCGCATGGGCGAGGCCAAGGTGTCGCTGCCCGGCGGCTGCGCCATCGGCACGCGCCCTGTCGACCTGTTCCTGGAAGGCCTGCAGGCGCTGGGCGCCGATATCGACGTCGACACCGGCTATGTCATCGCCAAGACCAGGAACGGCCGGCTTGTCGGCAACCGCTATGTGTTCCCGAAAGTCTCGGTCGGCGCCACCCATGTGCTGATGATGGCGGCCTCGCTGGCCAAGGGCGAGACGGTGCTCGAAAACGCCGCGCGCGAGCCCGAGATCGTCAACCTCGCCGAATGCCTCAACGCCATGGGCGCGAAGATCTCCGGCGCCGGTACGGCGACCATCACCATCGACGGCGTCGAGGCGCTGTCGGGCGCCCGCGTCAGGGTGATCCCCGACCGTATCGAGACCGGCACCTATGCGATGGCGGTGGCGATGACCGGCGGCGACGTCGTGCTGGAAGGCGCGCGGCCCGACCTGTTGCAGACGGCGCTTGACATCATTTCGCAGACGGGCGCCGAGATCACGCAGACCAATTCCGGCATCCGCGTCAGGCGCAACGGCGCCGGCATTTCGCCGGTCGACGTGACGACGGCGCCCTTCCCGGCTTTCCCGACCGATCTGCAGGCGCAGTTCATGGGCCTGATGACGATGGCCAAGGGCAAGTCGCGCATCACCGAGACGATCTTCGAAAACCGCTTCATGCACGTCCAGGAACTCGCCCGGCTCGGCGCCCACATCACGCTGTCCGGCCAGACAGCAATCGTCGACGGCGTAGCGAAGCTGAAGGGCGCGCCGGTCATGGCGACCGATCTTCGCGCCTCGGTGTCGCTGGTCATCGCCGGCCTTGCGGCCGAAGGCGAAACCACGGTCAACCGCGTCTACCACCTCGACCGCGGCTTCGAGCGGCTGGAGGAAAAGCTGTCCGGCTGCGGCGCGGAGATCGAGCGCATTTCGGGGTAGAGCCTTTCCGCAAAGGCTTGCGGTCCGGTTGCGCGGATCGCCAAGACCGCCTAACAGAAGGCCAAATGTAAACCTTCGCAGGTGCGAATTCCGCATGAATGGCCTCAAGCTTGTCGCGCTCGACGATCAGGATCTGAGCATCATCTCGGCGCATGTCCAGGATGCCGTCATGAAGGTCAGCGATCTCGAATACCTGCCTTCGGTAAAACGCTTCGTGCTGACCATGAACCGCTTCGTCTGGGAGGCGAAATCCGGCTTCTTGCGCCAGCACAATGAGCGGCGGCAGGCCGTGCTGCATTTCGACCGGGTGCTCGGCGCCAAGACCAGCGGCATTGCCCGCGACAAGCCCGACGAAGTGCTGTCGCTGCTGGCGATCAGCTTTCTCGCGCTCGACAAGCCGGCCGGCATCGTCGAGCTGATCTTTTCGGGCGGCGGCGCGATCATGCTCGATGTCGAATGCATCGAGGCACGGCTTGCCGATGTCGGCGGCGCC
>NZ_SUEG01000109.1:0-1414 GCF_005063415.1 Mesorhizobium sp.
GCGTCGGCGGTTCCTGGGTGGCGCCGGACGATCTGGTCAAGGCCGGCAAATGGGACGAGATCGAAGCCTTTGCCCGCGCCGCAAGCAAGCTCGGCCGCTAGCCTTCCGCATGAAGGCCCGCAAATCTGGCCTGCTGCCGATGTGATTTGCCGGCTGGTTCCCGCTCATGGGCTCGAACCACGATTCACGCCTTCAAAGGGCGCTGTCCTACCATTAGACGAAGCGGGAGAATGCTGACCTTGGTTAGCATCCCGGCACGAAGGAAGCCAGTGCCGGCGGCGGGAGCGGCCGCTGCCAGCGCGGCCTCTACGATATCTGCCCAGCCGTTATTTGGTCTTGAAGCGGGCCACCGACATGAACTTGACGGCTTTGCCGGTGAACCGGTTGGCGTCGGCCATCTCGTTGCCCGGCTGGAAGCCTACGGTATAGACCTCGCTCGGTGCCGTACGGACGAAGTCGTAGGCGTAGCGCGGCGCCGTTGTCGCATCTGAAACGGTTGCGACATACTCACCGCTGTGCAGCGCCCAACGGGCGGCCTGCGGCGCGGCGGCGACCACCACCGGCTTGGGGCCGGGCTTCAGGTCGCGGGCGGTGGCCCTGGGTTCCTTGCGTGTGGTCTTCACGCCCGCACCGATGACGGCCGCCGGATCGGAGCCGGCCGGGCGGGCAACGATGGCCTCGCGCGGCGATGCCCCGTCGCTCGATGCCCCGTCGCTCGATGCCCCGTCGTCGTTCGCCGGTACCTCGAACACCGATGCTTGCTCGGAAAGCGACGCGACCTTGTATTCGTCGGTCGCGCTGACCCGTTCCAGAACGGCCTTGACCTCGTCGGGCTGCGAACTGTCTGGCCGCGCCGACGGCAATACGGAGAATGCGTCGGTGGCGGTGTTGCTCCGCTCAGCCGCACTCGCCAGCGCCAGCAACACTTGCTTGTCCTGCGGCGCAAGACCCGCCGACGAAAGATCGGCCGGCAGCGAATGATCGGGCCGCCAGCTCGGCACGGGAATGGTGTTCGCCGCGGTCTGCACCGGGCCGGCCGCAGCAGACGGATCTGCCATGCCGAACGGCACATTTGCCGGCGCCGCACTGGCCGTCGCCACGCTTGCCGGCGCTTGCGCGGTCGCCACCGCCTGTTCGGTCGATCCAGCCGCATCCGCCACGCCGAACGGAACGTTTTCAGGCGGCTGGGCGCCGACGTCGGTCTTCGGGCGCGGAGCAAAATCCGGCAGCGGAATGCTGCGCGCCGGCAATGCCGCGATGATCGTCTCCGGCGTGTCGTTTTCCGGTTCAGGCGCAGGCGCCGGAGCATCGGCGACTTCCGGAATCTCGGCGCGCTTGGCGTCCTGAGGCGCCACGATGGCAATGCCAGGCAGGTTGCTGCTCTTGGCGGACGGCGCCGGCTTCACGTTACGGG
>NZ_SUEG01000109.1:1424-18181 GCF_005063415.1 Mesorhizobium sp.
GGGGCTTTGGCGCTGGCTCGGCCATCGCCACATCGGCGCTGTCGTCCGCCTCGTCGTCGCCGCCGCCGAAGAAGGCTGCCAGGAACCCGCGGGATTTTTTTGCACCGCCGCTTGCGCTGGCCAGTTCGATGGCCGGCGCACCGGCGCCCTTGCGGGCCTTGTAGGAGGCGAGCGCCTGTTGATAACCAGGCAGCGGCTTGCCGTCGCTCGGTACATGCAGCGTCTTGCCGTTCGGGAACACGCGCGCCAGTTCCTGGCGGCTGATGCCGGGCCAGTGGCGCACATTGCCGACATCCATGTGCACGAAGGGCGAGCCGGAGCTGGGATAGTAGCCGACGCCGCCGCCCTGCATCCTGAGGCCGATGTCACGCAGCTTCTTCAGCGGCACGCCGGGAATGTAGAAATCCATCGCCCTGCCGAGCATGTGCTGGCTCTTTTCGGCGACTCCCCTGCTGCGGCTGCGCAGCATCGAATTCGTGGCCGGCGAACGATAGCCGCAGACGACCTGGATGTAATCGGTGGCGCCGCTCTCCCGATACGCTTCCCAGACCAGGTCTAGCAGGCGCGGATCCATCTTGGTCGGCTCGTTGCGACGCCAGTCGCGCAGAATGATGTTGATCTTTCGCAAGCCCGCCTGGTCGTAGCGGCCATTGCGCTTGTAGACGATCTCCGCCTTTTCTTGCGTGTGGAGATGATAGAGCTTCAGCGAGCGTGTCTCGGCGCTGGCGCCGGTTGCCGCCGCTGCAAGGAACCCGACGGCAACAATCACCGCTGCCAGCCATCTCGGCCAGACGCTCATGTGATAATGCCGCCCGTTTTTTTGTCGTTCGATTCTGTTCAAATCAAAAGGCCTTGCAGGCTGCCGTTTTGTCCCCGGATTTGACCAAACGGATGCGTGGTGTGTGCATCCGAATATCGATCCTAATGGTTAATCATCGCTTATTGAAGCCGAAATGCGGTAACACGGTGGCGATATCCCGCCAAAAATATTGCGCAGGATATCTTGGTAAACCGCTGGTTTAGATCATGTTTTGGCGCTAGCTCGAAACACGATCTGTTACCGTCCGCCTTAATACGTGAACACTGCGGCGAATACCTCGTTTCGAGGCGTGCTTGCTTCGAATGGATGCCCGGATGAGAACCCGCTTGGCCTGTGGCTCAGGAAGCGAGCCGTTCGACGCGGCCGGTTTCCGGGTCTATGCCGTATTCCTTGAGCTTGCGGTAGAGCGTCGATCGGCCGATGCCGAGGCGGCGGGCGACTTCGCTCATCTGGCCGTTGTAGTGGTCGATGGCGAGCTTGATCATTTCGAGTTCGACGTCGGCCAGCGCACGCACATTGCCGCGCTCGTCGAGCGCCCGCAGCGTACCGAACCGGGGCCTGGCCGGCGCATCGGGGTCGGAGGCTGCGATCCCGCCAGCGGCCGGAATGCTGTCGCGCGGCTGGCTGCCCGAAGCCAAGCCGGAAGCTGGCCACCCTGGAGCTGGCCCCCCTGACTCTGGCAAGGCGATACCCGCATCGAGATTGACCGTGCCGTCGACCTGCGCCCGGATCTGCGGGAATTCTTCTTCGGTCAGCATGTCGCCGTCGGCGAGCACCGACGCCCGGAAGACGGCGTTTTCGAGCTGCCTTATGTTGCCCGGCCAGTCGTAGGCCTGCAGCATGGCAAGCGCCGCAGCCGAGATGCCTCGCAGGCGGTGGCGCGGATCGGCGGGCGCCACCTTCTCCATGAAGTGCTCGACCAGGTAGGGGATGTCGTCGCGACGGTCGCGCAATGGCGGCACGAAGATCGGATAGACGTTCAGCCGATAGAACAGGTCCTCGCGGAACTTGCCGTCCTTGACCTGTTGCAGCAGGTTGCGATGGGTTGCCGAGATCAGCCTGATGTCGACCCTGACGGTCGAGCGCCCGCCAACCGGATCGACTTCGCCGTCCTGCACGGCGCGCAACAGCTTGACCTGCACGTCGAGTGGCAGGTCGCCGATTTCGTCGAGGAACAGCGTGCCGGAATGCGCTTCGACGAACTTGCCGGTATGTTTTTCGGTGGCGCCGGTGAACGATCCCTTTTCGTGACCGAACAGGATCGATTCGACCAGATTGTCAGGGATGGCGCCGCAATTGACGGTGACGAAGGGTTTCGAGCGGCGGTCGCCGCTGCCCTGGATGGCGCGCGCCACCAGTTCCTTGCCGACGCCGGATTCACCCTCGATCAGGATCGGGATGTTGGAGGCCGCCGCCTTGCGGCCGAGCCGGATCACCCGATCCATCGCCGAACTGTGAGTGATCATGTCCTTGAATGTCAGATGGCCGCCGCGCTGCCGTGACGAGCGCTTCACTTCGCCTTCGAGCGCCTCGACCTTGAGGGCGTTGCCGATCGACGCCTGCAGCCTGTCGGGGGAGGCCGGCTTGACGACGAAGTCGAAGGCGCCGTGACGCATTGCCGAAACGACGGTTTCGATGCCACCCTGCGCGGTCTGCACGATGACGGGAATGTGGATGCCACGCTCGCGCATCGCCTTCAGCACGCCGATGCCATCGAGGCCGGGCATCATCAGGTCGAGGATGACCACCGACACGTCGCGCGCATTGGGCCCGTCGACGAGATCGAGACCGGCCTCGCCGCCATCGGCAACGATCGCCGTGTGGCCGAATTTCGTCACCGCCGCCTCGAGCAGCCTGCGCTGCACGGGATCGTCATCGACTATGAGTATGGAAGCTGCCATGACTGATCCGACCGTGCCCCGCCCGAGAATGCGCCCTATGGATCATCTTGGCACAGGGTTCTAAATAAGCTTTCAAAAAACCCGGTGAACGAATTCCTTAGGATTTGACCGGCTTCTCGTTTCCTCGAATTTTTGTGTCTGGAAGGATCGGCAATGCGCATGGTTTTTGCTCGAAAGCTGGCGGCGGTGCCCGGTCAGGGCGTGGCGGAGCTTGGCGACCTGCCGGAATGGAATCTGGCCGATCTCTATTCGGGCATGGAAGCGCCCGAGCTGAAGCGCGACATCGCCAAGGCCGCCGCGGATGCCATCGCCTTCGAAAGCCGTTGGAAAGGCACGCTCGCCGCCGAGGCTGGGCGTGGCAGCGCCGGCAGGCTGGGCGAGGCGCTTCAGGCCTATGAAGCGCTGGAGGAGCTGATCGGCCGGATCGTCTCCTATGCCGGGCTTGTCTATGCCGGCAACACGTCGGATCCGCAGCGCGCCAAGCTCTATGGCGACATCCAGGAAAGGATGACCGATGCCAGCGCGCACCTGCTGTTTTTCGCGCTCGAGCTGAACCTCATCGACGATGGCGCGATCGAAAACGCACTCGCCGCCGATCCGGCCTTCGCCCATTACCGGCCCTGGGTGCTCGATCTGCGCAAGGACAAGCCCTATCAGCTCGAAGACCGCATCGAGCAGCTCTTCCATGAAAAATCGATCACCGGGCGCGGGGCCTGGAACCGCCTGTTCGACGAGACGATGACCGATTTGCGCTTCGACGTCGACGGCGAGGAGCTGACGCTGGAGCCGGCGCTCAATCGCCTTCAGGATGCCGATAGCGAGGTGCGCCGCCGGGCATCCGAGGCGCTGGCCGCAACTTTTCGCAAGAATTTGCGCGTCTTTACGCTGGTCACCAATACGCTGGCCAAGGACAAGGAGATTTCCGACCGCTGGCGCGGCTTCGAGGACATTGCCGATTCCCGCCATCTCGCCAACCGCGTCGAACGCAGCGTGGTGGATGCACTCGCCGCCGCGGTTCGCGACGCCTATCCGCGCCTGTCGCATCGCTACTATGCGATGAAGGCGCGCTGGCTCGGCATGGAGGTGATGAACCACTGGGACCGCAATGCGCCCCTGCCGGAGAGCCCGCAGGCGGTCATCGGCTGGGACGAGGCCAAGAACACCGTGCTTTCCGCCTACCAGCGCTTTTCGCCCGACATGGCGGAGATCGCCAGAACTTTCTTCGACCGCAACTGGATCGATGCACCGGTGAGACCCGGCAAGTCGCCTGGCGCCTTCGCGCATCCGACCGTGCCTTCGGCGCATCCCTATGTGCTGCTCAACTACATGGGCAAGCCGCGCGACGTGATGACGCTGGCGCACGAGCTCGGCCACGGCGTGCACCAGGTGCTGGCCGGCGGACAGGGGGCTTTGATGGCTTCGACGCCGCTGACGCTGGCCGAAACCGCATCGGTCTTCGGCGAAATGCTGACCTTCCGCTCCCTGCTCGAGCAGACCACCGACAAGCGCGAACGCAAGGCCATGCTCGCCCAGAAGGTCGAGGACATGATCAACACGGTCGTGCGCCAGGTCGCCTTCTACGAGTTCGAGCGCAAGGTGCATGCCGAGCGCAAGAGCGGCGAATTGACCTCCGACAAGCTCGGCCAGTTCTGGCTGGAAGTGCAGGCGGAAAGCCTCGGGCCGGCGATCAAGCTGCGCGACGGGTACGAGGTTTTCTGGACCTATATCCCGCACTTCATCCACTCGCCTTTTTACGTCTATGCCTATGCATTCGGCGATTGCCTGGTGAACTCGCTCTACGCGGTCTACCAGAACGCCGAGCGCGGCTTTCAGGACAAATATTTTGCCATGCTGCGCGCCGGCGGCACCAAGCATCATTCCGAGCTTCTGGCGCCGTTCGGCCTCGACGCGACCGATCCTGCCTTCTGGCAGATCGGGCTTGGCGTGATCAGCGGACTGATCGACGAGCTGGAAGCACTGGACAATTGATGCGCAACACTGGGTGATGCGCAACACCGGGTGACCGGGTTTTCCAGAACAGTTTAGCCGCAATGCATATTGGCGATGGTTCTATTCTTGTCTTGGATATTTGTTCTTAAATAACTTTCCATGGAAGTTTTCCGTTAGATTCCCGTAAGCTGTATGATAGCGTCCGCCCTCAAGCTCAGCCGGGCACGAATGGATCCGGTCGGAAAATCCCGACCGGTCATGGCGTGTCGGCGGATGCGACAACGGTTGTTGGCCAGGGGCAAACCGGTTGCCGACAGCTCGATCGAAGCCGGCTGTTCTGCAGATTGCGGAACCACCATCGAATGGTCCTTCGCCGAGGTCATGGCCCCACAGGCCAGGGCGGACGGATCGGACTGGAGAGAGAAAGACAATGGGCACTTTTTTCTACATGCTCCTGGCGTTCCTGGTAGGTGTGTTGGTTGGCTGGTTCATTTGGGGACGCCTGCGTGGCGAGCTCGACAGTTTGCGCGGCGATCTCGACCGCACGCGCAGCGAACGTGACAGATTGCGGGCCGATAGCAACCGTCTGACCGGTGAGTTGGATGCCTGCGGCCGCGCCCGCGCCGACCTCGAGCGGCGGCTGGGCGAGGCGCCGGCCGCCAAGGCGCCAACCGCGGCAACAGCGAAGGCGCCAGCCGCCAAGACCGGCGCGACCAAAGCCGCGATGCAGGCGCCGTCAACCCTGATGTCGACATCCGCACCGGCCAAACCGGCGCCGAAAAAATCTGCAACGGCGAAGGCCGCGACCGCGCCACGCGCAAGTGCCGCGAAAACGGCAACGCCGAATCCGCCTGCATCGAAAGCGAGCGCCGCGCCCAGGACCGCACCAGCGGCAAGCAAGGCTTCGCCGGCAGCAAGCAAGGCCGCACCAGCGGCAAAGAAAGCCGCGACCGGCAACTCAACGACCGCAGCGGCGGGCAAAGCCAACGATCTGCGTCGCCTTATCGGCATCGGCCCGACCAACGAGCGGCTGCTCAAAGGGCTTGGGGTCACGACCTATGCCCAGATCGCTGCCTGGACGCCCGACGATGTCAGGCGGATCGAGGCGACGTTGAATTTCGACGGCCGCATCGAACGTGAACGCTGGATCGAGCAGGCGAAACTGCTTGCCACCGGCGACGAGAAGGAATTTGCGCGCCGCTTCCCAACCGCGGGGGAAGCCAGCAACACCTGACCCATCGCAAGGAGGCATCTGGAACAAGGCGGCGCCCTCTGGCGCCGCTTTTGTTTTTGCCCCCCGCGCCTTTGCGTCTTGAGACGCCGTTCCCTCGATTGCGCACGGTCGAGCCCCCATATAGATCGATCGCTGGTGACCGCAGCATCCGAGCCTTATGTCCCTGTCCCTGCCCTTTGCAATTTTCCGGAACGACGAGACCGCGCGTCAGCTCGTTTTCGACCGGCCGGCCGAGATCATCGCGGCGCATTGCGAGGCGGACTTTTTGCCGGCCCTGGAAGCAGTGCAGACCGCACATGACGGCGGCAAATGGCTGGCCGGCTATTTCTCCTACGAGGCCGGTTACCTGCTCGAACCCAAGCTCGTTCCGCTGCTGCCGGCCGGCCGCCGCGCCCCGCTTTTCTGCCTCGGCGTGTTCGACGCGCCGGTCGAAGAGACGGTCGCGCCAGGCGACCTGCCGGCTAGCAACGGCCCGATTTTTGACGCCAAGGCGGCCTGGTCTTCGGACGACTACGCCAAACGCTTTGCCAGGCTGCATGACCACATCCGCAAGGGCGACTGCTACCAGGGCAATCTGACCTTTCCGGTCCACGCGCAATGGTCGGGCGATCCACTGGTCGCCTTCAACGCGCTAACCGAACGCCAGCCGGTAAAGTACGGGGCACTGATCGCGCTCGGCGATCCGATCGTCTTGTCGCGTTCGCCGGAACTGTTCTTCGAGGTCGACGCGGAAGACATGATCGAGACGCATCCGATGAAAGGCACTGCGCCGCGCGGCGCCACCAAGGCGGAGGACGATCGCCTGAAAGCGTTCTTGCGCAACGACGAGAAGAACCAGGCCGAGAACCGAATGATTGTCGATCTCCTGCGCAACGACATTTCACTGATCAGCGAGGTTGGCACGCTCGACGTGCCGGAGCTTTTCCGCATCGAGAGCTACCCGACCGTCCACCAGATGGTGAGCCGCGTGCGGGCGAAACTCTTGCCCGGCCTCACCATCCACCAGATTTTCGCCGCGCTGTTCCCCTGCGGCTCGATCACCGGCGCGCCGAAGATCCGCGCCATGGAGATCCTGCGCGAGCTGGAAAGTGGCCCGCGCGACGTCTATTGCGGCGCGATAGGCTGGATCGCGCCCGGCGGCCGGATGCGCTTTTCGGTGGCGATCCGCACCATCTCGCTCTTTGCCACTGGCGAGGCGGTCTACAACGTCGGCGGTGGGGTCGTCTTCGATTCGACGGCCGAAGAGGAGTACCAGGAGTGTCTGCTGAAAGCCCGTTTCGCGACGGGAACACTACCAATTTCGAACTGATCGAAACAATGCGCTGGGAGCCCGGCTCGGGTTTCCTCCGTTTCGACCGCCACCTCGCGCGGCTTTACGGCTCGGCAAGCGAACTCGGTTTCGCCTGCGATCCGCAAAGGGTCGGCGAAGCGCTGATGAATGCGGTTGGCCACCAACAGATCGCGTTGCGCACCCGCCTCGTCCTGTCGCGCAAGGGCGAAGTCGCGGTTTCGGTGCAGCCCCACGAGCCGCTCGCCGCGGACAAGGTCTGGACACTGCAGCTGGCGCGGGTGCGGCTTGATTCGAGCGACATGCTGCTGCGTCACAAGACCAGCCGCCGACAAACCTATACGCGCGCCCGCGCCGAATATCTTGCCGGCCGGGCCGACGAGGTGCTGCTCGCCAATGAGCGCGGCGAAATCTGCGAGGGCACGATCACCAATGTCTTTGCCGATTTCGGCGACGGCGTGCTGGCCACACCGCGGCTCGATTGCGGCCTGCTGCCTGGCGTTCTGCGCGGTGAACTGCTGGATCAAGGCCGCGCCGGCGAAGCGGTCTACACGTGGAACGAACTGAAATCGGCCAAGGCGCTGTTCGTCGGCAACTCGCTGCGCGGATTGATCCCGGCGCGGCTGGGCTGAAGCATCGGGAGACAACAATGTTCGTGGTTTCGCTGAACTACAAGGTGCCGCTGACCGAGATCGACCGCCTTCAGCAAGCGCATGTCGAGTGGCTGAAGGCCTGCTATGCGCAAGGCATCTTTGTCGCCTCCGGGCCGAAGCGGCCAAGGACCGGCGGCATCATCATCGCGCGCGGTCCACGCGAGGAGCTCGATGCCAGACTGGCGGACGATCCCTTCGCCAAGGCAGGTGCCGCCGACTACGAAATCACCGAATTCACGGCGAGAATGGCCACTGCCGCACTGGAAGCCTACAAAGAAGCATGAGTTTCCGCCCACCGACCCACACACCCTATGACGGCTCGTCGAAACTGTTCACCATCGGGCTGAAGCCGCTCAATCTCGATAGATGGATCGAGGTCGACGAATATCTGCTGCCCTATCTTGCCGAGAAACGCCGGCTTTATGCGGAAATTCCCGACAAGGTTTTTGTCGAGGAGCAAGCCACGCGCGAAGCCCAACGCGAAGTGCTCGATCTGCTCGGTGCGCATTTGGCGGCGAACTTTCCTGAGAGCCACAGGCATACCGCCGACGGGATCGAGGTGATCGGCGGCACCGACAATCTCGAGGGCTCAGGCACCTCAGCTCCTTTCAGCGATGCGCCGCTTGTGGCGGCCTCGTTGCTCGTCCAGGAGGATTTAATCCTGATGCGCCGCGACGAGAGCGGCTGGCGTCTGACGGCCGGCTCGCTCTGCTTCCCGTCGTCATGGTCGCTGACCGAAAAATTCGGCAAGCCGCTGCAGCAGATCCACGCGCCGGTACCGGGTTTCGGTCCGGGCACACGCCCGGCCGATCTCATCAACCGCATGTTCGACGGCCTCCAGGGCCAAGCCGTCGAGCGCTACAACTGGTCGATCCAGGCGGGCGACGCGCTCTACCATCCGCTCTCCAACCTCGAACGCATCGACCGCGCCAGCAGTCGCCCGTCGAGATTCCCGGACGGCGACATCGACGCCCATGCCTTTATCCGCGTCGAGCGGCAGACGCTGAGAAAGCTCCCCGTTTCGGGCGACGTACTCTTCACCATCCGTATCCATCTCGACCCGCTCGCCGTGCTGGAGCGCCACCGCGACCGCGCGGCGCCCGCAGCGTCCTTGGCCGAACAACTTCTGACGCTGGACGAGGCACAGCTCGACTACAAGGGGATGACCGCCGACCGTGACCGGCTGGTCGCGTGGCTCAGGGCGCTGGCGGTGTCCTAGGGCAGTTCATCGTTTCACGGAAACGCCGAACCGCTCTATCTCTTTGTTCTTGCGCAATTCCGGACGGAAAACCGTTTCACACTTTTCCTGGAACTGCCCTAAATCGCAGCCAGGCCCAGCAGCAGGATCGCGGACATCGCGGTAAAGACGGTGACGTTGACATCCCACCGCCAGCCCGCCGGTCCAAACGGCGGCCGGAACGGCAGATAGCCGTTCTCGTCATACAGCACGCCACCATAGATCGGCCGCGAGAGCATGGCCGCGAAGAACGCCCCATACATGGCCGCAGCCAATCCCCCGGCGAGATAGAGCCGCTCGGCTTCGAGTTGCCCCTTGATCCAGATAAGTCCGAGCGCAATCAGCGCCACTCCGGTGTAGCTCAACACCTGCCAGACGACGTGAAACCGGGCGTGGGGAGTCCAGAGCGGATTGGTGGCGTGGGTGGCGTTCAAGTCGGCTTTGATCGTCACCACACCGTAGCCCACGGTCGCGACGCTCAGCAGAATTCGGGCAAGCAGATGACTGTCGTAAGCGAGTTCCATCGCATTTTCCTCCCTTATGCTGGAACGACTTGAATGGCGCCCTGGGCACAGAAGAGCTGCCCATCGGCCAGCCGCGCATAATTATGAACGATCCCCTTCTCGTGGTCCTGCAACTGCACAATGAAGTTGCCGCTCTGCTCCGTCCAGCTCGCGAGCACGAGATTCGGGCGCACGCTGGTCAGGCCGACGTTGACCACCTCGTCGATTTCGGTGGTCCCGATCGACGCCTGGATATGCAATTCCTGCGGCGAGAGAAACGTCAGCCGCGGCACGAAGGGGCCGAAAACGCAGTCGAATGTCTTGCCTACGAGCGAGGCTGGAAAAACATCGGTTTCTGCCATCATCCTCTCCTTGGGCATGGCCGCTGCGGCCACGCCATTCGACTGATCTCAATGTCTAGTCGCAAAAAACCTCAGAATAGGTGTCCTTGGAGCGCTCCAACAGACACGATCCGCCTATTTCGGTTTTGAGTCAATAAAATTCTTGGAGCGCTCCAAAAAATGGTCTACCTCAGGGAAAACGAGTGAATCGCCAATGCCCACCCTAGCCGATGTCGGCAAGGCTGCCGGAGTTTCCCGGGGGACTGTCTCCAACGTCTTCAACCGGCCGGAGCTGGTCAGGCCTGAATTGCGCGAGCGCGTCGAAGCGGCCGCGCGAGCGCTCGGGTTTGGCGGCCCCGATCCGAAAGGACGATTGCTGCGGGACGGCAAGTTCAATGCCATCGGGTTCATGCCGCCTGGCGCCTATGCCATCTCCGAAGTGATGAGAAGCCCTTACGGCCGCGAGCTGGTGCTCGGCGTTTCGCTCGCCTGCGACGAGGCTGGAACGACGCTCAGCCTTGTAAACGGCACCGACAACACGCGCTTCGCCAGCATCCGCGATGCCCTGGTTGACGGCTTTATCCTTGGTCACAGCGCCGACATTGGTCTCATAATTTCGGTACAGAGACGGCGTCTGCCCTTCGTCATTCTCGAAAGCGACGCAGGTCCCGACATCAATTCGATAAAGATCGACGGCCGGAGCGGTGCGATAGCTGCCGTCCGGCATTTGACCGGGCTGGGGCACCGGCATTTTGCCATCCTTTCGGTGCGCCGGTCTCCCGGCCCGCCGATTGTCCACATGCCCGGACAGGCAACGCGCCCGCTTCTGGCCGGCTTCCCGCTCGACGATGAAAGGCTCGACGGTTTCAAACAGGGTTTGGCGGAGGCGAATTTGTCGATCGACGATGTCCCGATCATCGAGACGATTCCAGGCGAGCCATCTGCCGGAGCAGTGGTGTTCGACAGGGCGCCTGAAGCAACTGCGATCCTGACCATGTCGGATTGGCAGGCGATCACGATGCTGGACGAGGCGGTTCGCCGCGGCGTAGACGTGCCGGGCCACGTATCGGTCGTCGGCTTCGATGGCACCGCCGAATCCGCGCGCACCACTCCTCCGATGACCACAGTCGCACAGGACGTGATCGGAAAAGGCAGGCTTGCCGCCCGAATGGTTCTTGACAATGAAGCCCCCCGCCAGGTCGTTCTGCCGGTAGAACTGGTGGTTCGAGCCTCCACAGCCGCACCGAGGGCAAAAACCCGTTGAGACGGGCGGACGCGCCATCCGCACCAAGGGCGGCGCTCGCAGCGTTTCTTCGCTGAGCAGCCTCTGGCACTGAACGAGGCACAACTTGACTATAAGGGCCTGACAGCCGACCGTGACTGCCGGCGAAAGACAACTGTAACTTGTGGCTTGGGGGAACAATGATCCAGCATCTTGGCAGGCCGGTCACGTTCGTGGCCGCGATCCTGGTACTGTCGACAGCAGCCGAGGCGGAGCCGGTGACTTATGCCGGCAAGCTTGGAAAGAGCGACATCGTCGTCGAATTCACCGGCGACCCCGCGGCGCCCGGCGGCCCGCTGGCCGGCCGCTATTTCTACCGCTCGAAGGGCGTCGACATCCCGCTGCAGGCCAGGTCGCAAAAGGGCAGCAAGTTCGAACTGGCCGAGGAGGAGGCATGCGGCGCCGACAATTGCGATAACGGAAAGGCCGCGCCGATTGCCGCCGTCTGGCGCCTGGCCTTATCCAGTAACGGCAAGACCCTTGAAGGCCGCTGGAACGGAAAGAGGGCGCTGCCGCTCAGATTGGAACGGGTCGCAAGTCGGCAGGTGACCGAGAACGAGCCCAGCAGCCCGCTCGATCTCTACGATTTCAGCTTCATGAAGTTCTTCGGCAATGACACGCCGCTCACCATGGAAACGTCCCCTTATGACTATCTGCGGGTGGACACTCAGCTTGATAACGGCAAGACCACTGGTTGGCCGGACGCAACCTACCGCTATGTGGTCGACCCCCGCACCAAATTTGCCACGCCGCGCATTGTCGAACTGTCCGGCGACGTTCCGATCGAGGCCGCGAATGCTCTGCTGCAAGACAGGCACTGGCGCGCAAACATCGGCGCACTGGGCTGCGTGGCGGCGCAATATGCCGGCTTCAACGAAGGCGGGTCGATTGACGGTGTGAACGGCGGCACCCTCGGTGGCTATGAGGACAGCACATTCGAAGTGACCTCGCTGACGCCGCGGCTGATGAGCTGGCGGGAGTCCGGCAGCATCTTCTGCGGCGGAGCGCATCCGACCAACTATTCGGACGCCTACATCATGGATGTGCGCCGCGGCGTCCTGCTCGGCCTTCAGGACATTTTCCTGGATACGGTAGATGGCAAGCCAGGCCCTTCCCTCGCCTCCTTGGTCAAGCAACGGCGCAAGAAACCGACCGATCAGACCGATATCGATCACGAAGCCGAATGCGGCATGGACGATCTCATCGGCGAATATCTGGCGGTCAGCCTCTGGCGTGAGGGTGACAAGCAGGTTCTGGTTTTCGGGCTCCAGACCCTGCCGCATGCCATCCAGGCCTGCGCCGACGATCTGCTGGAACTGCCGGTCGCCGAGGCACGTGACCTCTTCAAGCCGGAGTTTGCAAGTCTGGTCGGGCCGTAGCCGGGATGGCGTGCCGTGAGGCCGGGCCGTCCGCTTTTCGCTTTATTGTGACAATGATCTATGGTTTGTCGCGCCGCGGCCAAGCCGCTGTTCCGAAGCGTTTTTTGAGGGAGTAATCGATAAATGGCGAATGAAAACTGGCCCGTTTACGGTGAGATCACCGGCCCTGTCGTGATGATCGGCTTCGGCTCGATCGGACGGGGAACGCTGCCGCTGATCGAGCGCCATTTCAAATTCGACAAGTCGCGCATGACGGTCATCGACCCGCGCGACACCGACCGCAAATTGCTCGACGAGCGCGGCATCACCTTCATGCAGGATGCGGTGACCAAAAAGAACTACAAGAAGCTGCTGACACCGCTTTTGACCAATGGCGGCGGCCAGGGCTTTTGCGTCAACCTGTCGGTCGACACTTCCTCGCTCGAGCTGATGAAGCTCTGCCGCAAGCTTGGCGTCCTCTACGTCGACACGGTGGTCGAGCCCTGGCTCGGCTTCTATTTCGACGAAAAGGCCGACAATGCCTCACGCACCAACTATGCGCTGCGCGAGACGGTGCGTACTGAAATCGCGAAGAACCCGGGCGGCACCACGGCGATCTCGTGCTGCGGCGCCAATCCCGGCATGGTCTCGTGGTTCGTCAAGCAGGCACTGGTCAACCTCGCCACAGATCTTGGCCTCGACTTCTCGGAACCCGCGCAGCACGATCGCGAAGGCTGGGCCAGGCTGATGAAGAAGGCCGGCGTCAAGGGCATCCATATCGCCGAGCGCGACACCCAGCGCACCAAGAAACCCAAGCCGATGAACGTGTTCTGGAACACCTGGTCGGTCGAAGGCTTCATTTCGGAAGGCCTGCAGCCGGCCGAGCTCGGTTGGGGCACGCATGAGACGTGGATGCCGAAGAACGCCAAAAAGCACAAGAACGGCTCGAAGGCCGCGATCTTTCTGGAGCAGCCCGGCGCCAACACGCGCGTGCGCACATGGTGCCCGACGTCCGGTCCGCAATACGGGTTCCTGGTGACGCATAATGAGGCGATTTCGATTGCCGATTTCTTCACGCTGCACGGCAAGAAGGGCAAGGTGCAGTACCGGCCGACTTGCCATTACGCCTATCATCCCTGCAATGACGCCGTGCTGTCGCTGCACGAGATGTTCGGTGCCACCGGCAAGGCTCAGCCCGTGCACCACGTGCTCGACGAAAACGAACTGGTCGATGGCGTCGACGAGCTCGGCGTGCTGCTCTATGGGCACGCCAAGAACGCTTACTGGTACGGCTCGCAGCTGTCGCTGGCCGAGGCGCGCAAGCTGGCGCCTTATCAGAACGCCACAGGCATGCAGGTCACGTCGGCGGTGCTGGCCGGCATGGTCTGGGCGCTGGAAAATCCGGAGGCCGGCATCGTCGAAGCCGACGAGATGGATTACAAGCGCTGCCTCGACGTGCAGAATCCTTATCTGGGGCCGGTCAGGAGCTATTATACGGACTGGACACCGCTCGACAATCGGCCTGGTCTGTTTCCCGAGGACCTCGACGCCAAAGACCCGTGGCAATTCCGCAACATCCTCGTTCGATAGCAGTGTTGCCTCGACACTCCGCCAGCTTGCAATCGCCCGGAAATCGGGCGATTGAAGAGGCGCGGCCTAGAGCGACGTGCGTCCATTTGGACGCACAAAGTACGCTCTAGCACTTTGAATGCGCGCATCGTGCTTTCCGAAAATCGGATCGATTTTCGGGCCGATGCGAGAGGAGAGGATCTTGATGATGACGATTGCGCAAAGACTGCTTTCGGCTGGCATTGCAGCGGCCGCTACGGTCGCGTTGGCGGCCTGCACCACTACCGGCCCGGGCGAGCCGCCGGTGATCACCGCCAAAGGGGTCGAAGGCTCCTGGATCGACGCGCAGGGCACGGGCTTGTCCACCTTCAGGGGCGGCAGCTTCGCGACCGTCGCCACCGATACCGGCCAGAAGCTTGCCGATGGCAGCTACACCATGACCGGCGGCACCTCGGTCGAGATCCATGGAACTTCGCTGATCCGCCAGACGCCGATCAGCTTCAACTGCTTGATGGTCTCCACCAGCCAGCTCAATTGCACCAGCGCGAGCGGGCAGAATTTTGTGCTGACCAGGCGCACCTGAATTCGATTCCGAATTGACTTTGCAAAAGTGCGGCGGCTTCAAGCCGCCGCTTTTTACGCCGGCAAAGCCGATGCCGATTTCCGCTTGCATCGACTGAAACGCGATGTGAACATGGCCTGAGAGGGCTGTTACATCCCAGTCAAACAAGAGCGTTAAATGCGTCTGCGCATGACCCCGAAAATCGGAGTCGATTTTCGGAAAGGATCATGCGCAAAATAACAATTGGTACAGCGTCCTTTGCGCGTCCCAAATGACGCGCGGCGCTGTACTCAAGTTATCCGGGAGACGAGAATGAAGAAGATCGCTGCCATCGCCGCGCTGTCGGCATCGGCGCTTGGCCTGTCGGCAGGGGTATCCTTTGCCGACTACACGCTGAACATCCTGCACATCAACGACTGGCACAGCCGCATCGAGAGCAACAACAAGTATGAATCGACCTGCTCGGCCGAGGAGGAGACCAAGGGCGAATGCGTCGGCGGCGCCGCCCGCCTGGTCACCGCGATCGCCCAGGAGCGCAAGAAGCTGCAAGGCCAGAACGTGCTGCTGCTCAGCGCCGGCGACAATTTCCAGGGCTCGCTCTTCTACACGACCTACAAGGGCAAGACCGAAGGCGAATTCCTCAACCAGATGAAATTCGATGCCGAGGCTCTCGGCAACCATGAGTTCGACGATGGGGAGTCGGCGCTGGCGCCGTTCCTCGACATGATCCAGTTTCCGGTGCTCGGCGCCAACGTGAAGGCCAATGCGCAATCCAAGCTCGGCGACCGCGTCAAGCCGTCGATCGTGGTCGAGGTCGGCGGCCAGAAGATCGGGATCGTCGGCGCGGTCACCAACGACACGCCGGAGCTTGCCACGCCTGGCCCGAACATCGCCATTGAAGACGACGTCAAGTCGATCACCGCCGAGGTCGAGAAACTGAAGGGAGAGGGCGTCAACAAGATCATCGCGGTCACCCATATCGGCTACAAGCGCGAGCGCGACGTGATCGCCAAGATCCCGGGCGTCGACGTGGTGGTCGGCGGCCATAGCCATTCGCTGCTGTCCAACACCGACCCCAAGGCGGAAGGCCCATATCCGACGATGGTCGACAATCCGGACGGCTACAAAGTGCCGGTCGTGCAAGCGGCGTCCTATTCGAAATATCTCGGCGAGTTCAAGGTCGTGTTCGACGACAACGGCGTCGTCAAGGAGGCAAGTGGCGATCCCATCCATCTTGACAAATCGATCACGCCCGACCCCGCCGTGCTTGCCCGCATCAAGGAACTCGGCGCCCCGATCGAGGCTTTGAAGAACAAGGAAGTCGCCGAGACCACCAAGGCGATCGACGGCAGCCGCGAAAACTGCCGCGCCCGCGAATGCGAGATGGGCAATCTGGTCTCCGACGCCGTCCTCGACCGGGTCAAGGGCCAGGGTGTCGAGATCGTCATCTCGAATGGTGGCGGCTTGCGCGCCTCGATCGACCAGGGCACCGTCACCATGGGCGAGGTTCTCACCGTGCTGCCGTTTCAGAACACGCTGGCGACCTTCCAGATCTCCGGCAAGGATCTGGTTGCCGGCCTCGAAAGCGGTCTCAGCCAGGTCGAGGACGGCGCCGGGCGCTTCCCGCAGGTTGCCGGCCTGAAATATGCGTTCGACAAATCGGCGCCGCCTAACGGACGCGTCAAATCGGTCGAGGTCATGGAAGGCGGCGCCTGGACGCCGATCAAACCGGAGAAGGACTACCTGGTCGCCACCAACAACTATGTCCGCCAGGGCGGCGACGGCTACAAGGTGTTCGCCGAGAAGGCCAAGAACGCCTATGATTACGGCCCGGGGCTGGAACAGGTCGTTGCCGATTACCTCGGCGCGCACCGGCCCTATACGCCGAAGCTCGACGGCCGCATCACCGAGATCGCCGCGACCGGAGCCCCGGCTGCGGAACCAGCCAACCCGGCCGAACCGCCAAAACCTGCTGAGGCCGCGCCGATAAAGCCTGCTGAGCCGGCAATGCCCGAAATGCCGGCTGGCTCCGGCGACATTTCCAAGACGCCGCCGGCCG
>NZ_SUEG01000010.1:0-273 GCF_005063415.1 Mesorhizobium sp.
GCCCGTATGGGTGTCGTGGGCGCTTTCCGAGGCCGCGGTGACGGCGGCGCGCGCCTCTTCGGCCGACGCCATGGTTTCGCACAGAAACAGATCGACGCCGTCCGCCTGCTCGGCAACGATGCGGCGATAGATGTCGAGCGTATCCTGGAACGATATCGTCAGCGCCGGCGCATAGCTGCCGAACAGCGGCGACAGGCAGCCGGCGATCGCCGCGTCGCCGGCCTGGTCGCGTGCTTGCCTTGCCAGTTCGATGCCGCGCTTCTGCAGCGGCTT
>NZ_SUEG01000010.1:283-9121 GCF_005063415.1 Mesorhizobium sp.
GGCTTGAACAGCTCTTCCGCGCCCTCGCGCGCCAGCCGCTCCGGCGTGGCGGAATAAGTGTTGATGGTGATGACGCGGGCGCCGGCGCGGATGAATTCCGCGTGCAGGTCGCGTACCAGATCCGGTTCGTCGATCAGCACCCTGGCCGACCACAGCGGCGTCGGCTCGGAACTGCTGCGGCGGACCAGCTCCTGTCCCATGCCGCCATCGGTGAGGATCACTTTCTTCATGCTCTGAGCCTCTCGTTCTTTGGATCCCATAGCGGCTCATCCTTCTGCACGACGGCCCTGAAGCGTTCGCCGAAGATCTCGACCTCGACCGCGGTTCCCGGCTCGGTGAGGTCGGCGCGCAGCATGCCGAGCGCGATCGACCTGTCGATGCGATGACCCCAGCCGCCGGATGTCGTCTCGCCGACGATCCGGCCGTCGTGCCAAAGCGTCGACATGTAGGGGGCGTCGCAGTCGCCGGGATTTTCGACGACCAGCGTGACGAAGCGCTTCTTGATGCCTTGCTGCTTTTCGTTCTGCAGCGCCGCCTTGCCGCGGAAGTCGGGCTTGTCCCATCTGACGAAGCGCTCCAGCCCGCCCTGCAGGATCGAATAGTCGGTCGACAGATCGCCCTTCCACGTACGGTAGCCTTTTTCGAGCCGGAGCGAATCCAGCGCGTACATGCCGAACGGTTTCAGGCCGTGCTTTTGGCCTGCCGCCCAGACGGCATCGAAGATGGCTGCGGTATCGTCGACCTTGCTGTGGATTTCCCAGCCGAGCTCGCCGGCGAAGGACACGCGCACCAGCTTTGCCCAACGTCCGGCGATACTGGTTTCCTGATGCGTCAGCCAGGGCAGGGTGAGGTCGGCCGCGCAGAGTTCGGCGAGGATGTTTCGCGAGTTGGGGCCGGCGAGGATCTGGGTGGAGTATTCCTCCGTCCTGTCGACCAGCTTGAATGTGGCGTCCTTCGGGATGCGCGACTTCAGCCATTCGAAATCATGCCATTGAGCAACAGCGGCGGTGATCAGCGTCATCAGGTTCTCGTCGTGGCGGACCACCGACATTTCGGTGACGGTGCGGCCCTTGTCGTCGGCAAAATAGACGAGGCCGATGCGGCCGGGTTTCGGCACCAGGCCTGTCACCTGGAGGCTCAGCCATTCGGCGGCACCCGGACCGTCGAGATTGAAACGGGAAAACCCCGGCAGGTCCAAAATGCCGGCGGCATCGCGGACGGCGAGGCATTCCTCGCGCACGCGATGCTGCCACGGCCCGTCGCGGCGGAAGGTCAGCGTGGATTCTTCGGAGATATCGTCGCCTGCCTTCGCATACCAGGTGGCGCGTTCCCAGCCATTATAAGCGTCGAACCGGGCGCCGAGTGCCTTGATGCGGTCGTGGAGCGGCGACAGCTTGCGGTCGCGCCCGGCCGGCCAGGCATGGCGCGGGAACTGGATGGCATATTCGTTGCCATAGATCTCCATCCCCTTGGCGACGCAATAATCCGGGGCCGAGGCAAAGGCGGTGAAACGGCGCGGATCGCACGACCACATGTCCCATTCGGTCTGGCCCTCGGTCACCCATTCGGCCAGCACCTTGCCGGCGCCGCCGCCCTGGGCGATGCCGAAGGTAAAGACGCAGGCCTCGAAGGCGTTGGGCACGCCGGGCATCGGGCCGATCAGCGGGTTGCCGTCCGGCGCATAGGGGATCGGCCCGTTGATGACCTTGGACAGGCCGGCGGTGCCGAGGATCGGCACGCGGGCGACAGCATCGGCCAGGTAGTATTCCAGCCGGTCGAGATCGTCGGGAAACAGCTGGAAGGAAAAATCGTCGGGCATCGGGTCGTTGTGGCCGACCCAGTGGGCGCGGCAATTGCGCTCATAGGGCCCGAGGTTCATGCCGTTCTTTTCCTGGCGGAGATAGTAGGAGGTATCGACGTCGCGCAGCAGCGGCAGCTTCTTGCCCTGTTCCTTCGACCACGCCGCCAGTTCGGGGATTTCCTCGAACAGGATGTATTGATGGCTCATCACCATCATTGGCACTTCACGGCCGAACATCCTGCCGACTTCGGCGGCGCGGTAGCCGGCCGCGTTGACGACGATCTCGCAGCGGATCTCGCCTTGCGCCGTCTCGACCACCCACTCGTCATTGTCGCGGCGCACGCCGGTGACCGGACAGAAGCGGATGATCTTCGCGCCCATGTCGCGGGCACCTTTAGCGAGCGCCTGGGTCAATTGCGCCGGATCGATATCGCCGTCACTCGGATCGTAGAGCGCGCCTTTCAGCTCATGCGTCTCGATGAAGGGGTAACGGCGCTTGATCTCGTCGAGCCCGACCACGTCGATGTCCATGCCCTGGTAGCGGCCCATGCCCTTGGCGCGCTGGAATTCCTGCATGCGCTCCGCGCTATGGGCCAGCCTGAGCGAGCCGGTGACGTGGTAGTTCATGGGATAGCCGACCTCGTCGGCCAGCCGGCGATAGAGCTCGGTCGAATAGCGCTGCATGTTCATCAGCGACCATGACGAGGAGAAGGTCGGCACATTGCCGGCGGCATGCCAGGTCGAGCCGGAAGTCAGCTCGTTCTTCTCCAGAAGCACGCAGTCGGTCCAGCCCGCCTTGGCGAGATGGTAGAGCGAGGAGGCGCCGACGGCACCGCCTCCGATGATCACCACGCGTGCCGTGGTCGGCAAACCGGCCATGTTCTTCTCCAGATCAATAGACGGGCGGCGAAACCACCCAGATCACCACAGCCGGTTCCGCTCCAGGATTGCGCCAGCGGAACGGCTTGCCGTCGAAGCGGAAGGAGTCGCCTTCTCCAAGCCGGTGCCAGATGCCGGCAATTTCGATGTCGAAGCTGCCGGACGCTACGTAACCGGCTTCCTCGGTCGGCCGGCGCGCCTCGCTCTTCAGCTCGGCACCGGGGGCGAAGACCGAACGCAGCATCTCGAAGCTACCGCCGAGATCCGGCGACAGAAGCTCCTCCACCAGGCCGGAATCGCTTGTGCCAAGCGTGCGCCGATTGCCGGCGCGCACGACCACGCCGCGTTCGGTCTCGACAGGCACGTCATGGCTGAAGAACAGGCTGACCGGCACGCCGAACAATTCGGCGAAGGCCCTGAGATCGCCGAGCGAGGGGATCGACAGGCCGCGCTCGACCTGGCTGACCCAGCCGACGGAACGGCCGAGCTTCAGCCCGATTTCGGCAAGCGTCAGGCCGCGCGCCTTGCGCAGCGCACGAATGTCGCCGGCCAGCAGCCGTTCGCTGTTATCTTGTTCCGGTCTTGCGGCGATCGAGGGCAAAGCCACTCCCTTTGATGAATCGCTTTGTGAAAAATGAAGAATCTCGATGAAAAATTCTGGCCAAATTTCATGTGACCGCAGGTTTGTGAAAAAATCAAGATGATTTTCATGCACCCACAAGATTTACTTGCGCCATTTTGACGGTTCAGGCAAAGGCTCGGCGCACGAGCGGCGAGTGGGGCGTCCGGTCGAGGCGGATAGGGCGTCGAGCGTTCATAGAAACTCGCAAGGATGCTCCATCACTTCTAGTCGGCGCACGATCCTTTCCGGATAGCCGGGTTCCAGGATTATGCGCAAAGGGACAGCCCATGCTGGAAAACAACTCCCGGATTGCGGCGGCGATCGTCGATGACGCGATCACCTCGCGCCGGTCGGTACGCGCCTTCTTGCCCGACATGGTCGACGACGACACCATCCGCGATATTCTCGCCGTTGCCGCGCGCGCGCCCTCAGGCACCAACATGCAGCCGTGGAAGCTCTATGTGACCAAAGGCGAGGTCAAGCAGCGCATCACCGACGCCATCATCAGTTCGGGCATCCGCGCCGAAAAGGCCGAGTGGGACGAGTACCGCTACTATCCCGACCAGTTCTTCGAACCCTATCTGACGCGACGGCGGGCCAACGGCTTCGGCCTTTACGGCGTGCTCGGCATCGGCCGGCGCGAGGTCGACAGGATGCGCGCGCAGCATGACCGCAACTTTGTCTTCTTCGATGCGCCGGTCGGCATGATCTTCACCGTCGACCGGCGGCTGAACAAGGGGTCGTGGATCGACTACGGCATGTTCCTGCAGAACATCATGGTCGCGGCGCGGGGCAGGGGCCTGCACACCTGCCCGCAGGCCGCCTTCGCGCCCTATCACCGGCAGATCAGGCCGGTGCTCAACATCCCCGACGAGGAGATCGTCGTCTGCGGCATGGCGCTCGGCCATGAGGACACGTCCAAGCCCGAAAATGCCTTCCGCACTGACCGCGCGCCGCTAGAAGAGTGGGTGACATTCGCCGAGTAAGGTGACGACGCGCCGTCCAGCTACTGCACTTCGAAGCCGACTTCCTCGCTGGCGTGGCAGAGCGCTTTCCAGAACGAGCGTGCGAACGAGCGGAACACATAAATGTCGAACTGATCGGCGCCGGTGCGCTGGATCTGCGCGAAGACGTCGTGATGCATGGTCGAGCGGCCGGCGCCGATCGGGAACGCCGGCAGCGCGAAGTCGATGGCGAAGAATTTTGCCAGCACCCACTCGGCCTTCGGCCCGGCGATACGGATCGCGGTGCGGCCGTGCGAAAGGTCGGTCACCGTACCGATGGCCGAAGTGACGACACTGGCAAAGGTCGACGCCAATCCCTCGGCTTCATCGACCACAGTGAACTTTCCCGGCGCAAAGCCAAACACCGACCTGACGCCGTCCGTGACACCGCCGCCGGCACCGTCGGGCAAAGCCAGGCCGGTGACCGCATGGATGCCGGCCATCAACGTCTTCTCCTCGCCGGGCCAGGCGGCGAGCTGCAGGATCGACCCCGGCCTGGTTTCGGAGAGGATGATTTCGACACCGTGCTCGAAATTGCCATGCGAGCCTGGATGCAGCACCGGCTCAAGCGGTGATTGGCGCTCAACCATGCATGCGGCTCCCGTCCGGATCGAAGAAATGGTTGGAGACGATCTCGACCGGCCCGAACCGGTTGCGCAACGGGTCGGAAACATAGGCTCGCGAGCCGCGCCGCGCCTTGCCGCCCTTGACCAGGGCAAGTGCGATATATTTGCCAAGCGCCGGCGAATAGCAGCAAGCGGTGATGTGGCCGAGCGAGCCGTGCGGATTGGCTTCGTCAAGCTCCTCGACGATGTGTGCGCCGCCATTGAGCGGCTGGTTGTCGAGCGCGACAATACCGACGAGTTCCAGGCGGTCGGGTGCGATCAGCCCCTCGCGGTCCATCATCGCCGAGCCGATGAACGGCTTCTTCTTCGACAGCATCCAGTCGAGATGCAGATCGCGTGCCGTGGTGCGACCGTCAATCTCGGCACCGGTGACGTGGCCTTTCTCAATGCGCATGGTGCCCAGCGCCTCCAGCCCGTAGGTCACCAGCCCGAACGGCTTGCCGGCTTCGATCAGCGCCTCCCAGACATGGGTGCCGTAACCGGCGCCGGAATAGACCTCGAAGGCCATTTCGCCGGAGAAGGACAGCCGGCAGATCATCACCGGCGCGCCGGCAATCTCGCCGTGGACGATGCCCATGAAGGGCAGGGCGGCATTGTCGACGGCGGTGCCGCTGACGCAAGCAGCCAATATCTGCCTTGCCTTCGGCCCGCCGATGGCAGCACCGGCCCATTGGTCAGTGACCGAGGTGACGTGGACCTTCAGCTCCGGCCAGATCACGTCGAGGAAATACTCCAGATGCTGCATCACCTTGCCGGCATTGGCCGTGGTGGTGGTCATCAGGAAATCCTGCTCGCCGAGGCGCCACGTGGTGCCGTCGTCGAAGGCGAGGCCGTCCTCGCGCAGCATCAACCCATAACGCGCCTTGCCGACGGCCAGCGTCGAAAACATGTTGGTGTAGACGCGGTCGAGGAATTCCGCCGCGTCGGGGCCCTGCACGGCGATCTTGCCCAGTGTCGAGACATCGACGATGCCGGCGCTCTCGCGCGTGGCTCTCGCCTCGCGCACATAGGCCTGCTCGATCGTCTCGCCGGGATGGCCGTAGATCATCGGCCGGTACCAGAGGCCGGCCGAATACATGGTGGCGCCGTTGGCGACGTGCCAGTCATGCATCGGCGTCAGCCGCTCGGGCTTCAGATCGCCGAAGCGTTCGGCGGCAAGCGAGCCGATCGATACCGCCGAAAAGGGCGGGCGAAAGCGCGTCGTGCCGACCTGCGGGATCGGCTTGCCCAGCGCCTCGGCCATGATGGCCAGGCCGGGTATGTTGGAGCTCTTGCCCTGGTCGGTCGCCATGCCGAGCGTGGTGTAGCGCTTCAGATGCTCGACCGAGACGAAGCCTTCGCGATGCGCCAGCCGCACGTCATCCGCTGTCACGTCATGCTGGAAGTCGACGAAGCTCTTTCCTTCGGCCTTGATCTCGAACACCGGCGCCGGATCGGGATCGCCAGGTCTTGCGTCGATGGCAGGCAAGGCCGCCGGCGTGGCGGTTGCGCCCGCGGCGGACAGGCCGGCGGCGCGGCCTTCGGCGATCGCCTCGGCGGTGGAGAAACTGCCGGTGAAGGCGCCGGCGCCGATCCATTGCCGTGTCGTCGGCTTGGGCGGCAGGAACACTTGTAACGCTTCGTTCCATTCGGCTTTGGCTCCGGCCTGGCTGGCCAGATGGATGGTCGGCGACCAGCCGCCCGACATCAGCAGGCAATCGGCATGGATGCTGCGCGCATCGCCGGAAAGCGCGCCGTTGACCATGTCGAAGCGCTGCACCTTGAAGCCGGAAAGCGCCTTGCCACCCTCGGTGGCGATCACCGCGTGGCCAGAAAGGATCTCGGCCTCCGCTTCGCCGGCCAGCTTGCGCATTTCGCTCGAAAGCTCAGGGCGCACGTCGACGATGGCGACGACCACGGCGCCGGCCTTCTTCAACGCCAGTGCTGCGCGATAGGCGCTGTCATTGTTGGTGAACAGCCCGATCCTGTCGCCGGGCAGCACGCCATATTCATTGGCATAGCGCTCGGCCGCATGCGCCAGCATCACGCCTGGCCGATCATTGCCAGGAAAGACCAAGGGACGCTCCAGGGAGCCGGTGGCTAGCACCACCGATTTGGCGCGGATGGTCCAGTAGCGATGGCGCGGCTCGCCTTTGCCCGGCGTTTCCTTATGGTCGGTGACGCGTTCGATCGCGGCAAGCGTGTTGCCGTCATAATAGCCCCAGACCGTGGTGCGCGGCAGCAGGCGGACATTGTCACGGCCTTCGAGCTGGCCAGCGGCGCGTGCCGCCCACTCGGCGGCCGGCATGCCATCGATCGTCTCGCCCGACCAATTGGCCGAGCCGCCGAAATGCGGCTCGAGCTCGGCCAGGATGACGCGTGCACCCTGATCGGCAGCCGCCCTGGCGGCCATCAGCCCGGCCGGGCCGGAGCCGACTACCAGCACATCGCAAAACGCGTTCATGCGTTCGTAGCGCGCCGTATCGGGAGCCGTGCCTGCCTTGCCCAGGCCGGCGGCACGGCGGATGAAATGCTCACAGAACATCCAGAAGCGCGTGCCCTTCAGCGGACCGATCACCGGTCCCATGAAGGTCTTGTAATAGAAGCCGGCCGACAAAAACTTGCCGCCGAGCTGGTTCACGGCACTGACGTCCCAGGCAAGCGAGGGGAAGCGGTTCTGGCTGATTGCGGTCAGCCCGTCATAGATCTCGACCATGGTGGCGGGAATGTTCGGCTCGCGAACCTCGCCCCTCAACACGGTCACCAGCGCGTTCGGCTCCTCGACCCCAGCGGTCAGCACGCCGCGGGGGCGGTGATATTTGAACGAACGCCCGAACAGGGTGACGCCGTTGGCCAGCAGCGCCGAAGCCAGCGTTTCGCCGGCGTGGCCGGTATAGGGGGCGCCGTCGAAGGTGAAACGGATGGTCCGCAGCCGGTCGATGCGGCCGCCGGCCTCGCTACGGCGCGGGCTCATGGCTTGTCCTCGGCCCGGTGCCGCGCAACCGAGTTGTGGTCGCCGCGCGCGAATGCGGTGCTGGAGATCTCGTGCGTCAGCGTGTTGCGCACCACCCTGAGATGGGCGCGGCAGCCGCCGGAATGCTGCCAGATCTCGTTGTGGTCGCCGGCCGGGTTCAGCCGGTCGTAGACATAGGCGTTCCAGGCGTCGAGGTTTTGTGAGGCGGGCTGTGGGCGCTGGCGGTTGCCGTCCCCCTGATAGGTGAATTCGATCACGTCGCGCGGGCCGCAATAGGGGCAGGTGATGAGCATGGATCTCTAACCTAATGCAGCCGGGGCGTGGCGCCCTGGCCCTTGTCGTCGATCACCAGGCCACGGTAGAAGCGGTCGAGCGTGAAGGCCGCGTTGAGATCGTGCGGCTCGTCCTTGGCAATGGTCCAGGCAAAGCACCAGCCGGAAGCCGGCGTCGCCTTGAAGCCGCCATAGCACCAGCCGCAATTGAGATACATGCCCGGCAGCGGACCGGTGGTGATGATTGGCGAGCCGTCCATCGACATGTCGCAGACGCCGCCCCATGAGCGCAGCATCCGGACACGGGCCAGCCCAGGGAACAGCGCCAGCATCTCGCTCATCACCTCATCGACGATCGGCAGGCTGCCGCGTTGGGCGTAGCTGTTGTAGCCGTCGAGATCGCCGCCGTAGACAAGGCCGCCCTTGTCCGATTGCGACATATAGAAATGGCCCATGCCGAAGGTCAGGACCGTATCGATGAACGGTTTTAGCGATTCCGTGACGAAGGCCTGCAGCACGTGGCTCTCGATCGGCATTGTCTCGATGCCGGCAAGCCGCATGACCCGCCCAGTGCTGCCGGCCACCGCCACCGCTACCTTTTTGGCGCGGATTTCGCCGCGCGTCGTCGTGACGCCGGTGATGCGGTCGCCGTCGCCTGGGGCTATGCGCGCGGCGCAGATC
>NZ_SUEG01000010.1:9131-53492 GCF_005063415.1 Mesorhizobium sp.
CCACCGACGATCGGGAAACGCGCGGTGGCTGAGACGTCGAGCGCCGGCACCAGGCGCGCGATCTCGGCCGTGGTCATCAGTTCGGCGTCGACGCCGAGATGGCGCATGGCGTTTCCGCGCCGGGCATAGTCGTCGAGCTGGGCAGGTGTGTGGGCGAGGTTCAGGCAGCCGCGCTGCGAGAACATGACGTTGTAGTTGAGGTCATGGGCCAGGTTCTCCCACAGCTTCATCGAATGCTCGTAAAAGCGCGTGTTGGCCGGCAGGAGATAGTTGGAACGGACCGCAGTGGTGTTGCGGCCGACATTGCCGGAGCCGAGCCAGCCCTTCTCCAGCACCGCGACATTGGTGATGCCGTGCTCCTTGGCTAGATAGTAAGCGGTCGACAGGCCATGGCCGCCGCCGCCGATGACGATCACGTCGTAGGACGCCTTCGGGTCGGGCTTGCGCCAGGCCGGCTTCCAGTCCTTGTTTCCGGTCAGCGCGTTCTTGAGAAGCGAAAAGGCCGAATATTCCGCCATTCTTATTGTCATCCATTTCAGGCTTTGCGGCAGACTATAGAGCAGGCCGCCAATGCAAAGCCAAGATTGCGCCATCGCTTTTCGACTCCCCGACTTCGATTGGCGACTTCGATTGGCCGACTTCTAAAGCGGGCCGTCAGGGACGGCTTGCCCCAAGATATGTCGGTCTTTATCAAGAGCGGGCCTTTAGAACGCCTTATCGCCCGTGAGTCGCCAGACAATCATGCTTTTCCGACTGCTCCGTTTCGTTCTGGTCCTGGCGCTTGTCGCCACGGCGCCGCCATCGTTGCGAGCGGTGGCGCAAGGGCTTGGCCAGGCGCCTGCGGGACTGGTCAGCGATCAGCAGAAAATCCTCCAGGACCTGACGACGAAGACCGACAATCTCGAAAAGAAGATCCAGCAGGACGGCGACGACGACGCCAGCCTTGTCGATATTCGGCTGCAACTGGAAGAAATGTCGCGTGCGTCGCTGAACAGCGCGCTTGCTTTCCGGCCGCGGCTGAGCGAGATCAACAGCCGGCTCGAGCAGCTGGGCCCGCGGCCGGCCGCGGGCCAGCCGGCCGAGCCCGATATCGTGACCGGCGAACGCCAGGCGCTGGCCTCCGAAAAAGCCGAAATCAATGCCGTCATCGCCACGGCTCAAACCCTGTCGATCCGCATCAGCGGGCTGATCGAGAAGATCGGCAATATGCGCAGCGAGCTGTTCCGCAATCAGCTCACCAAGCGCTACGTGCTGTCCGATGCATTAAGCCCGGAGGTCATTTCCGATGCGAATGGCGAATTTACCAGTTTCTACAAGGCAGTGTCGTCCTGGCTGAGTTTCGCCTTCAAGTTCAAATTCCAGGCCATTCTTGCCGCGACCTTGATGGCGCTCGCGCTGGCTGCCGTGCTTTTCGTCGGCGGGCGGCGCCTGTTCGGCCGCGTCTTCGAAGCCGATCCTTCCGTCGAGGATCCCTCCTATCTCAGCCGCTTGTCGGTGGCGTTCTGGTCGACATTGCTGCCGACGCTGGCGGTTGGCGTCTTCCTTGTCTCGACCATTTTCTTCTTCAATTACTATAACGTGTTGCGCGGCGACATCGGCATCTTCCTGAATGCGCTGGTTGCCGTTATCGCGGTGGTGTTCTGCGTCAACCGGCTGACCAATGCGGCGCTGGAGCCGCGACTGCCGAACTGGCGTCTGATCCCTGTCGAAACCGGCCCGGCGCGCTGGCTAGTGCGGCTGACCACTGCCATGGCCGTCGCCATCGGCATCAATTATTTCCTGTCGGTCGTCAACGACAAGATGGGCTCGCCGCTATCGCTGACCATCGCCAGAAGCTTTGTCGCCACCATCAGCGTCGGCGTCATCCTGATCCTGATGGGCCTGCTGAAGCCGTTCAAGGCTGCCGACGGGAGCTGGCGTCCGTGGCCAGCATGGCTGCGCTACACCGCCGTCGCGCTGGGGCTATTCACCATCGCGTCGGCGCTGCTCGGCTTTATCGGCCTTGCCATTTTCGTCTCGGTGCAGGTCGTGGTCACCGGCACCATCCTGGTCACTGCCTATATCGGCTTCCTGTCGGCGCGGGCGATCGGCGAGGAAGGTGGTTTCGCCAACACTTCGATCGGGCGCTGGCTATCGGCCAATTCAAGTTACGAAGCGACCGCGCTCGACCAGCTCGGGCTTGTCGTCAGCGCCGCCATCAACATCATGATCGTGCTGGTGTTCCTGCCGCTGATCCTGTTGATGTGGGGCTTCCAGCCCGGCGACATCCAGGCGTGGGCCTACAAGCTGGCGACCGGCCTCACCATCGGCTCGGTGACGATCTCGGTCACCGGCATCCTCACTGGCGTCGTCGTCTTCATCATCGGCTATTTCCTGACGCGCTGGTTCCAGGGCTGGCTCGACGGTTCAGTGATGGCGCGCGGCCGGGTCGACACCGGCGTGCGCAATTCGATTCGGCTGGCGGTAGGCTATGCCGGCGTCGCGGTCGCGGCACTGGTCGGCATCTCGGCGGCCGGTATCGACCTCTCCAATCTCGCGCTGGTCGCCGGCGCCCTGTCCCTCGGCATCGGTTTCGGCCTGCAGAATGTCGTCTCGAATTTCGTGTCGGGTCTGATCCTGTTGGCCGAGCGGCCGTTCAAGGTCGGCGACTGGATCGTCGCCGGCGACATCAGCGGCACGGTCAAGAAGATCAGCGTACGCGCCACCGAGATCGAGACGTTCCAGCGGCAATCGGTGATCCTGCCCAATTCAAACCTGATCAACAATGCGGTCGGCAACTGGACGCACCGCAACAAGCTCGGCCGCGTCGACATCAAGGTCGGCGTCGCCTATGGCAGCGACGTCAAGCACGTGCATGGCGTCCTCTTGGAGATTGCGCGCAGTCATCCGTTGGTGCTGAAAAATCCGGAACCCTTCGTGCTGTTTTCCAATTTCGGCCCGGCCGCACTCGAATTCGAGATTCGCGTGTTCCTGGCAGACGTTCTTAGTGGCAATATCGTCCAGAACGACATCCGCTTTACTATCTTCGATGTGTTCGCCGACCAGCATATCGAAATTCCGTCGGCGCCGCGCGCCGTCGTCGAGGCCAAAAAGCACGAGGCGTGGCCGATCGACGACGACAAGATCGAAGTCGAATTCGCCGAGCGGGAACAAGCAAAAGCACTGGCGGCGGTCGAGGCGAAACGTCTCGCCAAGTCGGGACGCAAGGTGCGGAAGCCCGATCCTGACTAGCTGTTTGGAGCCTGCCTTCAAGCTTCGGAAACCAATTGCGGCATGAATGCGGCATTCAGTTGCCGTTCAGCTTGTATTGCATATAAGCTCACCTGCAAACGGCGAGAATGCCTTGCGAAATGCAACAGGGGCGGTGGCAACACCGATATTGCAAAATGTGGAAGTTTCTCGTCGCCGCCATCGTTTTTCTGGCCGTGGGCGGTTCGGCCCATGCCGCCAGCGCGGTCAACAAGGACGCCGAGACCCGCACGCTGATCGTGACGGAAGGCGGCGGCAAGACCGAGCTGGCGCTGGCCGGCGGCGAAACCGTGGAATTTTGCCCGAGCGGCTGTTTCGTTACCTTGCCGAATGGCGACCTCGAGGCGCTGACCGGTTCGGAAACCATCGAGATCTCGGGCGGCGTCGCGCGCATCAAGTAAGGTCGACGCCATGATTTTTGAAGGCCGGGCAAACGCCCGGCCTTTTGCTTGCTTCCGGTAATCGACGATGAAGGTATGCACTTTTCTTCGAAGCTGCGCAGAACGGCCTCTGGCAGCGCCTTCGTACTGAGCAGGGCGACGGCGTAGGTCTAACTGCATTCGACGAGCTGGTGGCGCGGGCTTTTTTGGCGATGTCGCAAACAGGCTGCAAGCGCGCCGCCGCGCCGCCCTATAGTCTGCCGCAATAGCATCTTGGAGTCGCGGGCAATGGCAGGGTTTCCGGAAAAGGCGAAGGTCGTCATCGTCGGGCTGGGCGGAATCGTCGGCGCATCGGTCGCCCATCACCTGATCGAGCGAGGATGGGACGATATTGTCGGCATCGACAAATCGGGCATCCCGACCGATATCGGCTCGACGGCGCACGCCTCCGACTTCTGCTACACGACCAGCCATGATTTCCTGTCGTGCTGGACGACGCTCTATTCCATCGATTTCTACGAAAAGATGGGTCATTACGCGCGCATCGGCGGCCTCGAGGTCGCCCGCGTCGGCGACGACGCCCGCATGGCGGAGATCAAGCGCAAGATCGCCTCGGCGAAGGCCTTCGGCACACGCGCCCGCCTGATCGATCCCGCCGAGATCAAGGAAAAATTCCCGCTGATCGAAGAACAGATCGTACAGGGCGGCCTGTGGGATCCCGACGCCGGCCTCGTCATCCCGCGCTCGCAGACCGTCGCCGGCAAGCTTGTCGACCAGGCGGAAGCCTCCGGCAAACTCAAGGCGTTTGCCAACACCTCGGCCAGGTCGCTCGTCATCGAGAACGGCCGCATCAAGGGCGTGGTGACCGACCGCGGCACCATCGAGGCCGACTATGTCGTGGTCTGCACGGGCATCTGGGGACGGCTGATTGCGGAAATGGCGGGCGAGGACCTGCCGGTCATGCCGATCGACCACCCGCTCACCTTCTTCGGGCCGTACACCGAGTTCACCGGCACTGGCAAGGAGATCGGCTGGCCGCTACTGCGCGACCAGGGCAATTCGGCCTACATGCGCGATACCGGCGATCCCAAGACCGCCGAAGGCGGGCAGATCGAATGGGGTTATTACGAAGAGACCAATCCGCGCCTTTGCCATCCGCGCGATATTCTCGAGAAAAATGAGGCACGGCTTTCGCCGTCGCAACGCGATCTCGACATGGAGCAGATCCTGGCGCCGCTCGAGCGCGCCATGGAACTGACGCCGATCCTGGGCGAGCTGGGCTACAATGAGAGCCATTCCTTCAACGGCCTGCTGCAGGTGACGGCGGACGGCGGCCCCTCGATGGGCGAAAGTCAGAAGGTCAGGGGGCTCTGGTATGCCGTTGCCATCTGGGTCAAGGACGGCCCCGGCATGGGCAAGCTCATCGCCGACTGGATGACGGACGGCCGCACGGCGATCGACCACCACGCCATCGACTATTCGCGTTTCTATCCGCACCAGACCAAAGAGCAGTTCATCTGGGACCGCTGCACCGAAACCGCGATGAAGGTCTACAACCCGGCGGTGCATCCGCGCGAGCCCTTCTCCAAGGCCCGCAATGTCCGCCGCTCGCCCTTCTGGGAGCGCGAGAAGGAACTCGGCGGCTATTTCATGGAGCTCGGCGGCTGGGAGCGCGCCCACGGCTACGCCGCCAACGAGCATTTGCTCGAGAAATACGGCAACCGGGTGCCGGTGCGCCAAAACGAATGGGACAACCGCCATTTCTGGCGCGTCTCGAATGCCGAGCATCTCGCCATGAGCGAGGACTGCGGCATCGTCAATCTCTCGCATTTCGCCATGTACGACGTGGAAGGTCCCGATCATGTCGCGCTGATGGAATGGCTGTGCGCGGCAAAGATCGGCGGTGACGGCAATATCGGCAAGGGCATCTATACCCATTTCCTCGACGAGGAAGGCATGGTGCGCGCCGACCTGACCGTCATCCGCATGGCCGACCGCTGCCGCGTCATCGACGGCGCCGATGCCGGACCGCGCGACTTCCAGTACATGCGCCGGACGGCAGAAGACAAAGGCTTCGACGTTACCGTCACCGACGTGACCGAGAAGTACGTGACCGTCGGCATCTGGGGTCCGAACGCGCGGGCGACATTGAGCAAGTGCGTGGAAAACCCCGACGGGCTGACGCCGGAGAATTTTCCCTTTGCCGCGATCAAGCCCGTCAGGATCGCCGGCAAGGACGTTACCGCCTTCCGCATCTCCTACGTCGGCGAGCAAGGCTGGGAACTGCACATGCGCTACGAGGACGGCCTGGCCGTCTGGGACGCTCTGCGGTCGACCGGCGTGATGGCCTTTGGCGTCGAGACCTATGCCAACAGCCGCCGTATGGAGAAGAGCCTGCGCCTGCAGAACGCGGATCTGTTGACCGAATACAATCTGCTGGAAGCCGACCTTGCCCGCCCGAAGGTCAAGGAGGCCGATTTCTGCGGCAAGGCAAAGCATCTGGAATATCGCGCCCGGGCGCATCAGCCGGCCATGCTTTGCACGCTTATCATGACCGACAATACCGATTCCAACGGCGTTCCCCGCTATCCGGTCGGCACGATGCCGGTGATGGACCCGCAAACCGGTGAGACGCTGGTCGACGAGCTCGGCCGTCGGTCGTTCACGACCTCGGTGGCCTATGGTCCGACCCTCGGCAAGAACATCGCGCTCGCCTACCTGCCCTGGGCTTATTGCCAGGAGGGCCGCAAGCTGAGCGTCGAATATTTCGGCGAGAAATACCCGGCCGAAGTGGCCGCCGTCGGCTACAGACCGCTCTACGACCCGGAGAACCTCAATCCGCGCAGCTGAACTTAGAGACGCGCTCGCAAAAACGTGACTGGAACAGCCGCGCTCTTGGCCGGGCTTTTCTCTTTGTCGATCGGCGATTTTCGCTTACCGTGCGGCATGTCTGCTTTTGCCCGTGCAAGACATCTCGTCTCGGGCGCCGCCGCGCTGGCGTCGGCGCTGTGGCTGACTGCAAACTCCCGCGCCGCCGAGCCGGTTGATGTCCAACTGGTGCTGGCAGTCGACGTATCCTTGTCCATGTCGCCCGACGAGCTCGAAATCCAGCGTCATGGCTATGCGGCGGCGCTGACGCACGACGATGTCCTGCAGGCAATCGGCGAAGGCGCTCATGGCAAGATTGCCGTCACCTATGTCGAATGGGCTGGCGCGACCTGGCAGCAGGTCGTCGTGCCGTGGACGGTGATCGCCAATCGTGCCGACGCCGAGCGGCTGGCAGCGCAGCTTTCCGCTCATCCGCCGGCCAGTGCCAGGCGCACCTCGATCTCCGGCGCCTTAGAATTCGCCAGCGATCTCTTTGCCGAAAGCGGCTTCCAGGGCGTCAAGCGGGTGATCGACATTTCAGGTGACGGCCCCAACAACCAGGGCGCACCCGTCGATATCACCCGCGACGCCGTGATCAAGCAGGGCATCACCGTCAACGGCCTGCCGCTGATGACCAGGGGCGGGCTCAGCAGCGCCTATGATGTCAACAATCTCGACCGTTACTACAGCGACTGCGTCATCGGCGGGCCGGGCTCCTTCATGATCCCGGTCAATGACTGGACACAGTTTCCGGAGGCAATCCGCCGCAAGCTGGTGCTGGAGCTTGCCGGTCCGGCCTCGCCGCAGCGAGCAGCGGAAGAGGCGGCCCATCCGCCATTGGTGCTGGCACAAAACATCCCCGACACCGACTGCCTGGTCGGCGAAAAAATGTGGCGCGATCGCAGCTGGATGTACAACACCCGCTAATGGCGAAGTTTACTGCCGGTGGTGACATACCGCAGTGCAGCATCTGCTTCATTGACAAGCCTGTAGGCGTCTGTGACACAATTCCCCATTCGAACACATAAAAAGGGGAACCGAGATGAACAGGATCGGAATTCTTGCCGCAGGCTTGACGCTTGCCGTCGGATTGTCCGCGCCGGCCACGGCCGCCACATCGGTCAGCATCGGCATCAGTGGATGGACGGGCTTTGCGCCGCTGACGCTCGCCAAGCAGGCCGGCATCTTCGAAAAGCACGGCCTCGACGTCACCTTGAAGAAGGTGCCACAAGCCAGCCGGCCGCTCGCCATCGCCAGCGGCGACCTGCAATGCGCCGCCACCACGGTCGAGACCTGGCTGGTCTGGAACGCCAATGGTGTGACGACCAAGCAGATATTCCAGCTCGACAAGTCCTACGGCGCCGACGGCATTGTCGCCCGCAACGACATCAAGACCGTCGCCGATCTCAAAGGTAAGTCGGTCGCGTCCTCGGCGCCGGGCACGTCGCCCTATTTCATGCTGGCCTGGGTTCTCAACAAGAACGGCATGTCGACCAAGGACGTGACGGTCGTCAACCTGGAGCCGGATGCGGCGGCGCAGGCGTTTCTTGCCGGACAGAACGATGCGGCAGTCACCTATGAGCCGTTTATCTCGGCGGTGCGCGAAAAATCCGACCAGGGCCATATCCTTGTGACCACTCTCGACTATCCGATGGTGCTCGATACGGTCGGCTGCACGCCGGAGTTCCTCAAGGCCAACCCGGATGCGGCCAAGGCGCTCGCCGACAGCTATTTCGAGGCACTCGACCTGATCAAGAGCGATCCCGCGAAATCCTATGAGAGTATGGGCGCCGACGTGAAGCAGTCGGCCAAGGAGTTCGAAGAGTCGGCCAAATACCTGAAATGGGCCGACAAGGCCGAAAACAAGCAGTTCTTCACCAAGGAATTCCAGGACTTTTCCAAGACCGCCGGCGAGCTTCTGCTGCAGATGGGCTTGATCAAGGAAGCGCCCGACGTCTCGACATTGGCCGACACCAGCGCCGTCGCCGACTAACCGGCAGGATTGTCGCCCGGCGGCGGCGCGTGCGCCGCCGCTTTTTCATTCAGATCCAAAGGACGGTCGAAGATGCCGCGCCCCTTGCATCCGGTCTCGCCGGGCACTCGAACCGTGCTCGGCATCTCGTTCTTCGTGCTGTTCGTGGCGTTCTGGGCGTGGATCACGCTTGGCGGCCACGTCAATCGCATTTTCCTTGCCGATCCGCTGTCGATGGTGAGAGACGGCTGGCGGCTGCTGGTCGAGGACCGCTTCTGGCTCGACATCCTCATCACCATCTGGCGCGTCTTCGGCGGGTTTCTGATGGCGGCCATCGTTGCCGTCCCGCTCGGCATCGTGATGGGCGCCTGGAAGCCCGTGGAGGCGTTCCTGGAGCCGTTCGTCTCCTTCGCCCGCTACCTGCCGGCATCGGCCTTCATCCCGCTGCTCATCCTGTGGGCCGGCGTCGGCGAGCTCGAAAAACTGCTGGTGATCTTCGTCGGCTCGGTGTTCCAGATCATCCTGATCATCGCGGTCAAGGTCGGCGGCACACGGCGCGACCTGGTCGAGGCCGCCTATACGCTTGGCTCGTCCGACAACGGCATCGTGCGGCGCGTGATCATGCCGGCCAATGCGCCCGAGATCGCCGAAACCCTGCGCCTGGTGCTCGGCTGGGCCTGGACCTATGTCATCGTCGCCGAGCTGATCGGCTCGTCGTCGGGCATCGGCTACATGATCATCAACAGCCAGTCGCGGTTGGCGACGGGGCAGATCATCTTCGGCATCATCGTCATCGGCCTGATCGGGCTGCTGTCTGATTTCGCCTTCAAGGCGCTCAACCGCTGGCTGTTTCCGTGGAGCCTGGCGTGAGCAAGCTGCTCATCGAAGGCGTCTCGCGCACCTTCGCCGGTGTCGGCGGCGGGCAGCCGGTCCAGGCACTGATGCCGGTCGATCTGGCGGTCGCCGCCAACGATTTCATCACCATCCTTGGCCCGTCCGGCTGTGGTAAGTCGACGCTGCTCAGGATCGTCGCCGGCCTCGAAGCGCCAAGTGAGGGCCGCGTGTTGCTCGACGGCAGGGCAGTGAGCCGACCAGGCCCGGATCGCGGCATGGTCTTCCAGTCGTACACGCTGTTCCCGTGGCTGACGGTCGCCGACAACATCGCCTTTGGCCTGCGCGAACGTGGAATGGCCGAGCACGAGCGCAGCGAAATCGTCGCTTCCTACGTCGATCTCGTCGGGCTGAGAGGCTTCGAGAACCATTGGCCGAAGCAGCTTTCCGGCGGCATGCAGCAACGCACGGCGATCGCCAGGGCACTGGCCAACGATCCGGAGATCCTGCTGCTCGACGAGCCGTTCGGCGCGCTCGATAACCAGACCCGCGGACTGATGCAGGAACTGCTCCTCGGCATCTGGGAGCGCCGGCAGAAGACGGTGCTGTTCGTCACCCACGATATAGAGGAGGCGATCTTCATGGCGTCGCGCGTGGTCGTGATGACGGCGCGGCCGGGCCGCATCAAGTCGGATGTTGCCGTCGACCTGCCGCATCCGCGCCATTATACGCTGAAGACCAGCCCGGAATTTTCGGCACTGAAGGCGCGGCTGACGGAAGACATCCGCGTCGAGGCGATGCGCACGGCCGAAGTGCATTGACTCGGCGGGCTTCGTTCAGCCGATGGTCCGATCAGGCCGCCAGAAGCTGTTTGCGGTCGACGCGTTCTTGTTGCGGCGAGCGGGCGTACAACTCGCGATAACATTTGGAGAAATGCGAGGCGGAAACAAAGCCGCAGGCGACCGCCACTTCGACCACCGGCAACGACGACTGGATCAGCAGGTGCCGGGCGCGGTCGAGGCGGATCTCCAGATAGTAACGGGCAGGGGAGCGCCCCATCTCTGTGCGGAACAGGCGCTCAATCTGCCGGCGCGACAGGTCGACATGGTCAGCGATCTCGATCAGCGAGAGCGGCTCGGAGAGATTGGCCTCCATCAGCTCGATAATGGTCAGAACCTTGGAATTCTGCACGCCAAGGCGGGCGCGCAGCGGCAGGCGCTGGCGGTCGGTCGGGCTGCGCACGCGATCGGTCAGCACCTGCTCGCAGACGCGGTTGACGAGGCTCTCGTCGAAATCGTCGCCTATCAGCTTCAGCATCATGTCTAGCGCGGCGGTGCCGCCGGCGCAGGTGTAGATGTTCTGGTCGATCTCGAAGAGGTCGGCGAAGACATTGGCCTTGGGGAACGCCTCGGAAAAGCCCGGCAGGTTCTCCCAATGGATGGCGCAGCGCTTGTTGGACAGCAGGCCCGCGGCGGCCAGGATATGCGCGCCGGTGCACAGGCCGCCGACGGCAACGCCGCGATTGTACTCCTCGCGCAGCCAGGCAAAGGTCGATTTGTTCTGATAGCGCTCGACATTGATGCCGCTGCAGACGATGGCCATGTTCGGCCGGTCCGGTCCGGACATTTTCTTGCGCTCTTCCTCCAGCGAGGTGTTGACGGCGCATTCGACGCCGTTCGAGGCGCGCACCGGCTTGCCGTCGATGCTGGCGAGCCGCCAGCGATAGGCTTCGTAGCCGAGCATGCGGTTGGCCGAACGCAACGGATCGAGCGCCGTCGCGAAGGCGATCATGGTGAAATCGGGGACCAGGAAAAATACAAACGATCGCCGGATCGGGTGCTTTACGACGTTCACGGGTAGATCCTCACGCTGCAATGGCGCGAACAGGATGTCGCGATCAGCATAGCGACATCAGGAAAAACGTTTCCTGTCAATTGGCTAGATGGCAACGGAAAGACTTTATTTGCGACATGGGTCGCAAATGGGCAATCGCTATGCGGCGAAGGGCACAATGTGCCGCCGGATCGACCAAACGAGCCGACGCAGTCTGCGCACACGAAAACGCCGCCTCGGCAAAGCCGAAGCGGCGCTGGATCGACGTCGAAGCAGCGATAGGCTGCTTCCGCCAAGATTTGCTGTCTCAGGCGACAAAGCCGAGGCGCGCGGCAGCCATGGCGCCGGTCTGGCCAGGCATGGTGTTGGCCAGGCGCTGGCGCTCGAGCGCGGTCGTCAGGTTCATTTCGCGGCGGGCAAAGAGGCGGGCAAAAAGCTTCATGATCATCTCCATTCGGTTGCTCAGACGGGTCGCCTTCGCTTGATGGAGTGGGGCAGCTCGTTTGTTGATGATGATATAGGCTTACGTGAGGGGAAACTAAATCGCAAAAGCGAAGCACTTGATATGAAAAGCGACACGGAATGCGACAAATTTGGGCATTCTGCCCAGGATTTTCGATTATTTACAATGCGTTGGTTGTCAGTGCGGGCTGCTATGCGACTTGCTCATATGCGGCATGCGACGGCGACATGGCTCGGGAAAATCATTTGAATACAAACAAAAAGGCCTGCCGGGCTGATCTACGCGGCAGGCCTTCAGCTGTTGATACACACGGTTTACTTTGCTCCAGCCCAAGATCCCACACCATGGCGAGTGCCGGTCTTGGCATCGGCAGCGTCGGGCCAGCCGATATCCTTCTGCAGTTCAATCGGCAGCGCGCGGATGGCGCGTTCCGTCTGGTAGCGGGCGCGGGCCTCACTGAATTCGGTCGCGATCCGACCGATGGATGACAGGATAGACATCTCATTCTCCTTCGCGTTGGGCCGGGATTTTCCCGGCGCTTGCAGCGTCAGGCGGTACACCGGGTTTGTTTCAGCTTCATTTGGTGTCGATTGCAGGTCCGTGTCATGGTTGTTTCGGGGCCACTTCTATGCGTCCTGCCTTCGATGGAGTTGACTATCCTCCCAAACTGATGTTCAATCAAACGAAATGGAATGATGGTTTGCATCAGAAAAATTGAAGGTCGATTCCCATGAACGCCCCACTCAATCATCCGCTGCCGCTGCTCGATCTCGATGTTCTGCGCACTTTCGTCGCAATCGCCGAGACCGGCAGCTTCACCACTGCGGCCAATGCGGTCTTCCGCACGCCGTCGGCCGTCTCCATGCAGATCAAGAAGCTGGAGGACATACTCGGCCGCTCGGTGTTCGCGCGCGACGCCCGTTCGGTGACGCTGACCACCGATGGCGAGATGCTGCTCGGCTATGCGCGCCGGCTGCTGTCGATCAATCGCGAGGTGGTGTCGAAGTTCATCATTCCAGACATTGTCGGGGTGGTGCGGCTCGGCTCGCCGGACGATTACGGCGAACGTGTGCTGCCGCATGTGCTGAAGCGGTTCGCACAATCGCATCCATCAATCGCGGTCGACGTCACCATCGACCAGAGCGTCAATTTGCGCCGGCGCATGGACGACCGGGCGCTCGACATCACGCTGCTAACCAACTCCTACAAGACCAGCGCGATCGGCGCCGAAGTGCTGCTCACAGAGCCGATCGTCTGGGCCGGTGCCAAGGGCGGTTGCGCGCATCTGCGCGAGCCACTGCCGGTCTCATTGTGGGAAGAGGGCTGTGCCTGGCGGGCAGGGGCATTGGAGGCGCTTGGCCGCGAGGGCCGCAACTACCGCATCGCCTATATGAGCGCACACACGGCCGGCCAGCGCGCCGCGATCATGGCGGATCTTGCAGTCGCGCCGCTGCCGAAATCGTTCCTCGGCAGTGACATGGTCGAGCTGTGCCCGAAGGACGGCATGCCTGACATCGGCACCTACAATCTCGCCATGGTGGTGACGCCAGACGCCAGCGCGCCGGTGAAGGCAGTCGCCGACCATATCCGCGCGACGTTTGAGATGTTCAGGGAAACTGGGAAGTTCTGACCCAAACTACGACCTGAGCGGCGCAACCAGATCGCGAGGGGTTCCGTCGCGGTCTGTCCTTTGCAGCGACAACTCGCCTGCCGTGGCATGGTAACTGTCAGTTTCGTTGGTCAAGAAGGCCACTATACTGTCCCGCGCGCGTCGCGCCTCCGGCATGTCGATCAACGGCCAGACATGGAACATGCCTTGCTCGTGGACGACCTCAATTTCGACGCCGGCCGCGCGTGCCTTTTCCGCGAAGATCAGATTGTCGGGGGTGAGCAGATCGCGTGAACCGGTCAGCAGCAGCGTTTTGGGCAGCACCGAAAGGTCGCCGTAAACCGGGCTGATGCGCCAGTCGGTGGGATCTATGCCGGCGCTGTAAAGCCGGATCGCCTCGCGGCCGCCAGCAATGCCTAGCCACGGATCGTTGCGTTCAGCCTCATACATTTCTGGGTTGGCGAGCGACACGTCGAGGCCGGGCGAAATCAGCACGTGGCGTGACGGCAAGGGCAGGCCGTCTTGCGCAGCCATCATGGTCAGCACGACGGCCATGTTTCCTCCGGCGGAATCGCCCATGAAGATGATGTCATTTGCCCTGGTTTCGCCGAACATCTGGCGGTAGACGGCGCCGACCATGCCGAACATGGCGTGGAAATCGTGTTCGGGAGCAATGGGATAGATCGGCACGGTGATGCCGAACCCGAGACGGTCGGCCATGTCGGCGATCAGCCGCCAATGATAGGGTGTAATTTCAAAGACGTAAGCGCCGCCGTGCAGGTAGAGAATCCGCCTCCGCTCGCCAGCCTGGGGAGCGATCTCGTAGACGGGGAAGCCGCTGATCGTGCGGGTTGTGATCTCCAGGCGCGACTGAAGCGACGCAGGCGGCTGGTGGTTTTCAGTCTTCCGCGCATAGGCGATCCAGCGCTGCAGGTTCTCCGGGCTGGAAAACGCCTTCTTGCGACTGTACCTGAGGACGAACGACACGACGTGGCTTTTGAGGCTGGGCATGCAGATACACGGACTTCGGCTGAGCCGACTAAGAGAACCCCCGACTATTTCGAAGATTGTGTCGCCACCAAAAAAGTCAAGATTTATGCGATCTCAACAAGGTGGTTTGATCCCGGCTGGCGACAAAGCGTCCGGCCATGAAGTCGCTGGCCCAGCGGCGCAGCTCAACGCCGGGGCAGTAATGCGGCGCGCAGCCAATTGCTGGGTGCAGCCGGAGCCGCATTGCGGCCCCGGCGAATACCGAGCAGCTTGCATTTGTCGATGAATTTCATCCGCGCTGCATGCCCCAGCCGACCGAAAGCTGCTTTTCGCTCGAACGCGGCGACACCGGCCAGCCAATGTCCTTTTGGATCTCAGGCGGCAAGCTGTTCAGGATGCGCAGCGACTTGCGCGTTTCGCGTGTTTTCTTGATGGCCGCACCATAGCGGCCGAGGCTTTCGAACATCGACATCGTGCTCTCCTTTGAGTGTTGCGGCGGGACAAGAGATGTTCTCTACCGGCCATCGATGCCGGTTAAATGCGCCGCATATGTATCTGGCGGATTTCACGAAAACGCATTTTCGTTTCCAGATCGGCGCGATCTGGAAACATTTGCATACAAATGAAAATGGAAGGGTCTGACAGCCTAGCGAAGGCGAGTCATCCCCGCCCGCGCCGCGCGGCGTGGCCTTCGCGCGAACGCCGCCGCGGGGCAGCGTCGCCGGCGATGCCGTCTTCGCTCACCGTCTTGCGTGGCGGCAGTTTCACCGCCGCCGACAGCTTGGGGAACGGGTCGATCTTGTTCGGCAGCGCCATGGCGTAGACGAAATGTTCCTGGAATTTCGGCTCCAGCGCCGTCTCGATCTTCTCGATCTGGCTGACGGTTTCCTCGATCTCGCGGCGATAGCCGCGGTTCAACAGCGCCATACGTGCGCCGGCGCCGGCCGCATTGCCAACGGCCGAGATCTTGTCGAGGTCGCAATCCGGGATCAGGCCCAGCACCATTGCGTATTTCGGGTCGATGAACGAGCCGAATGCGCCGGCGAAGTGGATGCGGTCGACGTGATCGGTGTGCTGCTTTTCCATCAAAAGCTTGGTGCCGGCATAAAGGGCGGCCTTGGCAAGCTGGATAGCGCGCACATCAGTTTGGGTGATGGTGATCTTGGGCTCGCCTTCCTTCAGCACATAGGAGAAGGTGCGGCCGTTGGCGACAACGCGCGGCGAGCGGGCGGAAAGCCCGCCATCGATGACGCCGTCCTCGGAGATGATGCCGGCGAGATACATCTCGGCGACCACTTCGATGATGCCGGAACCGCAAATGCCGGTGACGCCGGTCGCCTGCACGCTGTCGAGGAAGCCCGCCTCGTCGGACCAGAGTTCCGAGCCGATGACGCGGTATTTAGGCTCCAGCGTTTCGGGATCGATACGGACGCGCTCGATGGCACCCGGTGCGGCACGCTGGCCACCGGAGATTTCCGCACCTTCGAAGGCCGGGCCAGTTGGCGAGGAGGCCGCCACGACCCGCTGGCGATTGCCGAGCACGATTTCGGCATTGGTGCCGACATCGACGATCAGCATCATCTCGTCCTGGCGGTGCGGGCCTTCCGACAGCGTCACTGCAGCAGCGTCCGCGCCGACATGGCCGGCAATGCAAGGAAGCATATAGAGCCTGGCGCCTTGGTTGAGCTTCAAGCCGATATCCGATGCCTTGATGTGCACGGCGCCCGAGATGGCTAGCGCGAAGGGGGCGCCGCCGAGCTCGGTCGGATCGATGCCGAGGAACAGATGGTGCATTATCGGATTACCGACAAACACGGAATCCAGGATGTCGTTGCGCTGGACGTTGCCTTCGGCGCAGACCTTGTCGACGAGGCCCGAAATGGCCTCGCGCACGGCGACCGTCATGCCTTCGCGGCCGTCCGGGTTCATCATCACGTAAGAGACGCGGCTCATCAGATCCTCGCCGAAGCGGATCTGCGGATTGGATGTACCCGACGAGGCGGCGACGCGGCCCGACAGCAACGACACCAGATGCATGGCGATCGTGGTCGAGCCGATATCGCAGGCAAGCCCGTACGCCTCGTTCTTGAGGCCGGGCCACAAAGCGATAACCCGCGCGGTCTCGCTGTCGGTGTCCTTGTGGATGGCGGCGGTCGCGGTCCAGTTGCCCTTGCGCAAAATGCCTTGCACCTGCGGCAACAGATGGAAATCGAAATCGAGGCTCTTGAGGCCCCAGTCTTTCATCAGCGCGATTTTCAGGCGGTCGAGGTCGCCGAGCGGCTTGTGCATGTCGGGTTCTTCGATCTCGACATAGCACATGCGGATTGATGCATCGCGGGCGATGACCCTGGTGTCGGCATCCTTGCGGATGGTCTGCGCGTTGATGACGGTGTCCTGCGGCACGTCGACGACGAGATCGCCGAGGATCTGCGCCGAGCAGGACAGGCGGCGGCGTTCGGGCAGCCCACGCACGCGCTCGTAGCGCTCTTCCTTTGCGCCCTTGGGCGAGATGTGGTCGTTGGAGGAAACGATCTTGTGCTTGGCGAAATTGCCTTCCTGCACCTCGATCTGGCAACGCCCGCAAGTGGCACGCCCGCCGCACACGCTCTCGACATAGACACCGAGCTGGCGCGCGGCATCCAGCACCGGCGTGCCGACCGGAAACCGCCCGCGCTTGCCAGACGGCATGAACAGCACGAGCGGATCGGTGATGTTGACGGGAGAGTTCATACGTTCCAGACTTTACTTTCTACGCTGCTCGGGTCTTGGCCACGGCAGCGATGCCCCTGTGTTTCGGTTCCTCCCCAGTCCTAGGCCCCATATCGTGTCGGCCAAGCCATGGCTCAACCCCGGGCCATCCGCGCTTCGCGGCCGCCGCGCCTGCGTCCGCCATTGCCATTGCCATCGCCCGGCGCGTTGACCTGCGTCCGGGCGGCAACGGCCTGGCCGCCTTCGGCAAGCTTGTAGTCCTTGTAGGTCCTGATCCAGTTGGTGCAGTTCTCGTCGGTGCCGTTCAGCACGTTGGCGCCGCGCACCGCTTCCATTTCCTGCGGCCGCACCGGGTTCATGATCGCCGAGGTCATGCCGGCGCCGATCACCATCGGGATGAAGGCGGCGTTGATGCCGTGACGGTGCGGCAGGCCGAACGAGATGTTGGAGAGGCCGCAGGTGGTGTTGACCTTGAGCTCCTCGCGCAGCCGGCGTAGCAGGGCAAATACCTGGCGGCCGGCATCGCCCAGCGCGCCGATCGGCATGACCAGCGGGTCGACGACCACATCATGCGCCGGAATCCCGAAGTCGGCGCAGCGCTGGACGATCTTCTTGGCGACGGCAAAGCGCACATCGGGGTCCATCGAAATACCGGTCTCGTCGTTGGAAATGGCGACGACCGGAACGTTGTATTTCTTGATCAGAGGCAGGATGGCCTCGAGCTTTTCCTCCTCGCCGGTGACGGAATTGACCAGAGGCCGGCCCTTGGCGACCTTCAGCGCCGCTTCGATTGCCGCAGTCACCGAGGAGTCGATCGACAGCGGCAGGTCGACCAGGCCCTGCACGATCTCCAGCGTCTGCACCAGCAGGCCGGGTTCGGTCTCGTTCGGATTGACAGAGGTGACGCCGGCATTGACGTCGAGCATGGTTGCGCCGCAGGCGGCCTGCTCCAGCGCATCCTTGATGACGGTCTCAAAATTGCCGGCGATCATTTCGGCGGCCAGTTTCTTACGGCCGGTCGGGTTGATGCGCTCACCGATCACGCAGAAGGGCTGATCGAAGCCGATGATGATTTCTCGTGTCGCCGAGGCGACGATGGTCCGGGTCATGAAATCTCTCCATCGTGATATAAAGAGTTCTTTATATCGTTATCTGTTTCTGATCAAGCGAATGCTGACGATTCGTGCTGTCAATGCGCGGTCTTGACCATGTCGACCTGGGTTTCGGTGAGGTCGTCATGCAGTATGTGGTCGAGCCGGTCGGCAACGAGCTGGTCGTCGCGGCGGATTTCGCGCTTCCACGGCCGGCGGCCCTTCAGCACGCCGGACTCGTCGACGATCTCGGCGACATACTCTTCCTGGCGATAGGCCATCACATGGACGCCGGACACACCTGGAATTTCCTTCACCTCATTGATGATGTCGATGCAGAGCTGCTTGCCTTCCTTCTTCTGATCCTGAGCGCCTTCCAGGCGCTTGACGATCTGATCGGGAATGTGAATGCCCGGCACGTTTGAGCGGATCCATTTGGCCGTCTTGGCCGAGGCCAGCGGCCCGACGCCGCACAGGATGAAGCATTTCTCGGTATAGCCGAGATCGCGGACCTTCTGCATGTAGGCGCGGAACATCGGCACGTCGAAGCAGTACTGGCTCTGCACGAACTGCGCGCCGGCGGCGATCTTCTTGCCCAGCCGATAGGGACGGAAATCGATCGGCGGCGCGAACGGGTTGATCGCAGCGCCAAGGAAAAGCTGCGGCGGCGTCGTGAGTTTGCGGCCGGACAGGAATTTGCCGTTATCGCGCATGATACGGCAGGTTTCGAGCAGCGACATGCAGTCGAGATCGAACACCGGCTTGGCACCAGGCTGGTCGCCGGCCTGCACGCCGTCCCCAGTCAGGCACAGCATATTGGCGACGCCCATCGCAGCACCCCCAAGCACGTCGCCCTGGATGGAAATGCGGTTCCTGTCGCGGCAGGCGATCTGCATGATCGGGGCATAGCCCATGCGGGTCAGCAGCGCGCAGATGCCGACCGACGACATGTGGCAGTTGGCCCCTGAAGCGTCGACGGCATTGATGGCGTCGACCCAGCCGTCGAAAATCCTGGCGCGGTTGTAGACGTCTTCCGGATCGGCGCTGTCGGGCGGATTGAGTTCGGTCGTCACTGCGAACTCGCCGCGCCTGAGGACGCGTTCCAGCCGGCCACGCGAGGTGTGGCCGGGCAGGGGATCGAGCGGCAAATGGATGCCGGCCGGATTCTCGTCTGGCTGGCGGCCGATCATGCCGACGTTCCGGTGCTGGTAGTGTTCTGGGCCGCATTGCGGGCGGCCGCGGCCTGCGCGGTCACCCGCAGCCAGGCGGAGGTTTCGCGCAAGGACTGATCCACCGGCTTCTGCACGTCAAAAATCTTGTCGCGATGCACCATATTCTGCGAGCCTTCCCAGGCCTTGACCCAGACGCAAGGCATGTCGGGCTCGACCTCGCAATTGCCGTTGGCGCGGACACCGCCGCAAGGGCCGTTGCGCAATTGCTTGGGGCAGTTCATCGGGCACGACATGCCGGTCGAGGAAAGAATGCACTGGCCGCACATGCGGCAGTCGAACATGAATCCCTTGACGCGCTTTTCGACGAATTTCACGGGCCCTTCGACACGGCTGTAGCCGATGCCCTTCCACAGCGGATGGAGGAGCAGGAACATGTCGGCGAATTTGCCGTAGAACCATTCGAGCAGCCGCGAATGCCGCACAGACCAAAGGCGTACCGCGAAAGAGCGCTGCACTCGCCGCTGCGGCGACACGTCGGCCGGCTTGTAGTCGGATTTCGGCGCCGCCTTCTTGACGATGGTCGCCTGGGTCACGCCGGCTTGAGCCGTCGTCACCGGCATTGATTGGGGATCAGACATTTTCTTTGCCGCCCGCCTTGACCAGAGCGACCAACCGCTCACGGTCGTATTTCGCATCGAGCTCCCGAAGAGCCTTCTCGGCCTCGGCTTCAAGATCGTCACTGACTGGGACGGGCTCTGCCTTGCGCCATTCGGCAAGATAGTCGTCGGTGCCGCCGGCGCCAGTGCGCATGGCGCACATGTCGATCGCCTCGGTGAAGCGCAACGGCAGTTCGCGCTTGGCGTTCTGCCGGCCCTTCTTGACGATGACCTGGGCGGGGATGTCGCGCCAGAAGACGACGATCAGATCGGCCATGAATTCCTGCTCCTGTAGGGCGCCGCGCGTCCAATCGAACGCACAAACGATGCTCTACCACCTAACTCCGCTGCATCGTGCCCTGCGAAGATCGATTCCGATCTCTTGGGCCGATGCAGTGGTTTCGAGCATTGCCGGAAGCGCTGTTGGGCTGCTTGTTATGGGACGACGCGGGGGCCTTCAAAAGCGACGCAATCAACGGCCGCGGTTGAAAGTGGAGTTTCTTCCAGCGCTGGTCAGCCGGCGCGGCCATCGAAGCTGCCGACCAGCTTCCTGTGGAAGCGCATGTAACCTCGTTCGGTCGTGCGTAGATGCTCCGCGACGATCTCATGGAAGCGCGGCAGGCTGTGGAAGGGAACGGCCGGATAGGAATGGTGCTCCGAATGGTATGGCATGTTCCAAGCCACGAAGCGCACCAGCCTTGTGGTGAAGGTGGTGCGGGTGTTCTCGAGCATGTTGGCGACATGCGGGCACAACGCGTGCTCGGCCAGCAGGTAGGCGCGCAAAAACGGCTGTCCTACCAGCACCGGCACGATCCAGACCCACAACAGCAGCGCCGACTGCATGGCGAGAATTGCGGCCAGCAACGCCGCATAGCCGATCAGGAACAGCCGTGCTTCGGCAACCACCTTGCCGCGACCCTTTTCCGGTACGAATTCGTCGCGGTTGCGACCAGCCGCATTGGTTGCGATCACACGAGCCATAGCTATCCAATAGGGGCCGCCGGACAGATAGCGCAGATATTGGCCGATGGTCTCCGGCTTCGGGGCCATCAGTTCGGGGTCGTTGTCCGGGTCGTGGGTGTGGCGGTGATGGGCGAAATGGAAATAGCGGAACCATGCGGGTGGCAGCAGGATCAGGAAGCCGGCCACGGCGGCAACAGCGCGATTGAGCCACGCCGTTCTGAACGCCGTTTCATGGATGGTCTCGTGCAACGGCGTGAAGAAGAAGACGATCAGGATCCCCTGCGGCAAGACGAGAAGCGGCCAGAACGGGATGCGGGCGGCGATCAGTGCGCCCAGCACGACAACCAGCCCGCCATGGACGACCAGCCGGACAATGCCTGGCCCGTCGAGCCGGGCGGTGAGGTCGCGACGGTCCTCGACCGAAAGGCCGGCGATGATGGTGCGGTGGTTGATGTCGCTCATGATGCAATGTTAGTGGCGGGTGGCTGTCCGGTAAATCGGCGCGTCACCAGACGCCGTTCCTTATCCCGGTCCAGAGATAAAACCAGACCGTCGGATGATACCATTGTTTCGAAGGCAGGCCGGGATCCACCGTGCCGAGCTTGCCGGCCAGCGCATCCCTGACCGCTTCGACGCAGATGTCGCGCGAGAACGCTGCCTGCCGCAACGCGTAGCTTGAAATTGTGTCGCCCGGCTGCGGTTTGCCACGCGTCTGCCGCAGCACGCCGCCAGTGTCGACGCCGGCGTCGACCAGATGCACGGTGGTGCCGAAGTTTTCCGCATCGCCTGAAGCCAGCGCCCAGTAGCCGCCGTTCATGCCACGATATTTCGGGGCGATGCCGGCATGGTAGTTGAGGACCGGGCAAGGGATTTTCGCCAGCGTCTGCCGCGACAGCAAGCGGCAGCCGGCGAGCAGCACGACACCCGGCTGGATTTCCTCGATCGCCTGCAGGCACTCCGGCGCGTTGGCCGACGAGACATGGATGATCTTTTGCCCAGGCTTCGGTTCGGTTTGCAGCTTCTGCTCGGCGGCGAGCCGTGCTGCGTGGCCGGCGAAGAAGTGCTTGCCGAGCCGGGTCAGCATCATCGTGCCGAGTTGACCGACGGCCGAGGTCCAGCCTTGCCGCCGCGCCCGCCCGAGAAGCAATTGCTTTTTGGATTCAGGAGCTTCGAGGATGACGCTGACAGGCGCGAGGTGGTCGGCGATGGCGTTGACGATCGCCCAGATATGCGGGCCGCCTTCGGTGATGACGACGATCGGCCGTTGGTTTGGTTTCGACCGTGCCATATTTCGCGACCCAACAAGACCTGTTCTCTGCGCGCGAATGCTAGGCTGAGCGGGTCAACCGTTGGTGATAGGGCTCAGCGCTTGAATTCGAGGATGTCGAGCTTCGATTCGTAGTGGGGCGCCGGGAACTCGATACGCCATTCGCTGGCGCTGTTGCGGAAGGCATAGCCGACCTGATCGCTTTCCGGGCCGCTGCCGTAGGGCTTTGCCGGATCGTCGTTGACGTAGAAGGAACCGAGATAGATCGCGCGTTTCTCGCCATCATCGAAGAAGCGGCCCTTGGTGCGCTGCGAGCCGGTGATCTTTTCCAGCCTCCAGCCGGAACCGTCGTCGCTCACCTTGCATTTGAACCAGCCATAGATGACGAGCGGGCTCAATCCGCCGGCCTTGATGGTGCGGCATTGCCAATTGCCGGTCAGGTCCTTGTCGGAGAACGAAACCAGCGGCTTTGCCAGCAAGGCGTCGAGCTGCTTGACCTCGGCGGGATCGCCGGCCTTCGCCTCGTCAAGCGCTGCCTTGCGCGTCTCGCCATATTTGTCGAGCCGCGCCTTGTCGGCAGCCGTTATCAGCTTCTGCACCTCGCCATCGGCGAACGCGGGCATAGTCAAGCAGAGGACAGTTACTGCGGCAAACATGAGGCGAGCGATCATTGGTGGCGTTTTCCCTTTTGATGGCTGGAGCAGCCTGTTTTCTTGTCTGGCGCATACCTTAATGTTTCGCCGCGTTCTGTCATCCGTGCCTGAGCATCGACAGCAGAAACGAGGTGGAAAGAATGCGGATCTTGCTGACGGGATCGTCGGGTTGGCTCGGCAGCGCCTTGTCACCGCGCCTGCGGGTTCTTGACCATGACGTCACCGGCCTCGATCCCGTTCCGTCCGCCGAAACGCGAATCGTCGGCTCAGTCGCCGATCGCGACCTGGTCATGAGGGCGGTCGAGGAGAACCGCATCGAGGCCATCATCCATAGCGGCGCGCTGCACAAGCCTGACATCGAACATCGTCGCAAGGAGGATTTCGTCGAGACGAATGTGCGCGGCACGCTCAACCTGCTCGATGCGGCCTCTGCATTCGGCGTTCAGCGCTTCATCTTCACCTCGACGACATCGCTGATGATTTCCCAAACCATTCGCGCCGGCGGGGCGCGCATGGCGGCGTGGCTGACGGAAGACATGTCGCCTGAACCGCGCAACATCTACGGCGTCACCAAGCTTTCAGCCGAACACCTCTGCCGGCTCTATCATTTGCAGTTCGGCCTGCCGGTGATCGTGTTGCGCACCGCCCGGTTTTTTCCCGAGGCGGATGACATGGCGCATGTGATCGAACAGTCTGACGCCAACACCAAGGCCAATGAGCTGTTGTTCCGCCGGCTGACGGTAGAGGATGCGGCCGACGCCCACATCGCTGCTCTGGAGAAAGCGCCGCAATTGGGCTTCGACATCTTCATCATTTCGGCGCCGACACCGTTCCAGCCCGACGATTGCGCGGCATTGATCGCCGACGCACCGTCGGTCGTTGCGCGCTATTTTCCGGATTATCCGGCAGTCTACACGAAGAAAGGCTGGACGATGTTTTCGTCAATCGATCGGGTCTACGACGCGTTGCGGGCGAGGGGACCGGCTGGGTTTCGTCTGCAAGACGAGCTTTGCCGATGTGCTCGCCGGGCTTGTGGCGGAATAAGAGCGCAGGTATTCGTCAGGACTGCGCGTCACTGGGAGAGGTAGTTGGGAGTAACAATCCACTTTGAAGGACAGTTACGGGGTCACGAGCAATATGCTGCTTTGCTGCACGAAGCCAAGGCGTTCGCCACTGCGCGAGACTGGCCGGTGCGCGAGATCGATGAGCGCGAGAAGACGCTCAATCGAGTCATTGATGAACGAAACGCGGACTATATTGGCCCTGTGTTTGGAATAGAGCTTCAACCGCATCCCAATTCGGAACCGCTGCGGCTTGAGTTCGACAAGCACCTCTTCGTTCAACAATATTGTAAAACTCAGTTTGCAGGTTCAGGCGCTCATATCGAGATCATCAGGTTTCTTCGCGAAATTACTCGCTTGTTCTCCAGTCTCTATGTCGTCGATGAAGGGGAGTATTGGGAGCGAAGTGATCCGTCAATTCTGCAAGGTAATTTCGACAATGTCGATGCAATGCTTGCCGAAATATTGCTTAAAGATCCAACCGCGCGGGGGCCGATCCGCCTTGAAACCGGGCGCATCATCGATGTCACATCGGATCGGTGAGGCGGTGGGCGAAAATGACCGGCAGCCTCCGGCAAACGCTTAGAGGACGCTATTTCTTTTTACGAATGTGCTGACGCGCTGGCCAGTTCCTTCGTCAGGTCACCATAGCCGGTCGAGCGCCGCTCATAGGCGAGGCCGAGCATTTTCGCCGCCTTTTCGGCGACCTTGTCGAGTTCCGGGTCGTTGGTCTGAGCGATATAGATCAGCTTCTCGTAGTTGCCGAAATAGTCCTTGATCAGCTCCGGGTGCTTGTCGAGGCCGAGCGGCTTCATGAAGAAGGCATCGAATTGCCGGCAGAGGAAATCGGTCATGTAGAACGACATCATGTCGTCATCGGCAACTTTCGCATAGGCATCCATGCCCTGGTAGAAGGCAAAGCAATGCGGCCCGGCCATGCGCTCGACGCCGTGCTTCTCGCAGATCCGATCGAGCAGGCCACCCGTGCCGCAATCGGCATAGCCGACGAAGATGTGTCTGTAGCCATCCGCCCTGGCCTTGGCGATTGCCTTGTCCATGGCCGGCGCGATGCGGTCCGGATAGAAATGGAACTCCGCCGGCAGGCAGGTCAGGTCGAGATGGTCGAGCCCGAGCTGCTCCTTGACCGCCAAAACCTCGCGCGCAATCATCCCGCAGGCAATGACGAGCAGCCTGTCGCCTTGATCGGATTGTTGTTTTCGCGCGGTAGTCATGGAACCAGTCTAATCCATCTTCGTTGCTGTCCAGCGAATTTATATGCTGAGGGAGACACCATTCATGAAATTGTTCCGCGTCGCGCCAATCGCTATTCTCGCCTGCGCCTTGGCTGTTTCGGCCTGTGCCAACACGGTGCGCGGCGTCGGCAAGGATCTCAAATCCACTGCGAAGGCGGTTGACGATACCGTCAAGAAACCCTGATCTGCACGATTTCAAACATTTGGGAATAAAAAAGCCGCACTGCAAGGCGCGGCTTTTCTCGTCAGCGGCGAATTTATTGACTCTCAGGCCGAAGCGCGGACGTTGTGCTTGCGCTTCATGAAGTCCTTGGCGGTCTCGACCGCCACCGCGGCGTCGCGACAATAGGCGTCGGCGCCGACGGCTTTGCCGAATTCCTCGTTGAGCGGCGCGCCGCCGACCAGCACGACATAATCATCGCGAATGCCCTTTTCCTTCATCGTATCGATTACGACCTTCATGTAAGGCATGGTCGTCGTCAGCAGCGCCGACATGCCGATGATGTCGGGCTGGTGCTTTTCGATAGCATCGAGATATTTTTCGACCGCATTGTTGATGCCCAGGTCGATGACATCGAAGCCGGCGCCTTCCATCATCATGCCGACCAGGTTCTTGCCGATGTCGTGGATGTCGCCCTTGACTGTGCCGATCACCATCTTGCCCTGCTTCGGCGCGCCGGTGGCGACAAGCAGCGGACGCAGGATGAACATGCCGGCCTTCATCGCGTTGGCCGATAGCAGCACTTCGGGAACGAACAGGATGCCGTCGCGGAAATCCTCGCCGACGATGCGCATGCCTTCGACCAGAGCCTCGGTTAGCACCTTGTAAGGCGCCCAGCCGCGCTCGAGAAGGATATTGGTGCCTTCCTCGATTTCTTCCTTCAACCCGTCATAAAGATCGTCGTGCATCTGCTGCACCAACTCGTCATCGGAGAGTTCCGAAAGGATGATCTCGTCGTCGGCCATTTTTTCTCAGGCTCCTTGCCGGCTACAACTATCGCGGCAGCTTAAAAATATCGCGTCAATACCTAACCCGCACGGGCCGGTTGTCCATAGCTGATTTGCGACTTCCCGCAAAACGAAAGCGACCGTAAATCTCTTGGAATTCTTGTCGATTTTGCGACAGGCGTTGGCGCTGGCGGGCCGTTTCGAATAGGGTGCATGGCTACGATCCGGCCAGAGACCGCAATATGCGGCCGCAAACGGATTTCAGGCCGGTACAAGAGCCCGGCCGGAGTAAATCAGGCCAGAACGAAAGCCAGGGAAGAACGATTATGAGTGAGAACGCGCCGGTCGATCAGGAAGCGTCAAACGCACGGCGCGGGCGCGCTGCCAGCGGTGGCGCCGCAGCCCGACGGGCTGCGCGTTCGGGCGGCGGCCCCGGCACACAGCTCACCTATATCAAGCGCAAGATCAACGTCTATGAAGTGCTGGACGAGGAAGGGCTGGCGCTGATCGAAAAGAACACCGACACGGTGCTCGAAGAGATCGGCATCATCTTCCGCGACGACGCCGAGGCACTGCAGCTTTGGAAAGAGGCGGGCGCCGACGTCAAGGGCGAGCGTGTGCATTTCCCCAAGGGCCTCTGCCGCTCGCTGTTGAAGACCGCGCCGTCGGTCTACACCCAGCACGCCCGCAACGGCGAGCGCTCGGTGCAGATCGGCGGCAACGCGACCGTGTTCGCGCCGGTCTATGGACCGCCCTTCGTGCGCGATCTCGACGGCGTCAGGCGCTATGCCACGATCGAGGATTTCCGGAATTTCGTGAAACTCGCCTATATGGCGCCGTCGATCCACCATTCGGGCGGCACGGTTTGCGAGCCGGTCGACGTGCCGGTCAACAAGCGCCATCTCGACATGGTCTACAGCCATATCAAATATTCGGACAAGCCGTTCATGGGTTCGGTGACCGCGCCCGAGCGCGCCGAAGATACGGTGGCAATGGCCAAGATCGTGTTTGGTGACGATTTCGTCGAGAACAACACGGTGCTGACCAGCCTGATCAACGCCAACTCGCCAATGGTGTTCGACGAGACCATGCTGGGGGCGCTGAAAGTTTACTCGCGCCATAACCAGGCCTGCATCGTCACGCCGTTCATCCTTGCCGGTGCGATGAGCCCGGTGACGGTCGCCGGCACGCTGACCCAGGTTTTGGCCGAGGTTCTGGCCGGGGCGTCGTTCACCCAGCTGATCCGGCCGGGTGCGCCGGTGCTGTTCGGCACCTTCGCCTCGTCGATCTCGATGCAGTCGGGCGCGCCGACCTTCGGCACGCCGGAGCCGTCGCTGGTTTCTTATGGCGCCGCGCAGCTCGCCCGCCGGCTAGGCCTGCCGTTCCGCACCGGCGGCTCGCTCTGTGCCTCAAAAATCCCCGATGCGCAGGCCGCCTATGAGAGCGCCAACACGCTGAACTCGACGATCCTCGCCGGCACCAACTTCGTGCTGCATTCGGCCGGCTGGCTCGAGGGTGGTCTCGCCTCCTGCTACGAAAAGTTCATGATGGATATCGACCAGCTCGGCATGACGCAGAAGTTCTCCGAAGGCGTCGACCTGTCGGAAAACGGTCAGGCGATGGATGCCATCCGCCAGGTCGGCCCGGGCAGCCACTACCTCGGCTGCGACCATACCCAGGCGAATTTCCAGACCGCGTTCTACCGCTCCAACATCGCCGATAACAATTCCTACGAGCAGTGGCTGGCCGAAGGCGAAAAAACCGCGCCGCAGCGCGCCAACGAGCTCGCCCGCCGCTGGCTGGAAAGCTACGAGGCGCCGTATCTCGACCCGGGCATCGACGACGGACTGAAGGACTTTATTGCCAGGAAGAAGGCGTCGATGGCCGACGCCTTCACCTGAAAGGAGCCCGAATCAGGCGGGGCTAAAGTCGCCAACATCATCCACAAGGAAGTCTGGCGGAGTGCCTTCTCCGACCCGGACAAGAAGGGATGATCCCGAGCGCGGCATGACTGAAACAATCGCGGCTGCGCTTTCCGCCCACGGCCTCGTGCTTCGCGGCGGCTTCAATTTTGCAGGCGCTGAGGAGACACCTTCCGGTCTCTCCGGCGCTGCCGCCAGATCCGCCCTGCTGGTGGGGCAGGCGAGTGCCGCACCTTGGCCGCACTTCCTGCGCTGGCTGGAGAAACAGTCACAGCCAATCGCCGATCCGCTCGACAGATGGTCGCGCGAAGTGATCGGCGCCGTGGCCGAAAGATTCGGGGCACGCGCGGTGTCGCCGTCCGACAGGCCTTATCTGCCATTCCAGCAATGGGCGATGCGTGCGGAGGGGCTGAAGCCGTCACCGCTCGGCATTCTCATGCATCCGCAATACGGGCTCTGGCATGCCTATCGCGGCGCGCTGCTGTTCGACGACGAAATCGCGCTCCAAGAGCCCCGCGACGTGATTCACCTTTGCGATACATGTTTGGAAAAACCTTGCCTGAGATCCTGTCCGGTCGAGGCTTATTCTGCGGATGGGTTTGCGCATGAAACCTGTCTTGCCCATGTGCGCGGGCAAAACGGCGCGCCTTGCCGAACCGGCGGCTGCCTCGATCGCAACGCCTGTCCTTACGGTGCCGATTATCGCTATCCGGCCGAGGTTCAGGCCTTTCACATGGCAGCATTCGCGCGTCTTTAGCGTCGCCGAATGCCGCACGAAATCTTGAAGGAGATCGCCTCATTACAGCTTGCCGCGACGGTCACCGCAGATATCTATCGCACGACTGATCAACGGAGCGGATGATGGCCACGCAAGCGATGCAGATCAAGACAAGCGACGGCATTGCCAAGGCCCGGCTGTTCCGTTCGGCGGCCCCAGCCAAGGCAGCGATCATCCTCTACATGGACGTTTTCGGTCCGCGACCGGCGCTCGATCAGATGGCGGAGCGGCTTACGGGCGAGGGCTATGCGGTGCTTGTGCCGGACCTCTTTTACCGCAATGCGCCCTACGGTCCGTTCGATCCCAAGACTGCGTTCGGCGACGAGAGGAGCAAGGCCGCCATCACAGGTCTCCTCGGCGGCACGACCCAGGAGATGACGATCCGCGACAGTGGCGCTTTCCTCGATGTGCTCGCTGCCCAGGGCCTAACCGGGCCGGTCGGCATTGTCGGCTACTGCATGGGCGGAGCGCGGGCGCTGAACGCCGCGGCCAGCTATCCCGATCGCATCGTTGCCGCAGCCAGTTTCCATGGCGGCAATCTGGCTGGTGACGCGGCCGACAGTCCGCACCGGAAGGCCGCCTCGCTCAAAGCAAGGGTCTATATCGGCACTGCCGGTGTGGACCGCAGCTTTCCGCCTGAGCAATCGGCGCGGCTGGCAGAAGCACTGCGCGCCGCCGAAGTCGACCATGTCATCGAGAACTATGCCGGTATGGCGCATGGCTGGTGCATGCCGGACCATAGTGCCTTCGATGCAGCCGGCGCCGAACGCCACTGGAAGCGGCTGACGACGCTGTTTGCGGAGACGCTCGGCCAAGGCACGCCAACCATTACGACGTGACAGCCCGCCAAAAAATTCTTTCCATCGCCCCAAGGAACCGCCATTAGCCTTCGTCCAACAGGCAAATGATGGCGATGATGCTGGACGAAAGCGAAGCCTCCGACGCCGAACTGATCGGGCGGGCGAAAGGCGGAGACCGGGGTGCTTTCGGCAAGTTGCTCGAAAGGCACTACGGTTTCGTCTATCGCGCCGCCTATCGCTGGTGCGGGAAAAAGGCCGACGCCGAGGATATCGCCCAGGAAGTGTGCGTTCGGCTCGGCCGGGCGATCCGCGACTATCACGGCAGCGGTGCCTTCACGACGTGGCTCTACACCATGACGCTGAATGCGGCGCGCGACATGATGCGCAAGACCGCCCGCGAGACGATAAAGACCGAGGCTTATGGCGCTTATGCACTGATTTCAGGAGAGGCGTCGTCCGAGGCGGAAGACCCGACCGAGGCGCTCTGGGCAGCGGTGCGCAAGCTTCCGGACAAGCAGCGCGATGCGGTGCTGCTGGTTTATGGCGAAGGGCTGAGCCACGCCGCCGCCGCCGAGGCGATGGCGATCTCGGAGACGACGGTTTCCTGGCACATCCATGAGGCGAAGAAACGGTTGAAGACGCTGATGCGTTCAGCCGGGGAAGTGTGACCATGGTCGACGACAATCAACTGAACAGGCTGCGCGATATCGCAGCACCGGCGCCCGACGCGGATGCAAAGGCGCGTGCCCTCCAGGCCGCGCTGCGCGCCTATGACATGGAAGAAAAAACTTTACCGGCCGCCCAAGGATCGGCAGGCGGGCTTCGTCTCACAGAGCGAGCACAAAGGCTCTGGAGCGAAATCATGCAAAAGAAACTCTTCGCCACGCCGGCCATTGCCGGGCTCGTTGCCCTGCCGATCGCCGGATACGCTACCATCTATATGCTGGGAGAATCCAAATTCGGCGGCCCCGAATTCGGTGGGGACGATAAGATCACCGAAACGCTGGCTGACAAGCCGGCGACCGTCAAACCGTCGGTCGTTGCCGAAGCGGACAAGCAGAAGAAGGCGGACGCCGACGGTGAAAGCCGCGACACCGGCGAGGCGCTTGTGGCGCCGACATCGCCGCCGAAAGCGGAATCGACCGCAGTCGGCGGGTTGACGCAGCAGGATGTGCTCAGCCGCAATGCTCCCGAACCGGCGCAGAGCAGCGAGCTTGCATTGAACGGCGGTGCAAGCTCCGCGGCTCCGGCCGCCGACGGCGGCGCGCGGGTCGGACGCATGCCTGGCACGGTTGCCGATTCCAAGCTGATGGCACAACAGCCTGCCGCTGCGCCGGCCGACCAGATGCTGCCGCAAGAGGAAAACCGCGACCGCGTCGAGAATTTCAAGACCAACCCGGTGCATGCCGCACTTGAAGACCCGGTCTCGACCTTCTCGATCGATGTCGACACCGCTTCCTATTCCTTCGTCCGGCGCTCGCTGAAGGAAGGTTTTATTCCGCAGGCCGATATGGTGCGCGTCGAGGAGATGGTCAACTACTTCCCCTATGACTGGAAAGGCCCGGACTCCGCCTCGACGCCGTTCAATTCGACCGTCAGCGTCATGCCGACGCCGTGGAACGAGCACACCAGGCTGATGCATGTCGCCATCAAGGGGTTCGACGTGAAGCCGGCCGAGCAGCCCAAGGCCAATCTGGTCTTCCTGATCGATGTGTCGGGCTCGATGAACGAGCAGGACAAGCTGCCGCTCCTGCAGTCGGCCTTCCGGCTGCTGGTCAACAAGCTGAGACCTGACGACACCGTCTCGATCGTCACCTATGCGGGCGATGCCGGTACCGTGCTGGAGCCCACCAAAGCTTCGGAAAAGGACAAGATCCTCGCTGCCATTGACAATCTGACATCCGGCGGCTCGACGGCAGGTGAGGCCGGCATCAAGGAAGCCTACAGGCTGGCGCAGAAATCCTTCGTCAAGGACGGCATCAACCGGGTGATGCTCGCTACCGATGGTGATTTCAATGTCGGCCAGACCGACGATGACGATCTGAAGCGGCTGATCGAAAAGGAGCGCAAGACAGGCGTGTTCCTGTCGGTGTTCGGCTTCGGCCGCGACAATCTGAACGACCAGATGATGCAGACCATCGCCCAGAACGGCAATGGCACCGCTGCCTACATCGATACGTTGGCGGAGGCCGAGAAGGTGCTGGTCGAGGATGCCTCCTCGACACTGTTCACCATCGCCAAGGACGTGAAGATCCAGGTCGAGTTCAACCCGAACAAGGTCTCGGAGTACCGGCTGATCGGCTACGAAACCCGCGCCTTGAACCGCGAGGATTTCAACAATGACCGAGTCGATGCCGGCGAGATTGGCTCAGGCCATTCGGTCACCGCGATCTACGAGATCACGCCTAAGGGCAGCGGCGGCGAACAGATTGATCAGCTGCGCTATGGCCAGGCCTCGGTGAACAATGGCGGTGTCGCCAATGCCGACGAATATGCTTTCGTCAAGATCCGCTACAAGCTGCCGAACGAGGACACTTCGAAGCTGATCACCACGCCGGTGACGTCAGCCAACGAGGTGGCGTCGTTCGACCAGGCCAGCACCGACCAGCGTTTCTCCGTTGCGGTCGCTGCCTTCGGCCAGAAGCTACGCGACGAGGACGCGACCGCGAAGTTCGGCTACGACAAGATCATGGAGATTGCCACCGCCGCCAGAGGAGCCGACCCGTTTGGGTACCGGTCCGAGTTCCTCTCGCTTGTGCGCCTTGCCCCGGCGCTCGGCGGCAACCGGTAGTGGCAATGATGGCCGGTTTCTTTCAGATGGGATCGTTCTGATAGGGGGAGCCGGCCTACGGGCGGGTGAGGCAGGCCGGCGAGGGAAACCTTGCCGGCCTTTTTTTCGCGGCTGCACTGCTTCGCGCGGAGCGCGTCACAAACGAAAGCGTCAGGCGCGTCCGCGGCGCCGCTCGCGGCGGGCTTCGCTGGTCTCGGCGACGTTGACCGTCGCCTGCTTGTTGCGCATCGGGCCGATGCGTTCGACGATCTGCTCGACGGTCGGGCGATCCGACTTGGTGTGCGCATCGAGCGCCTTACGCATGGCGGCAAGGTGCTGGAACGAGGTGCCGCAGCAGCCGCCGACGATTTTGGCGCCGGCATCGACGGCGAGGCGCACATAGTCGGCCATCAGCTCGGGTGTGCCGGAATAGTAGATCTCGGCACCGCGAAATTCGGGAATGCCGCAATTGCCCTTTACGATCACCGTTGCTTCCGGCTTCGCCTCGGTCATGTCGAGCAGCGAGGCGAGAATGTCGGAGGCGCCGACACCGCAATTGGCGCCGACACCGAGCGGTGTCTGCGACAGGCCATCAACGACGCCGTGGATGTCCTTCGGCAGCAGCCCCATCATGGTGCGGCCGGCGGTGTCGAAGGAGCCGGTATAGGTATAGGGCAAGCCGACGCGGATGGCGGCTTCGGCGGCGGCACGGATCTCGTCCGGCGCCGACATGGTTTCGATCCAGGCGACTTCGGCGCCGCCGGCCTTCAGCCCCTCGATCTGCTCGGCAAAGGCCTCGACCGCCTCGTCATAGGTCATGGCGCCGAGCGGCACCAGAAGCTCGCCGGTCGGGCCGACGGAGCCGGCCACGATCACCTTGCGGCCAGCCTTTTTTGCAACGGCGCTCGCGATCTCGGCGGCGCGCTTGTTCAGCGCGTAAACCCGGTCCTGCGCATGGTGCAGCTTCAACCGATGGCGGGTGCCGCCAAAAGAGTTGGTCAGGATGATGTCGGCGCCGGCATCGACAAAGTTCTGGTGCAGGCTGGTGATTGTGTCGGGCGCGGTCTCGTTCAAGAGCTCGGGAGCCTCGCCGGCCTCAAGACCCATGGCGAACAGATTAGTGCCGGTGGCGCCATCGGCGAGCAGGACGCCCTTTTCGGCAAGCAGAGCGTCGATCGGATTGGTCATGTGAAATACGCCTTCCCGGAAGAATAACTGAGATAAGGATATAAAGAATTCTTTATGTGCCGTCAATGTTGGCGCGGAGAGCAACCGGTCAAAATCGCATCTCCGCCAGCTTTCGTGTGAAGCTGGCCGCTTCATGCGCGTTGACGTCCGCGGCGCGTATCAAATTGTCGAAATGGCTGGTCAGGGTGCGGATCGGCTGCGTGGCGTTCAGCACCAGATACATGTCGCCGACGTAAATGGCGGCGCGATAAGGCCCAAAGATGGTGTAGGGGATCGAATAGCGCATCCGCCCGTCATAGAGAAACAGGCGGAAGGTGGGATAGAGGTCGTCGAGCAGTGTCGCCATGTGCAGGAGTTGCTGGTGGCGGTCGGCCTCCGGAAAGCGGTCCCACACGCCCAGCGCGCGCGCGAAGATCTCCAGCGTGTGGCGCGGCATACAGACTTCCATGTCGGTTTCGGGCCGTCGGTTGTAGTCGATGCGGTACTGCGTTTCGCCGGCCTGTGCTTCGCGGCTCTTGTTGGCGATGACGGCTTCGTAGTCGACAAGCGCCTCGGTGCGCAGAAGATCGGGAATGCCGGCCGGCACGTAGCGAATTTTCGTTCCCGCCGCCTCGGCATGCCAGCGAGCCAGCAGCGTGCGGTCGAAGCCGTCCGGCGCCTCCTCGATCTCAAGGCTCTCGCGGATTTCACCGGTGACGCCCTCGTCGTGGCTGAGGCCGAGCAGCCAGTCGAGCGAGACTTTGAATTCGGCGGCGATGTTGAGCAGCGTTTCGGCGCGGGGAAGGCGGGTCGAGGCGCCGGAGAGCAGCTGCGACAGTGCCGAACGGTCGATGCCAACCGCGGCGGCGAAGGCTGATTGGTTCAAATCGGACCTTGTCAAGAGCATTTTCAGGCGCTCGCGAAAGATCGTCGACAGGTCGCGCTTGTCCAAATCTCTACTCTCCCTGACGTGAGCAAAAATTTGCGCCGAAGCGGTCTACATGGCGTTTCGAGCGCAAATGAATCTACGGGCTTGTTTACGATAGATAACATCTGCAGCTGAAAATGCGCAATCGCAACAGTTTGTGCGCTTTATCGCGTTGCGGCGACGCAACGCTCCTGACACAGTGTTGTCAGGAATCAAACGGGTTCCGGCGACTGGAAGGCAGTGGTCGATAGCATGACGAGCATGGGCAATAGGCGACACGGCGCAGCGGCCATCGAATGGCCGACCGTATTTCTCGCACTTCTCTGCTACGGCGGCTGGCTCGCTACCGGCTTTCTGCTCTGGCCATCCTACCCGCTGCTGGCACTCGCCTTTCTGACCCTGATTGCGGCGCTGCAATCCTCGCTGATGCACGAGGTCCTGCACGGCCACCCAACCCGGAATGCGCGGCTCAATGAAGCCCTTGTTTTCCTGCCGATTGGCCTTGTCTGGCCGTTTCGCCGATTCAAGACCATTCATCTGCGCCACCATGCAGACGAGCGCCTGACCGATCCGCTCGACGATCCCGAAAGCTATTACAAGGCGCTCTGGCAGCACGAGGAGCTGCCGTCGGCGATGAAATTCCTGCTGAAGGTCAACAACACGATGATCGGGCGTTTGGTGCTCGGTCCCTGGCTTTCCTGCATCGGCTTTTTCATTGACGACGCCAGACAGGTTGCCGCGGGCGACAATTCCATACGCAAGGCATGGCTGCTGCACGCGATCGGCCTCGTCGTGGTGCTGCCTGTCGTGCAGTTCGGCTTCGGCATGCCGTTGTGGCTCTACATACTGGTGCCGGTATGGCTGGGGCAGTCGCTGATTTCGATCCGCACCTACGCCGAGCACCAATGGTCGGAACATCCGGAAGGCCGCACGATCATCGTCGAGCGCTCGCCGCTGTCCCTCCTGTTCCTCAACAACAATTTGCATTTCGTCCATCACAAGAGCCCGACGGTGGCCTGGTACAGGCTGCCGAAACTGTTTCGCGACCGCCGCGACGAGTGGCTGCGGATGAACAATGGCTACGCCTATCCGAACTATTTCGCGCTGCTCAAGGCCTATGCCTTCAAGGCGAAGGAGCCGATCGTCCATCCCGTGCTGCGGCGCATGCCGGAACCGGGCCGTGCATTCAAGCCGCGCGTCAGGGCACGCAGCCTCAATGGACTTGGCAGCGCACCGGTACCCGCCGAGCCGCCGAAAGAATGATTCTTGCGTTGTTGCAGGCGGTTCCGCGCGGACGACGCTTTTCTGAACTTGTCAATTTCCGGCATAACGGTCAAATCCCGGCATGAGCGAATTCATTGCGGCTTTGCCGATGTACGACTGGCCGGAAGCGCGGGACGAGGTCGACGCTCAATGGGCGCGGCTGCGTGATCTTTTCAGACAAAAAGGCATCGACGCGCCGGAGACGATCATCCGCCGCAATGGCGATTTGCCTCCAGTGCCTGGCGGTATCCGCGACGATCAGGGAAAACCCGTCGCGCCAGATCCGGTGACATTGCCGCCGGACGAGCTGGATTTTCACCGGCTCTGGCTGCACCCGGCGCTGCTCTTTGCGCAAACCTGTTGGGGACCGATGGAACTCGGCCTGTCGCAGCGTGTCCAGCTCGTCGGTCAGCCGCGTTACGACGCCTTCGAGGGTGGACAGGGCGAACTCTATTCGAGCGCCATCGTCATGAGGGCTGGCGAGGCATCGCCGGCAAGGTCGCCGGCCGACGGCGGCGCCGTCATTCCGCTCGATCTGCTACGCGGCAAGCGTTTCACCTTCAACAGCCTCGATTCCATGTCGGGCATCGTCGCGCCAGCCCGCGACCTGCAAGCATTGGGCGAGAGTCTGGATATCTTTTCCGCGCTGAGCGAAAGCTGTGGGCACCGTGCTTCGATCGTTGCCGTTGCCGAGGGCAGGGCGGACGTGGCGGCGATCGATTGCGAGAGCTGGGCGCTGGCGCAGCGTTTCGAGCCAGCGGCGCAGAAGGTGACGGTCGTCGGCTGGACAAGGCGGCGCAAAGGCTTGCCGTTCATCACGGCCAAGACAACGCCGGAAACGATCGTCGCTGCGATGCGCGAGACGATCGCGGCGCTCACGTAAAGCGCATCGCGTTCGGTCGGCCTCATGTGACGCGCTTTAGATTCTTGTTTCATGCATGTCGTTATCGCAAAACCGCTGCACACCCTCGGGTCAAGCCCGAGGGCATGCTTTTGCGCGACATGCATTAGCTTCGCTCAGCCGCCAAGCAGCCGATTGTCGAGCGGGTAGGTCGAAAGCTTCTCGTTGCCGGTCTCGGTGATCAGGATCTGTTCCTCGATCTTGACGCCTTCGTAGCCGCCAAGCCGGCCGATATAGCTCTCGACGCACAGCACCATGCCCGGTTCGAGAACGCCGTCCGGTGTGTCGTCGGTCCAGTCGCTAGCATGCGGCAAAGTCGGGTATTCGTCGGCAAGGCCGACGCCGTGATAGAGCACCCCGTAACGGGCCGGGAAGCAGTCTCCCGGTGGCACTGACGAGCCCTCGACGAGGTCGCGGAACGATATGCCCGGCCGCATCAGCTCCGTGTTGTGGGCGATCTGGTCGGCTGCGATCCGGAACAGGCCGCGCTGCTCCTGCGACGGCGGCGCGTCACCGCAAAGCCAGGTGCGCGAAAGGTCGGCGCAGAAGCCGTAAGGACCGATCAGGTCGGTGTCGAAGGCGACGAGATCGCCGGCCTCGATCGTCCGCGACGAACACTCCTGGAACCAGGGATTGGTGCGCGGACCCGACGACAAGAGCCGGGTTTCGATCCATTCGCCGCCGCGCGCGATGTTTCCGCGGTGGAGTTCGGCCCACAATTCGTTCTCGGAAATCCCCGGCCTCAGCGCCTGCTCCATCTCACCCATCGCTGCCTCGCAAGCGACGATCGCCCGGCGCATGGCAAGGATCTCGTCGGGCGATTTGATCAGCCGCGCATTTTCCAACACCGCCTCGCCATTGCCGGTCGAGATGCCGAGACGGGCGAGCTCTTCGATGCCCTCGGGATTGATGTGATCGACGGCGATACGGCGATTGCCGCCGCCATGTTCCAATACCAGCTCGGCGATGCCGGCTGCCCAGCGGCGGACTTTTTGACCGGTCAGCTCGCCGCTGTAGAGGTAAGCCCACGACACCGCCGGCCGCACCTCGTCGACGACGCCGGAATGATCGGAAAGGTGCTCGCACGAGAAATAGTCGAACAGCACCACCGGCCCATCGGTGGCGACGAAACAATGCCTGGTCCGATTGTGTGCGACCCAGAGCTGCATGTTGGTCGCGTCAGTCGCGTAGCGGATATTGACCGGATCGTAGAGTAGGGCTCCCGCATAGTCGCGGCGCTTCAGCTCGGCGCGGATGCGCTCGAGCCGGTATCGGCGCATGGCGGGCAGGTCAGGAGCAGCAATGCCCGCCGCCTGCCATTCGGCTTCCGCCAGCGCTCCATAGCCCAGCGCATGCTGGTTGAGTTCAGCGGCCTTCAGCCGCGATTTCTTGCGCAGCACATCGTTCGAGCCGTCCGGTTCGAACGGCATGATCTTGCGGTGATGACGGGGCCGGTCAGTCGGGTTCCTGTCCACCCTCGGCTCCTCCGCTAACGCCTTCCTTGGGCGCCGTGGCTCCTCCCACCGCCATTCTCTTCAATCTTACATAGGCGCCAGGCCGGGCGGACTTGTCGGTGCCACGCAACAGCGGAACCATCATTTGCCGTGGCTGGCCGTCCGGCTCATAGCCGGCCGCTTTGAGCTGCTCCAAAATGACCGGCCGCGGATCGTCGCGGTCAAGCCAGACGAGTACGGCCGGCTCCTGCATCAGCGTTTCGAAATTAGGCACTTCCTGGTCAAGTGCGACCAGTTTTTGGTCGACCAACCGCAGATTTCCGACCCATGCACCATCAGATATTGCGGTTTTGACCGGTCCGTCCGCAGTCAATTGGCGATAGAGGGCGGGGTAATCCACGCGGATCATGCGCGACAGTCCACTGGTCCCGTTTATCTGGACGTACCAGGTGGCGGGGGCGAGCAGCACGGCGATGATCGCTCCAGCCGAGATCACCAGGAGCTGCGCATTCCTGCCGCGCGGCGCCAGCCGTTCCATGGTGGCGACGATGGCCAGCGGCAACAGGAACAGGACGGGCAGCAGCCAGCGGTCCTTGACCACCGTCACGCCGGTAGCCAGTACAAGTATTGCCAGCATGACCAAGCCGAGCGCCAAGGTACGCCACAACAGAATTTCCCTGGCCGAACCTTTCGGATGTCGCTCGGAGAAACGGAACTTCGCCAGCCAGAAGGCCAGGGCGGAAACGAGCACCGGCAAGACCGCGAAATTGAAGGTCCCCATGACAAACTTGCCGGCGCCGACAAAGGCCGCCGCCATGCGCTCTTGTTGCGAGTCAATTCCGAACTTCTCGCCTCTCGACAATAAATCGGCGGGATGCATGAGGCTCCAATAGGTGGTTGGCGCCAGCACCAATACCGCGACCGCTATGCTGATGGCGAACTTCGGATCAAGGATCGCGCTGCGCCATTCGCGCAGCGACAGCACGGCCGCAACAAGGGCCACCACGAGGAAGACATCATTATATTTGGCAAGAATTGCCGCCGCCGTGGCCAGGCCAAACGCCGCATAGGCGATCATGCTTCGCCGCTCGAGAAGATAGGCCATGGCGAGCAGGAGCAGCGAGCAGAAGCCGACGACGGCGACGGAATGCGACAAGGCGCGCTGCGATTCCCAGACGATCTGCGGGATCGTAAACAGGCCGAACATGGCCGCCGCCGCTGTCGCTTTGGTGTAGCCGAACCGCCGCATGGCGGCGAACACGCTACAGGCGGCAAGGAACAGCACGGAGTATTTGACGAGCTTCAGCGTGAAGATACTGGTGCCGAAAACATGCGCGGCCAGCCAGTTGATCCAGGTGTACAGGGGTGGTTGCGAGCCGCCATATCCAGCCCAGAGATACGGAACATAGATCAGCTGCTCCGCATCATCGATGCCGACGCCGGTTCCCGCCCAAGAGCTCAACAGCGACAGTATGATGGTCTGTAAGGCAAAGTAAGCCGCGACCATGACGATCGCCGCCGGGAACGGGCCGATCCGTCCCTCGGCCAGCCAGTCGGCCCATCTCAGATTGTACTTCAATGAAATCTCATCGCCCTTGCCAGCAGAGTGTTGCCGGCTGCGCTAGCATGAAGAGTATGCTCCGCACAATGCGACCGGCTGGCTGCGCCTACGTCCTCATCTTTTCGCCGCTCGGGTCGAAGGGCGGCTCGACATTGATGCGTGCCGGCCGCCGGTGTCCAAGGATTTCGACTTCGAACAGCCCGGCGCTCTCGTTCTCGGCAAGCGCTGCCGGTACATAGCCTTGCGCCATCGACTTCTCGACATAATGCGCATAGCCGCCGGAGGTGACCCAGCCGACCACGCGCCAGTCGCCGTCGACAATGCCGCGCACGGCAGACGCGCCTTCGGCGGCGTTCGAGCCGCGCACTTCGTTACCACCCGCATCGAAGCGCGGCGCGCCATAGCCATGCGGCTTTTCCACGGTGCCGTAATCCTTGCCGCCGACCTTGGCCCAGATCGGCTCATCGCCCATGACGTCTGCATCCGCGGCATCGACGATGAAGGAGACACGGCGCAGTTTCGGCCCTTCTGCCTGTTCCCTGGCTGCTGCTTCCCGGCCGATGAAGTCGTTCTTCTCGAGCTTGATGAAGCGGTCCATCGAGCCTTCGAAGGGTCCGTAGATCGGCCGTAACTCGCGGAACCAGGTCGGGAAGTTCTTCTCAAGCCGCATCGAAAGCAAAGCGCGCATGCCGAAATCGACGATGCCGAACGCTTCGCCAGCCTCCTTGATCGCCTTGTAGACCAGGCGCTGGTAGGCGGGCGCCATCCAGATTTCATAGCCGAGGTCGCCGGTGTAGGTGATGCGGTTGACCATGCAGGGCGCGCCGCCGACCGCCATTTCGCGGAAATCCATGAAGCGGAAGGCCTTGGTCGAGATGTCGACATCGACCAGCTTCTGCAGCAGGTCGCGGGATTTCGGCCCTGCGATGGAGAGACCGACCAGCGTCTGGTCGAAGCGGTGGATGCGGATGCTTCCATCCTTTGGCAGATGCTTCTCGAACCAGCGCATGTGGTATTTTTGCGCTGCCGAAGAACCCCAGATCATGAAGCGGTCTTCCCCAGCCCTTGGGCCCGCCTTGGCGATGGTGAAGTCGCCGATCAGTCTGCCGAACTCGTTCAGCATCGGCGTCAGCACGATGCGGCCGGTCTTTGGCATGCGATTGGTCATCAGCCGGTTGAGGAAGTCCTCAGCCCCTGGTCCGGAGACTTCGTATTTGGCGAAGTTGGCGATCTCGGTGACGCCGACCCTCTCGCGGGTGGCGCGCACCTCCTCGCCGATCGGACCGAAATCATTGGAGCGGTGGAAGGACACTATGTCCTTCGGCTCCGAGCCTTTCGGCGCGAACCAGAGCGGGGTCTCGAGGCCCCAGCTATCGCCCATGACGGCATTATTGGCGATCATCGTGTCGTAAAGCGGAGTCGTCTGCGCTGGTCTTGCCGCCGGCAATTCCTCGTTGGGAAAGCGGATGGAGAACCGGCGCGAATAATTTTCGCGCACCTTTGCGTTGGTATAACGCAGCGTTGCCCATTCGCCGAAGCGCGCAACGTCCATGCCCCAGACGTCGAAGCCGGGGTCGCCATGGACCATCCAGTTGGACAGCGCCAGGCCGACGCCGCCGCCCTGGCTGAAGCCGGCCATGACGGCGCAGGCGCACCAGAAATTGGTCAGGCCCTGCACCGGGCCGACCAGCGGGTTGCCGTCCAGCGCGAAGGTGAAGGGGCCGTTGATGATCTGCTTGATGCCGGCTTTCTCGATGCCGGGAAAATGCTTGAAGCCGATCTCGAGCGATGGCGCGATGCGGTCGATGTCGGGCTGCAGCAGTTCGTGGCCGAAATCCCACGGCGTGTTGACCGGCGACCACGGCTTGCAGGCCTTTTCATAAGTGCCGAGGAGGATGCCGTTGCGCTCCTGGCGGGTATAAATCTCGCCCTTGAAGTCGAGCACGCCGATCATCTCGCGGCCGGTCGACTTGTTGAATTCCTCGACCTCCGGCATCGGCTCGGTCAAAAGGTACATGTGCTCCATGGCCAGCACCGGCAGTTCGACCCCGACCATGCGGCCGATCTCGCGCGCCCACAGGCCGCCGCAGTTGACCACATGCTCGGCTTTGACTGTGCCTTGCTCAGTGACGACGTTCCACGTGCCGTCGACCTCCTGCGTCAGTTCCACGACGCGGTTGCGCAGTACGATCTCGGCGCCTAGCTTCCTGGCGGCCTTGGCATAGGCATGGGTGGTGCCGGAAGGGTCGAGATGGCCCTCGACTGGATCCCACATGGCACCGACGAAATTCGTCTCGTCCATCAGCGGGAACATTGCCTTGGCTTCGGACGGCGTGATCAGTTCTGTGTCCATGCCGAGATAGCGGCCCTTGGCGTGGGCGAGCCGAAGGAAGTCCATGCGCTCGGGCGTGTCGGCCATCATCACGCCGCCGGTCAGGTGCAACGAGCAGGATTGGCCGGAAATCTCCTCGATCTCTTTGTAGAGCTGCACCGTATAGGCCTGCAGCTTGGCGACGTTGGGATCGCCGTTCAGCGTATGGAAGCCGCCCGCCGCATGCCAGGACGAGCCGGAAGTGAGCTCCGAACGCTCGATCAGCATGATGTCGGTCCAGCCGGCCTTGGCCAGATGATAGAGCACCGAGCAGCCAACGACGCCGCCGCCGATAACAACCGCTTTTGCATGAGATTTCATGAAGATAGTTCCGTTTTTGAAGAGATTGAATCGAGTGAGCGGGGCGCGAAAACAAAGCGGAGAAGGGCGCCGGCTGGAATAATCTCACGCCCTTGCTCTACCCCGTCGATCGGGGGAGCGGTGTCGAGCGAAGCTCGACGGAGTGGGGGTCGACTACTCATCAGATGATCAAAAATCGGTCGGCGCGCCGCCTTCGGCCCGGCGCTTGTCGACGAAAGCGTTGAGCTCCTCGCGGATTGCCGGATCCATGTAGGGCTCTTCATAGGACGCCAGCCGTTCCTTCCAGACGCGATTGGCCTTTTCGAGCGCCGTCGGCGATCCGGCCTCCGCCCAACTCTCGAAATTGCGCCAGTCGGAAATGATAGGCGCATAAAAGGCGGTCTTGTAGCGGTCCTGCGTGTGCTGGGTGCCGAAGAAATGGCCGCCGGGGCCGACCGACTGGATGGCGTCGAAACCGAGCGCTTCCTCGGAAAGATCCAGCGGCGTCAGGAACTCGGCGACCATCTGCAACAGGTCTATATCGAGGATGGTCTTCTCATAGGAGCAGCGCAGGCCGCCTTCGAGCCAGCCGGCGGCATGCATCATCAGATTGCCGCCGCCCTGGATGGCGCCCCACAGCGAGAACACGCTTTCATAGGCGGCCTGCGCGTCGACCGTGTTGGCGGCGCAGGTGTTGGAGGTGCGGTAGGGGATGTTGTAGCGGCGGGCGAGCTGTCCGCCCACCAGCTGCGCCTTCATATATTCCGGCGTGCCGAAGGCCGGCGCGCCGGACTTCATGTCGACATTCGAGGTGAAGCCCCCGTAGCCGACCGGCGCGCCCTTGCGCACCATCTGCGCGAAGGCGATACCGGACAGCGCCTCGGCATTTTGTTGCACCAACGCGCCGGCAATCGTCACCGGCGCCATGGCGCCGGACAGGGTGAACGGCGTCACGATGACCACCTGACCCTTGCTCGACATCTGGATAATGCCTTCCATCATCGGCACGTCGAGCTTGAGCGGCGAATTGGTGTTAATGATGGTGAACACCGACGGCTCTGCGAGCAGCTGCTCATGACTGATGCCGCGTGCGATCCTGGTGATCTCTATGCCGTCGACATTGCGTTCCTTGCCGAGCGAATAGATGTGGAACATCTTGTCGGTCAGCGTGGCGAGGTCACGGATGCATTCGAGGTGGCGGACGGACGGGTGGATGTCGATCGGCTCGACCGGATAACCGCCCGTGCAATTCAATATGTTGTGCATCTGCGCAAGCTTGAGGAAGTTGCGGTAATCCTGCTGGTTGCCCGGCCGACGGCCGCGGTCGACGTCGGAGCAATTGGGTGCCGACGCCATCATCGAGATGATCAGATTATCGCCGCCGAAGCGCACATCGTGCGCCGGGTTGCGGGCGTGGATGGTGAATTCCGGCGGGCAGTGCGCAACCAGTTCCAGGATCATGTCGCTGTCGAAGCGCACCCGCTCGCTGCCTTCGCGGACATCGGCGCCATGCGCCTTCATAATGCGCCGGGCTTCGTCATGCAGCACGTCGACGCCGATTTCCCGCAGCACGCGCAGAGAGGCGAGGTGGATGGATTCCAGCTCGTCGTCGGAAACCAGCCGCGTCGGCGCCAGCGGGTTCTTCAACTGCCGAAACGGCGGCTGTTCGAACGCCGCCGATCCGCCGGCACGCTTTCCCGCGCGGCCGCCGCGACGGGCGCGATCGTTTGCCAATGCCGGTTCGGCGGGCTGAAGGGCGGCGGTCATGATAATCCTCGTACGCTGCGGCAATGCAGCGGCATAATGGACTGCCGGCTGGCCGGCCATTGCGGAGGCGGCGACCACTAGGACGAGGGAAGCGACATGCCCTGGGGGCAGCCGGCGGGATCGTCAGGCTCTTATCTCTTCCGGCTGGCGCAAGCGGTTTTCGTTGCCGGTGCTTACCGCGATGAAAGCGAAACGCTAGTCCTGCATCATGGACCGGGCGGAACAGAGCAGCGGCGAGATAGTGCAATGGGCGGCGATCACCGGCGTGATCGCCACCGTCTCGGTGTTCGCCATCGCGCAAGGGCTGAGCTATCCGCTGTTGAGCTTCATCCTGCAGCGCCAGGGCGTCTCGCCGGCCATGATCGGCCTGTCGGCGGCAATGACGCCGATCGGCTTCATCGTCTCGTCGCC
>NZ_SUEG01000010.1:53502-72637 GCF_005063415.1 Mesorhizobium sp.
GCTGGCGTGGCGTTTCGGGGCAGGGCGCACCGCGCTTACCTGCGCGGCACTTTCGGCGCTGGTGCTGGCGCTGATCGGCTGGACGCAAAATGTCTATCTGTGGTTTCCGCTGCGCTTTTTGATCGGTGGGGTCACCAACCCGCTCTACGTGCTGAGCGAAGTCTGGGTGATCGCACTGGCGCCGCCAGCACGCCGCGGCCGCGTCATGGGCATCTATTCGACGATCATTTCGGCGGGCTTTGCGGCGGGGCCGCTGTGCCTGCTTGCGGTCGGCACCGTGGGATGGCCGCCGTTTCTGGTGGGCATCGGCGCATTCCTGTTTTGCGGCGCCTGCCTTGCCTCGGTGCTGGCACGGCTGCCGAGGGTCGACGAGAGCGGGCACCGGGTTTCGGTCCTGGGATTCGTGCCGCAGGCTTGGCTGTTGTTATCGGCGGTCGTCGTGGCCGCCGGTTTCGAACAGGCGGTGCTCGCCTTGCTGCCGGTCTACGGAACGCACTACGGCATCGCCGAAGCGCGCATGTCGGCGCTGCTGTCGGTGATGATCGCCGGCAACATCGCCATGCAGGTGCCCCTCGGCCTCTTAGCGGAACGGCTGACGGCGCGGCTGGTGCGGTTCATCTGTGTATCGGTGACGGTGCTTGGATGCGTGCTGCTGCCGGTTCTCATCGAGACGCCGCTCATATGGCCATGCGTCTTCATCTGGGGTGCGGTTTCCTACGGCATCTACACGATGTCGATCATCGAGCTCGGCGAGCGGTTCAACGGCTCGGCGCTGGTCGCCGGCAACGCCGCCTTCTCGCTGATGTGGGGCGTCGGCGGGATCGCCGTGCCGCCGCTGGCGGGCAGCGCCATGGATGTCCTTGGGGCAGGCGGTCTGCCGATGACGCTCGGTGCCATTTGCCTGGCGCTGGCGGTTGTAACCGTTATTCGAAGGCGGATGGTGTGAATGCCAGAAGGTTGCCGTTCCTGACGCGATGACTTGAATATAAGCGGCCCCATGTCGATCTGGGCGGTACCGACGTCCGACTCAACCGGAGACCTCATGACCAAATCGAATACCAAGGGCCAGCCGGATTGGGTGGCCGAAGATCCGTTTCTCTGGCTGGAGGACAGACGAGGCAAGCAGGCGCTCGACTGGGTGCATTGCCAAAATGCGATCACGGTGGGGGAGCTGCAGCGTGATCCGTTCTATCAGACGTCGTTCGAGACGGCGCTCGACCTGATGACGGCCGAGGATAACATCGCAGTCGGGACGGCTATCAACGGCCATGTCTATAATTTCTGGCAGGACCGGACGAACGTACTCGGCCTCTGGCGGCGCACCACGGTCGCATCCTACAAGACCGACAAGCCGGAATGGCAGACGATCATCGACTTCGATAGTCTGGCGGCGGAAGAGTGGGTGAAATGGGTGTTCAGCGGCGCGAGCCGGCTCTATCCCGACTTCAGCCGCTGCCTGCTCAGCCTGTCGCCGGATGGCGGCGATGCCAGCGAGATGCGCGAATTCGATATCGAAAGCAGGTCCTTCGTCGATGGCGGCTTTCGTGCTCCTGCCTCGAAATCGAGCTTTAGCTGGCTGGACGAGGACACGGTTATCGTTGCCGCCGCCTTCGAGGAGGACGACAAGACCCTGTCCGGTTATCCGCGCGTGGTCAAGATTTGGCGGCGCGGCACGCCACTGGAAGCGGCGATGCCGATCTTCGAGGCGCTGAAGCAGGATCTTGCCGCCGGCGGGTCCGTCGAATTCGACGGCGACAAGCGTCATGTCTTCCTCGCCCGGACCCTCGACTTCTTCGCCTCGCACAGTTTCCTGCGGCTGCCTTCCGGCGAGAACAGGCGCATTCCGTTGCCGGACGACGTCACCGATACAGCGCTGTTCAAGGGCCAGCTTGTCTTCGGCGTGCGTTCCCCATGGACGGCGCCGGACGGCACGCTGTGCAAGCCCGACGGGCTCTATTCACTCGATTTCGAGCGCTGGATCGAAACCGGGCTATTCGGATCCATCGATACCGTGCTCGAGCCGGCGCACCGCGTCTCGATTGCCGGCATTGCCCGCACGCAGGACCGGCTGTTCATCAATTTGATGGACAATGTGCGCGGCAAGGTCATCGCCGGCGAGCGCAGCGGCGGCGGCTGGGAGTTCAAGCCCGTTGCATTGCCCGAAAACGGCAATGTCGGCATCAGCCATGCCGAGCATTTCGGTTCCAGCGTCTCCTTCTCCTTCACCGATTTCCTGACGCCGAGCTCGATCATCTGGTCGCACGACAATGCTGCGACGCTGGTACCGGTGAAATCGCAGCCGGCGCGCTTCGACGCGTCGTCCCTGGTCTCAGAACAGTTCGAGGCGCGCTCGGAGGATGGCACGATGATCCCGTACTTCGTCGTCAGGCGGCGCGACCAGGACGGGCCGGTGCCGACATTGCTTTACGGCTATGGTGGCTTTGAAGTGCCGCTGCTGCCCGGCTATGCCGGCGTGCGCGGCAGGCTGTGGCTGGAGAAGGGCAATGCCTATGTGCAGGCCAACATCCGCGGCGGCGGCGAGTTCGGCCCGAACTGGCATCAGGCCGCGCTCAAGGCCAATCGCCAGAATGCCTTCGACGATTTCGCAGCGGTCGCGCAAGATCTGGTCAAACGCGGCATCGCCACACCGGCCACGCTGGGCATCCAGGGCGGATCGAATGGTGGCTTGCTGACCGGCGTCTCGCTGACGCAGCGCCCGGAATTATTCGGCGCGGTGATCATCGACGTGCCGCTGCTCGATATGCTGCGTTACACCGAGCTGCCGCCCGGCGCGTCGTGGATGGCCGAGTATGGCGATCCGGCGAAGCCGGAAGAGGCAGCCTGGCTCGCCGCCTATTCGCCCTACCAGCATGTAGACACGGATGCAGCCTATCCGCCGGTGTTGCTGACGACCTCGACCGCCGACGATCGCGTCCATCCCGGGCATGCCCGCAAGATGGCGGCACGGCTGCAGGCGGCCGGCCACGGCAAGACGCTGTTCTTCGAGGAGACCGAGGGCGGCCATGGTGGACGCGGCGATCGGCGGCCGCAGGCCGCACAGGCGGCGATGAAGTACGTCTTCCTGCAACGGGCCCTGACTGGCACCAATTGACCGGCGTCGCTTGACCGGCACGGCTTGAACTGAGGGCTGGAGGCAGCCTAAGGTACATGCATGGCTCGGCTGGCGAAATCGGGTTGCGCATTTGGGGTGGCGGTGACGCCGTCGTCGCGCACGCTTCGCGCCGAGCTATTGCGGCTCTGCGCCCGCATCGGCTATTCGCCGCCCGCTGTCCTCTGACGAATCCGCCCCGGCGCAAAAGCTGCCGGATTGGTTCAAGAGGAAAGACCAGACATGACCTACCAGAATTATTCGCTGAAGCAGCTTCAGCAGATCGATGCCGCGCATCACCTTCATCCGTTCACCGACCACAAGGAGATGCGCGAGACCGGCTCACGCATCATCACCCACGCCAACGGGCCGTTCATCTACGATTCCGAAGGGACGGAAATCCTCGACGGCATGGCCGGGCTGTGGTGCGTCAATGTCGGCTATGGCCGCGACGAGTTGGCCGACGCCGCCTACGCCCAGATGAAGGAATTGCCCTACTACAACTCCTTCTTCAAATGCTCGACGCCGACGCCGGTTCTGCTTGCCAAGAAACTGGCGGAGATCGCGCCGAAGCATATCAACCAGGTGTTCTACGGCTCGTCCGGTTCGGAGGCCAACGACACGGCGCTGCGCTTGGTCCGTCACTATTGGGTGCTGGAAGGCAGGCCCGAGAAGAACCGCATCATCTCGCGCAAGATGGGCTACCACGGCTCGACCATCGCCGGCGCCTCGCTCGGCGGCATGGATCTCATGCACAAGCAGCTCGGCGGCGCCGTGCCCAACATCGTCCACGTGATGATGCCCTACGCCTATGAACTGGCGCTGCCCGGCGAAAGCGACCATGATTTCGGCCTGCGCGCGGCGAAGGCCGTCGAGGACGCCATCCTCGAAGCCGGCGCCGACAAGGTCGCCGCCTTCATCGGCGAGCCGGTGATGGGGGCAGGCGGGGTGAAGATCCCGCCGATGAGCTATTGGCCGGAAGTGCAGCGCATCTGCCGCAAATACGATGTCCTGCTGATGCTGGACGAGGTCATCACCGGCTATGGGCGCACCGGCGAGTGGTTCGCGGCACAAGCCTTCGATGTCGAGCCCGACACCATCACCACGGCTAAAGCGCTGACCTCCGGCTATCAGCCGCTGTCGGCGCTGCTGGTCGGCGACCGCATCGCGGCGACGCTGGTCGAAAAGGGCGGCGAATTCTATCACGGCTACACCTATGCCGGGCATCCGGTGGCCTGCGCGGTGGCGCTGAAGAACCTCGAGATCATCGAGCGCGAAGGCTTGGTCGAGCGCGTCAGGAACGATACCGGGCCTTACTTCGCCAGGGCGCTGCAGGAACGTCTCGGTGGGCACGATCTGGTCGGCGAGGTGCGCTCGTTCGGGCTGATGGGAGCGATCGAGATCGTCAAGGACAAGGCAACCAAGGAGCGCTTCCTGCCGGCCGGCAGCGCGGCCGTGCTTGTCCGCGACCATGCAGTTGCCCAGGGCATGATGCTGCGCGCCACCGGCGACACGATGATCCTGTCGCCGCCGCTGATCTGGACGCGCGAGACGATCGACATCGGCTGCGACCGTATCGCCAGGGCGCTCGATCTGGCGGAAGCAGATCTGCACAAGCGGTAAGATGGAACGATCGCCGGGGCGCCCGGTAATCGGGCGCCCGGAGATTGAATGCGGCTTTATGGCGAAGCGTTCGCCAGGCGAGGCTGTTGGCGGTATAGACGACCACGCGTGATCACTGGCCCGCCTTGACACCGATGACGTGCCCCTTCGCGTCAGTGACCAACATCCCTTTCGATTGGTCCAAGATCACAACTATGTTGCCGAAAGGATCGCGGACACGGGCGCACCGTCCGACCGCGATCTCGAATGGCGGTTGCACAGCCTCACCGCCGGCGGCCAAGAATTCCTCAAACGCGTCGTCCACGTTATCGACCAGGATATCGGTCTCGGGACCGATATGAAGATGGACAACCAGTTCCGCATCGGTTTCCGGCAGCGCAAAGCCAGCGGCTTCATCGTCCCGCCAAACGAGGGCATGACCGAGCCGATCCCCATAGAACGATACGGCTGCATCGAGATCGCTCACGCGTAATAGATGATTATCGAGCTTGCGGAATAATGGTCTTTTTCGAGGCTCGTGCGCCATTGCGGGACCTCAATATGTGAAAAGATTCGTGCGGCCATATAGCCTTTAACGAAATGGTCTTCGAGACTATGTCTGCAACCGAGTTGCCTTCAAGCTTCGAGCCCGCCCGGTGGAAATGGCGGGGCGTGTCCTGTCGACTTCAACAAGTGATCCGAAAGGCGATGGTGCCTCGGTTTGGATTCGGCTGTGGGTGGAACGTTGCCATTCGTCTCGTCGATGGAAACGAGCAGCAGTAAAGGTCTCGTTAGGGTGGCGGGCGGATCGTCCTAGCGATCTGCTCTGTATCCATGTTTCCCGGTCCGGTTGCTAGTTGACAGACACGTGCTTTAAGATGGCTGCTTGAAGCGCCGATCGGCCCGTTGCCCGAACGGCTGGTCCGGGAGGGACGCTATGGCCCAGCAAGAGCAGTGGCAGCTGGAAGGCAGCGCTGCGGAACTCTACGAGCGCTACCTGGTCCCGGCAATAACAGCCCAGTGGGCTGCCGACCTTTTGGATCGTGCTGCGCCTCAATCTGGTGAGCGGATTCTGGACGTAGCTTGCGGCACCGGCGTGGTGGCACGCTCGGCGGCCGAGCGTATGGGAAATGGGCAGGTCGTCGGCCTCGACATCAACACGGGCATGCTTGCCGTTGCTCGCTCGCTCCCGAGAGGTGCTGGACCGCGTATCGACTGGCACGAGGGAAGCGCGCTCGAAATGCCGTTCCCTGACTCCACCTTTGATTTGGTTCTTTGCCAGCTCGGACTGCAGTTTTTTCCGGACCGATCGAGTGCGCTACGTGAGATGTTCCGAGTTCTGGTGCCTGACGGCCGACTGGTCTTAAACGTTTTCAGCGCTATCGAGCACACTCCTGCGGCAAACGCGTTGGCGGATGCCTTGGATCGACACCTCGGTCCGGGCGCTTCGGCAACGAAACGGTCCGAGCATTCACTCGCCGATGCGGACGAGCTTTACCGATTGGTGGCCGGGGCGGGATTTCGTCAGGTGACCATCCACACGACGACACAGAACATCCGGTTCCCCTCGTCAAAGCAATATGTGCGATTACAGCTGGCAGCGACACCGCAGGCTGGGCTGGTCAGCGGAATGGAGGCCGGACATCGGGACGCAGTCATCGCAGCGATCACGGCTGATCTAAGTTCTTCGCTGGCAATCTATTCAACTGGAGGGGAGCTGATATTCCCCCAAGAGGCTCACGTCTTGCTCGCACGCAAGTAGCGCAGCTGACGCGCCGGTCGTCAACGTAGGTCTGGACCGCCGCCACGAGGCCGACGATCATCTGGAGTCGCGCCAGGGCGATCGTCTCACTGTCCTTGAAGAGTCCGAAACGCAAAAACCGCGCTCCATCGGAGCGCGGTTTTGCCAGATACGCATGGCGCTTCGCCAACAAAACACTTGCGAAACTTACGGCGAAACTTGCGGGCTCCGGTACGCGAGACCTGATCCGGAGCGCCGGGCGGATGTCCGCCTCGCAATCCGTTTTAAACGCACATCGTTACTGCAAGGTTAGCAAGAGCTTAAGCAAACCTAAACTTGCCAGCTTTCCGCATCAGGATATCGAAAAAACGATGAAATTCGGAGTTTACCCCGTGGCACCGCGCAGGAAATTTATGATGCCGGAAAAATCCGCGCCGGCGTTGCCTTGTGCATTGAACAGCGCATAGAGCTGGGCTGCCTCTGCGCCGAGCGGGGTTGCCGCACCGGCGCTCTGCGCGGCCTCCTGCGACAGTTTCAGGTCCTTCAGCATCAGTGCCGCCGCGAAGCCAGGCTTATAGCCATTGTTGGCGGGCGATGTCGGCACCGGGCCGGGCACCGGGCAGTAAGTGGTCAGCGACCAGCACTGGCCGGACGAGGTCGAGGCGACGTCGAACAGTGCTTGGTGCGACAGGCCAAGCTTTTCCGCAAGCACGAAGGCCTCGGCAACGCCGATCATCGAAACGCCCAAAATCATGTTGTTGCAGATCTTCGCCGCCTGTCCGGCGCCGTCGTCGCCGCAATGAACGATGCGGCCGGCCATCGGCTTGAGGATTGGTTCGGCCTTGGCGAAGGCGTCCTTCGAACCGCCGGCCATGAAGGTCAGCGTGCCGGCCGCCGCACCGCCGGTGCCGCCGGAGACCGGCGCGTCGATCGTCAGCAACCCGTGCTTGGCGGCGATGGCATGGGCCTTTCGGGCCGACTCGACGTCGATGGTCGAGGAATCGATGAACAGCGCGCCTTTTTTCGCCTTGGCCGCGATGTCTGCGTAAACCGACAGCACATGCTTGCCGGCCGGCAGCATGGTAATGACCGCATCGGCATCCTTCACCGCTGCAACGGCATTGGCCATGATGACGACGCCGTGCTCCCTGGCGATGACGAGGTTCTCCGGCACCAGGTCGAAGCCGTGCACGGCATACCCGGCCTTGACCAGGTTGGCGGCCATCGGATTGCCCATATTGCCGAGGCCGATGAAGGCGATGGTGGTCATAATGGCACTCCGTGGTTTGGGTAGGCAGTAGGCAGTAGGCGACCTATTCGGGCGCAAGTTTGCTAATAAGTTGGCGAAGCATTTTTCTGATGCCCTTGATCTTGGCGGTCATCTTTCTGCCTACTGCCTTACCGTCCGATCAGGGCGCGAGCGATGATGACGCGCATGATCTCGTTGGTGCCTTCGAGGATTTGGTGGACGCGCAGGTCGCGCACCAGCTTCTCGATGCCGTAATCGTGCAGATAGCCGTAGCCGCCATGCAGTTGCAGCGCGTCGTTGGCAACGTTGAAGCCGGTGTCGGTGACGAAGCGCTTGGCCATAGCCGACCATTTCGAGGCATCCGGTGCCTTGCGGTCGAGCTTCGAAGCGGCGGTGTAGAGAAAGATGCGCGCTGCCTGCAGTTCGGTCTCCATGTCGGCGAGCTTGAACTGCAGCGCCTGGAACTGGTTGATCTTCGACCCGAAAGCCTTGCGCTCGGCGGTGTAGGCGAGCGCCCTGTCGAGTGCCGATTGCGCGCCGCCGAGCGAGCAGGCGGCGATGTTCAAGCGGCCGCCGTCAAGCCCGGCCATGGCGATGCCGAAGCCGGCGCCTTCGACTGAGAGCAGGTTTTGCGCCGGCACCTTGCAATCCTCGAAGACGACCTGGCGGGTCGACTGCATGTGCCAGCCCATCTTGTGCTCGTTGGCGCCGAAGGAAAGGCCCGGCGCATCGTTCGGCACGACAAAGGTGGAAATGCCTTTCGGCCCGTCGGCGCCGGTGCGCGCCATGACGACATAGAGATCGCTGTCGCCGGCGCCGGAGATGAATTGTTTGGCGCCGTTCAGCACATAGTCACTGCCGCTTTTGACCGCGCGCGTCTTCAGCGCCGCCGCATCCGAGCCCGAACCCGGCTCGGTCAGGCAATAGCTGGCCAGCCATTCCATCGAGGTCAGCTTCGGCAGGAAACGCCGGCGCTGTTCGTCGCCGCCGAAGCGGTCGATCATCGATGCCGCCATGTTGTGGATCGAGATGAAGGCGGAAAACGCCGGATCGGCCCGCGAAAGCGCCTCGAAGATCAGCACGGCGTCGAGCCGGCCGAGCCCTGAGCCGCCGACATCGTCGCTGACATAGATGCCGCCAAGGCCGAGCGGGCCTGTCTCGCGGATCACATCGGCGGGGAAATATTTGTTGCGATCCCAGTCGAGTGCGTTCGGCGCCACACGGTCGGCGGCGAAGGCCTCGGCCATCTCCTGGATGGCGCGCTGGTCCTCGTTGAGTTCGAACTGGCTGGTGCCCGCATCGACAGCGGCGTCCATGGCGTGCTCCCTGATGTTTCCGGCCTGCTGGCCTGTCGTTTTTGGCTTTGCGCGCAGTCCAATCTAGACCAATGATGCCGCCGCGCAACCCGACCGTCTGCCCAGCCGCTGTGCGCGGATGCGCTTTGGAGCAAAGTGTGACGACAAATTTCGACGAACTGCTCGGACGCTTCCATGCCTATCTCCAGACGTTCGATGATGCGCTGGTGCGCGACGCCGTGGCCCGGATCGGCTGGGACATGCCGGGCCGGCCGCTCGAACCGCATGCACTGCCTTGTCTCGTCCAGCTCGACCGTATCGTTGAACTCGCTCCCGCTGCGGCCAAGCCGCTGGCGCGGCTGGTTGCGGAGCGTCGCGGCGATCTGCGCTGGGGGCAGACCTATGGCGAAGCGGATTTCGGCAAGGTTTTCATCGACAATTACGGCTGGCTGGAGGTGTTCGGTACGCGCGGCCATTTCGTCAATGAAGATGTCGCGGCCGGCCTGCTGATCCTTGGGCCCGACATCGTCTACCCCGATCACCATCATGTCGCGGAGGAGATCTATATCCCGCTGACCGGCGGCGCCGAATGGCGCATGGGCGATGGCGGTTTTCGCCTTCGAGCGGCGGGCGAGGTGATCCACCATGCCTCTGACGTCAGCCACGCCATGCGCACCGGCAAGGAGCCACTAATGGCGCTCTATCTCTGGCGCGGCGGGCCACTGGCAGCCAAGTCGACGATCACCGGAACCGTTGCGCAGGGCAGGGACTGATATGGCCAAGGCAATCATGCTGCAGGGCACGGGTTCGGATGTCGGCAAGACGGTGCTAGTCGCCGGTCTGTGCCGCGCGGCGAAGAAGCGCGGCTTGAAAGTGCGGCCCTTCAAGCCGCAGAACATGTCGAACAACGCGGCCGTCGCCGATATTCCCGGCGGTTCAGGCGGCGGTGAGATCGGCCGCGCCCAATGGCTGCAGGCGATCGCCTGCGGCGTGGCGCCGACCATCCACATGAACCCGGTGCTGCTCAAGCCGCAAACCGATGTCGGCGCTCAAGTCGTCGTGCAGGGCAAGGTGTTCGGCGAGGCGCGGGCGCGCGATTACCAGGCGCTGAAGGGCCGGTTGATAGATGCGGTGCTGGACTCCTGGGCGACGGTCGGCGAGGGCGCCGATCTGGTTATTGTCGAGGGCGCGGGATCGCCGGCCGAGATCAATCTCAGGAGCCGCGACATTGCCAATATGGGCTTTGCGACGCGCGCCGGCGTGCCGGTGATCCTGGTCGGCGATATCGATCGCGGCGGCGTCATTGCCTCGATCGCCGGCACCCACCTGATCCTGCCGGACGACGACCGGCGCATGATCGTCGGTTATCTCATCAACAAGTTCCGTGGCGATGTCTCGCTGTTCGACGATGGCATCGAGGCGATCGAAAAATTCACCGGCTGGCGCTGTTTTGGTGTCGTGCCGTGGCTGAAGGCGGCGGCGCGGCTGCCGTCGGAAGATTCTGTCGTGCTCGAGCGGTTGGCATCCGGCGAGAAGCGCGCGCTGAAGGTCGCCGTGCCGATGCTCTCGCGCATCGCCAATTTCGACGACCTCGACCCGCTCAAGGCCGAACCGCAGGTCGAGGTGGCGTTCGTGCCGCCTGGCCAGCGCTTGCCCGAAGATGCAGGTCTGGTGGTCATTCCCGGCTCGAAGTCGACGATCGGCGATCTCGTGAAATTCCGCGAGAACGGCTGGGACCGCGACCTTGTCGCGCACAGGAAACGCGGTGGCCATATCGTCGGCATTTGCGGCGGCTTCCAGATGCTCGGTCATATCGTGCGCGATCCCGACGGCATCGAGGGCAGCGTTACCGAGACGCAAGGCCTCGGGCTGCTCGACGTCGAAACGGTGATGGAGCCGGAAAAGACGGTGCGCAACGTCAGCGCGCGCTCGGTGCAATTCGATCTGCCGCTCGAGGGCTACGAGATCCATCTCGGCCGCACCACCGGTCCCGACACGCTGCGGCCGTCCGCCGTCATCAACGGCATCGATGACGGCGCTATCTCGGCCGACGGCAAGGTGCTGGGCACCTATATGCACGGGCTGTTTTCCGCCGATGCCTTCCGGGCGAAATTCCTCGAAAGCCTCGGCGTCAAGGGCGGCGGCATCGACTACCGCGCCGAGGTCGAACGGGCACTGGACGAGATCGCAGCCGAGCTGGAAACCCACCTCGACTGCGACGCGATTTTTGGGCTGGCGCGTTAGCTGCTTTGCTTGAGCATGATCTTGTCCGAAAACCGGTCTCCACTTTTCGGGATCATGCTTTCTCGTCAGCCTTCGGCCAGTAGGTGCCGAACGACCAGACATTGCCTTCCGGATCGCGGCAGATGAATTCGCGGCTGCCATAGTCCCGGTCGGTGAGTTCTTCCAGAATCTCTGCGCCGGCGGTCTTTGCCCGCGCGTATGCCGCGTCTGCGTCAGCGACCGCAACGTAGATCGACTTGCCGCCGCCTGACCCGGGCGCGCCGACCATCTTGCCATAGGCATCGTCACGCGCCGTGCCGAGCATGATGATCGAGGAGCCGAATGCCAGTTCGGCATGGTGCACCACGTCGCCTTCGCCATAGCGGGCGCGAACGCTGAAGCCGAAGGCCTCGCATAGCCAGTCGATCATCTTGCCGGCATTTCTGTAGCGCAGCGCCGGATAAAGCCGCGGTGGTTCGGTGCTGTTCGGCATGGCTGATCTCCTTCAGCGGGTTGGTCGATCAACCCAGTCTGCGCGAAGGCCGGTTGCGCGTCTTGAAGAAATGTTACCTCGCGGCGACAGTGGTCGGCGTGACGCCTGCGAGGTCGCGGAACTCGCGCACCAGATGCGCCTGGTCGGCATAGCCGCAGTCGGCGGCAATGTCGGCCCAATCGCTGCTGGCCTGTCTCGACAGCCCGAGCGCATGGTTGAAGCGGACAATTCGCGACAATGTTTTTGGGCCGGTGCCGACCGCGTCCGAAAACTTTCCGGTAAGATGCTTGCGGCTCCAGCCAAGCTTTTCGGCCAGCGTCGAGATGCGAATCCGCCCACGCGTCGAGACGATCGTCTCATAGGCCCAGACTATGTCGGCTTGAGCGCGGTCTGCGGTTGCCAACCGGTCAGCGACGAAGGCCTCGGCGATGGCAAAGCGGGCGCTCCAATCCGGCGCATTGCCGAGCCTTTCGCGCAGCGCGATGCCTTCGACGCCGAGCACGTCGTCCAGGCCGACCATGCGGTCGGTCAGTTCGCTCATCGGCCGTCCGAAGAAGCGACGAGCGCCGAGCGGGGTGAAATTGATCTGCACGCAGCAGGCGCCGCCGAAGGATTCGATCACCACCGGCCCGGCATAGAGGCCGGCGGCAAAACTGGCGAAGCGGTCATTGTCGCCTGGGTCCTTGCCAAGCCCGATGGCAAAGGGTTCGGCAAAGCTGATGACCAGCGGCACGGTCAGCGTCGCATATTCGACGGCGCGGAAATGGCCTGGCATGGTTTCGCGAAAGCCGCATATGTCGGTGACGGCGCCCTGAAGCCGATGGCTGGGCGCGCGCCGCACCATCTCGAACCGATCGAGCCCTGTTCTGTCGTGGCGGCTGCCGTCTTCGCTGTCGGGCATGCGCTTCCCCTCGTCCAGGAATTCTAACAGACCATCCTGCAGAATCAAAAGCGCCCGGCTTGTGGCCGGGCGCTCCGAGTTGCCTGAGATTCTGAATTGTTTAAGCGCCGCGCATCAGGCAGCCGGCGGCCAGCACGATGTAGGCGATGACGACAATCCACGCGGCATTCAAAGGGATGAACGCAAGAACGCCAAGCGCGGCGAGAACGCCGATGATGGCAATGACAAGTGATATGATGAAAATAAGCTGGGTAGGCGCACTGAGATTCATGTCCGGTCCCTCCTCAACATGATTCGTACAGCGACATAGTACCAGTCGCGCGGTTACACACCAATGAGCCCATGCAGCGGGGTCGCCGGATCGGCCGGCAGTTTCCGGCGAGAAAATATGACAGGTTCCACCATTCGCACCCCGTTTGCGCAAAGCCGATTCCGCGCTACCTTCCCGACGAATCGGAAGGGGCTGATGGCGATGGGATTGCTGGACCAGATACGCTCGATCTTCGACGGCGATCCCGGCGTGCGCAAGGTCGCGGACGATCCGGTGCTGTCGGCGGAGCTGCTGATGCTGTTCCGCATGATCCTGGCCGATGGGTCGGTCAGCGAAAGCGAAATGACCGCCTTCAGGCGCATCTGCCGGGAAGCCTTCGGCATTCCCGAAACCAGCATCGACAGCGTTATCGAATATCTCAACGAGTTCGGCTACGAGACCAACGGCTCGCAGGCGATCGCACAGTTTCGCGACCTCGACGTCGAACGGCGCAAGCTGCTCGCCCGCCACATGGCCGAGATCGCCAAGGCCGATTCGCAACTTGCCGGGAGCGAGATGCAGCTGTTGCGCCGCACGCTCGACCTGCTCGACATCAGCCCGGCCGATGTGGTGAAGCCACAAGGCTGAGGCATCGGCTGACTGTTGACGTTCTGAACGTCATTTTGTCTGCCATAGGCCATCCTCCAAGGATAGCCTGTCACAGAAATTACCGTGTCTCACTTACGGGGTGCAGTCCAGCACTGTCACCATAATTCCCGTTTTGTACATCTGGCGAAAAAAAATCTTTAGGTATCTAATTGATCTATTTCTCTTTGCGTGTCCATCACAAATTTTTTAAACTCTCCGATAATATTCGACAAGTTCCTTGCCCCGCCAACTCCGTTGAAAGTTCCGTCCCTTATTGTCACAAAAAACCAATCTATTTCATCGTCATACTGAAATCGCACGTCTGTAAACTTTCTTCCATAGAGCCGCGTCCCGTGCAAATCTATTGAAACTTCCCATCCAGGGTTGTCGATCGTATCAATTTTTATGCCGTATTGGTGTTCCCAATCGCCGTTGCACTGTCCCTGGTACCACTCCTCTAGCCAATCGAGCATTGATAAGTCGACCATTAGCCACTCCTGTTAGTCGTTTGGAACAGAAGGAGGTTTATCGCCTCCTTTGTTGGGGACTTAGGCGAAGGCGACAAAGTGCACCCATCACCCCATCCCCTAATTCGTCACCGCAATTTAGAAAAGTTCGCCGGCAAAGTCCCGTCGCGCAATCAGATGTCGTTGAGGCCGAAAGCTGGCGTCTTGTAGCCTTGGGAGAAGGACAATGCCCTCGAAGTAGTCACGTATGCCACGTCTAACAGTCGAAGCCGCTAACAATCTCCATGATCCAACTTCATCTACTTATTTAATTATCCACTATGATTATGTTATCCTCGCCGTGATAGACAAAGCTCTCCGGAGAAATCCCGCGCTCAATTACTCGCGATACGCGAATCTCAGATCTGTCAGAGAATATAATGGAAACCCATCCGGAGTCGATGACAACGTCAATAATATTTATAGACTGCATGTATGCCAGGATAGAGCATGAAATTTTGGTATTTACTGCGATGGAACCTCCCTCAAGTACGATCATGATACTGCCGTTTTCGTACTTAATTGATCGAAATTCTTTTCCAATGAGATTTTCCTTTAGGTAGTCCATATGACGTTTACCCTATCGCGTTCAGTTTGGAATATGTGCGAATTGATGTTCCCTTGAACTCGCCCCCCGGGAGGTACCAAAAGTGGGCCCCGGTGTAAGGGTTCGAGATTGTCTGGCAGGACTTGAATTGCTCCATCCGGGTTTGTCGCGTTCATCATTCTCAGATTCGTCGTTTCCTTGGTCCGGCAGCTTTGCTCCGCATTGCGTCAAGCGCTTCACTTCGTGCGGCATTCATGCAAGCCCGAACGCTAGGACCAGGAAGCCCATCGCACCGAACCCGGCGTGGATAACGATCCCGGCCCATGTGCTGCGACGCCGCTGGACGACATAGGGCAGGAGCAACGTGATCGGCACGAGCGTCAACAGGACTTGCCAGGGGAAGGCAGCGTGGAACAGCAACCACATAATCCCGTTGACCAGCCAAGCCCACCCCCCGAAGGCAACCTCTTGCCGCGGCAGTGCGACACCCCGCCAGACAAACTCTTCCCCAACGATGTTCAGTACAAAAAACGGCAGCCACGCGCCGAGAATCCAGTACCGCCCAGGACCTAGCGGCTCGAAAGCCATAAACGAGGGATGAAGAGTCCTCCCGTCTTGCAGCATCCGGAGCGCGGCGCCGATGCCGCCGGTCAGCACGCTGACAGCCGCCAGCCCTCCAATAGCCCAGAGCCAGTCGCCGCCATTCATAGAGCGAAGCCACAGCCGCGCGCCCAACGACACCAGCCTTCCTTGACGCCGCTCTCGATGCAATAGCAGGGCAGCCGTGAGAAGCAGGGGGCCAAAAAGGATGGTGCTTGCGGCCAAGAACCACATCACCACAGTCTCAGCCCCGCTAGCGGAGACAAACGCTGGGACGGCCACCCGCGTGACCAGGAACAGCAGCAGAGCACCCGCCCCGAACAGCGCAGCAGAGCCGCCCAGGCCCAGTGGAGGAGGCTCAGGCCCTTCGCGCGTTTCAGAACTGTTGGCTGTCAATAGCCGTTCTCCCGCCGTGCGCCCAACGAATTAGCCGTGCCACGAAGCTGCTCACCCCTGTTCCTGCAGCCTTTTCGCAATCGCCCGGTGCAGGTCTGGGGCAGCGGCGACCAGCGCCTTGGCCGCTGCGGATTGCGGGTGGTCGAGCACTTCGCTCGTCCTGCCGCGCTCGACGATCTTGCCGTCATGCATGACCATCACTTCGTCCGTGATGGCGCGGGCGACGGTCAGATCATGGGTGATGAACAGATAGGCGATGCCGAGCTTCTGGTTGAGCTCGGCGAACAGATCGAGGATCTGGGCGCGGATCGACACATCGAGCGCCGAGACCGGCTCGTCGGCGACGACCAGTTTCGGCCGGGTGATGATGGCGCGGGCGATCGACAGGCGCTGGCGCTGGCCGCCCGAAAACTCGTGCGGGTATTTGTCCATGTCGCCTGGCGAGAGGCCGACCTCGTGCAGCGCATGCGCCACCATCTCGCGCCGCGCGGCGGGCGCCGGCTTCTTCTCCAGCACATGCAGCGGCTCGGCCACCAATCTCTCGACCTTCTGGCGTGGGTCGAACGAGCCATACGGGTCCTGGAATACGACCTGCATGTCGCGCCGCGCCGGCTTCAACTCCGCCTCGCTCTTGCCGGTGAGGGTGTCGCCACGGAAGCGGATCGTACCGGCCGTCGGCTTGTCCAGTGCCAGAACCATGCGGGCAAGCGTCGACTTGCCACAGCCGGAACGCCCGACCAGCGCCACCGACTGGCCCGGCGCCATCGAGAACGAGACATCGTCGACGGCGCGGATGGAAGCCGCGCGTTTCAACAGGGATAGGCGCCGTCCGGGATAGTCCCGCGTTATGTTCTCTACCTGAAGCAGCGGTTTGGCTCGGCCGCGCTCGTGTGTCTTGGCCCGCGCGGGCACATGCATTGAGGCCTGCGCCAGCTGTCGCGTGTAGGGATGAAGCTGTTCGGATAGCGTGCGGGCGGTGTCGCCGGCCTCCATCACCTCGCCATGGCGCAGGATGGTGATGCGGTCCGCCATCTCCGTCACCACGGCGAGGTCGTGCGAGATGAGCAGAAGACCCATGCGGTTTTCCGCTACGAGATCTCGCAGCAGGTCGAGGATCTGCGCCTGCAGCACCACGTCGAGCGCGGTCGTCGGCTCGTCGGCAATCAGCAGCTTGGGTTTCAGTGCACAGGCAATGGCGATGACGACGCGTTGGCGCTGGCCGCCGGAGAGTTCGTGCGGATAACGCGAAAGCGGGAATTGTGCTGCCGGCAGGCCGACCCGGTCGAGCATTTTTCGCGCCCGTTCCTCGGCGTCGGCGCGGCTCGCCCTGGTGTGCCAGCGAATACCCTCGGCGACCTGCTCGCCGATGGTCTTGACCGGATTGAGCGCCGTCATCGGCTCCTGGAACACCATGCCGATGTCGTCGCCGCGCAGTGCGCACATCTGGTCCTCGCTGGCGGCAAGGATGTCGATGCCGTCGAAGGTGATCCGTCCGCTGGCGTGCGCCGCCCAGGGCAGAAGCTGCATGACGGTGAGCGCCGTCATCGACTTGCCGGAGCCGGATTCGCCAACCAGCCCCATCACTTCGCCCGGCGCGACGGAAAGTTCGATGTCTCTGAGGATACGGGTGCTGCCGATGGTCAGCGACAGCTTCTCGATTTCGAGCAGGCTCATCGCTGCCGCCGCGACTTCGGATCAAGGATGTCGGCAATGCCGTCGCCAAGCAGGTTCAGGCCAAGCACGGTGACGACAATCGCCATGCCCGGAAAGATCGCCATCCACGGCGCCACCACCATGCGCGTCTGGGCGTCGAACAGCATTCGGCCCCAGCTCGGCATCGGTGGCTGCGTGCCCAGCCCGACATAGGAAAGCCCGGCTTCGGCCAGTATGCCCAGCGCGAACTGGATGGTGCCTTGCACCAGCAGCAGCGTGGCGATGTTGGGCAGCACATGTTCGATGCTGATCAGCGTCCTGCTCTTGCCGGCGGCACGGGCGGCGAGGATGAATTCGCGTGGCCAGATCGCCAGGGCGCCGGCCCGGGCGACGCGCGCGAACACCGGGATGTTGAAGATGCCGATGGCAATGATGGCGTTGAACGCGCCCGGCCCGAAGATGGCGGTGATCATGATTGCCGAAAGCAGCGCCGGAAAGGCAAAGACCAGGTCGTTCAGCCGCATCAGCACGTCGTCGGCGATACCGCCGCGCGCTGCGGCAAAGGCGCCGAGCGGCACGCCGACGCCCATGCCGATGCCGACCGCCACCAGCGCCACTGCAATCGAGTTGCGGGCGCCGACCATGATCATCGACAGGATGTCGCGACCGAAATGGTCGGTGCCGAACCAGTGCGCCAGCGACGGCGCCTGGGTCTTGTCGGAAATGACCAGCCTGGTGACGTCGTAAGGCGTCCACAAGAAGGAGATGATCGCGACCGCGGCCACCAGTGCGGTGATGACGAAGCCGGCAAGGAACGAACGGTTTTTGAACGCCTTGGCCAGGATGCCGGCAAGGTTCTCGTCGGGGATGTCGATGTGCAGCGTCATTGCCTGCCTCTCAGGCGCGGATCGACCACCGCATAGGAGAGATCGACAATGAAATTGACGACGATGACGGCGGCAACCAGCAGCATGACGACGCTCTCGACCACGATCAGGTCACGCTGGTTGATCGCCTGGAACACCAGCCGGCCGAGGCCGGGCAAATAGAAGACGTTCTCGATGATGATGGTGCCGGCAAGCAGGAAGGCGAATTGCAGGCCTAAAATGGTGACCACCGGGATCATGGCGTTGCGCAGCGCATGCCGCCACAAGACAAGGCGATAGGGCAGGCCCTTGGCGCGGGCGGTTCGGATGTAGTCCTCGTTCAGCACTTCGATCAGCGCCGAGCGGGTGACCCGGGCGAGGATCGCCGCCTGTGGCAGGGCGAGGGCGACCGCTGGCAGAAGCAGCGATTTCAGTGCCGGCCAGACGCCGGCGCCCCAGCCGGGAAAGCCGCCGCCAGGCACCAGCCGCAGCCAGACTGCAAAGAGATAGATCAGCATCAGCGCAAACCAGAAATTTGGCACGGCGACGCCAAGCTGGGCGGCACCCATCGCGATCGTGTCGCCGGCGCGGCCGCGCCGGCTGGCGGAAAACAGCCCGACCGGAATGGCAATGACGGTGGACAGCGCCAGCGCCATCAGTGCCAGCGGCAGAGAGACGACGAGGCGCTCACGGACCAGATCGATGACCGGCACCGAATAGGTGTAGGAACGGCCGAAATCGAGGCTCAGCAAGCCGCCGGACCAATGCAGATAGCGCAGCACGACGGGAGCGTTGAGACCCATCTGGTTGCGCAGCAATTCGATCTGGTCGGCGCTGGCGTTCAGGCCAAGCATCAGCCGCGCCGGGTCGCCGGGAATGATCTCCAGCACGGCAAAGACCACCATCGAGGCCAGAACCAGCGTGACGGCGGCGATGGCGAGGCGCTTGAGGAGATAGGCGGTCATGAGGGGACCGGTGCGGACGCAAAGATCGAGCTAGGGTATCGTTCCCGCCCACCCCCCTCTGTCCTGCCGGACATCTCCCCCGCAAGGGGGG
>NZ_SUEG01000110.1:0-5680 GCF_005063415.1 Mesorhizobium sp.
CTTTCCAGGTCGCGACGGCCCTGGTAGTGGCGGCGCTGATCCTTGCGGTATTTTCCCGGGGGACCGTATCCGCGACAAAGGCCAGCGTCAGAGCCATCATGACGGCCGCGCCGAGCCCCTGTGCCGCCCTTGCGGCGATCAGCAGCCAGAGCGTCGGCGCGAGCCCGCAAAGCACCGATGCGAAGGTGAAAAGGGCAATGCCGCCGAGCAATAGCGGGCGGCGGCCGAATATATCGGCGAGCCGCCCGGCGCTGACGATCAAGGTGGTGATGGCGAGCAGATAGGCAAGAACGACCCATTGCACGAGCTGGAACGATGCGCCGAACGCCTGCATCAGCGACGGCAGCCCGACGCTGGCGATGCTGGTGGCGAGCGAGGACAGCAGCGTGGAAAGCGACAGGCTTGCCAATGCCCATCGGGCCGAGCGGGCGCTCACCGGGGCAACTTCGTTCCAAGTCTTTTCAGCGATCGATGCCAAGGTGAACTCCTTTGCCGGCAGCCCCAGGATCGGAGCTGCCGCAAGCTATTCCCCGGCTTGATGTGGCGGAAGGCGCAGCATTTGCATTTTATTCGTGCATTGAACGCCACGTCAGGATTGAACCGTGCTACGGTCCTTCCATGTCGTCGCCCGATCTCAATCTGCTTGTCGCCCTCGATGTGCTGCTGAGCGAGGGCAGCGTGGCGCGTGCCGCCGGGCGGCTGCGCCTCAGTCCCTCGGCGATGAGCCGGACGTTGGCGCGGTTGCGCCAGGCGACAGGCGATCCGTTGCTTGTCCGGGCCGGCCGTGGCCTGGTTGCGACGCCGCGCGCGCTCGAATTGCAGCAACAAGTGGGCCGTGTCGTGCAGGATGCGGAGGCACTCCTCCGCCCGGCCAGGCTCCTTGAGCTCTCCGGCCTCGACAAGGTCTTCACACTGCGCGCCAATGAAAGCTTCGTTGAGGAGTTCGCGCCGCGTCTTGTCGCCCGCATCGAAGCGGACGCGCCCGGCGTGCGGCTGCGTTTTGCGCCGAAATCCGACAAGAACGACGTGGCGCTGCGCGACGCTGGGATTGATCTCGAAATCGGGGTTGCCGGTGAAACGAGCCCTGAAATGCGCATTCAGGCGCTGTTTCGCGACCACTTCATCGGTGCGGTGCGAACGGGACATAGACTGAGCGAGGGCCTTGTGACGCCGGAAGGCTATGCCGCCGGCCGCCACATCAGCGTTTCGCGGCGTGGCCGCGAAAGAGGCCCGATCGACGAGGCCTTGAAACTGCTGGGTCTCCAGCGGACGATTGCGTGCATGGTTTCCAGCTTCTCGGCCACGCTCGCCATGGCGCGCGCCTCCGATCTGATCGCCAGCGTCCCCGAACGGCACACGCAAGGCGCGCGCGCATGCATGTACAGCTTCCCGTTGCCGGTCGATGTTGCCGAGGTCACGATCTCGATGCTCTGGCATCCGCGGCTCGACGCCGATCCGGCGCAGCGTTGGTTACGCGCCTGCGTGCGGGAGGTCTGCGCCTTTCTCCGCTAATCCAGGGTCGGGTCGCTGATCTAGAATCGGGTCACCACGCCGATGCCGATGCCTTCGAAGCCGCCCATCGCCATCAATGCGGCCGGCGCCTCTTCGAGGCTGATCTTCTTGCCGACCAGCAGTTCGGGTTTAAGCTTGCCGGTGCGGATCATCTCCATCATCGCCTGATAGCGGAAGGCCTGCATGCCATGGCTGCCGCGGATCTCGAGCTCGAAGGCGATCACTTTGTCCATCGGTATCTGCGGCCTGGCATGCTCGCCGAGTATCAGGCCGACCTGCACGTGGCGCCCGCGGCGGCGCAGGTTCGCGATCGAATTGAACGAGGTACTGGGGTGGCCGAGCGCGTCCATCGACATATGCGCGCCGCCATTGGTGATCTGCTTGACCGCCTTGACCACGTTCGGCGTCTTCGCCGCGTTGATCGTCGCCACCGCGCCGATCTTTTTGGCGAAGTCCAGCTTCTCGTCGGTGAGGTCGATGGCGACGACATTGGCGCCCATGGCGCTGGCGATCATGATCGCCGACAGGCCGACGCCGCCGCAGCCATGCACGGCCACCCATTCGCCTGGGGTCACGCGGCCCTGGTCGACGATGGCGCGGAACGAGGTAACGAAACGGCAGCCGAGGCTGGCGGCAGTGGCGAATTCCATCTCGTCCGGCAAGCGCACGAGATTGGTGTCGGCATGGTCGATGGCGACATATTCGGCGAACGATCCCCAGGCGGTGAAGCCGGGCTGGAACTGATGCTCGCAGACCTGGTGGTTGCCCGAGGTGCATTCGAAGCAGCGGCCGCAGCCGACGGCAAACGGCACGGTGACACGCTCACCGCCCTTCCAGCGGGTCACCTGGTTGCCTGCGGAGACCACGACGCCGGCCAGTTCGTGGCCTGGCACATGCGGCAGGCGGATGCCTTCGTCATGGCCCATCCACCCATGCCAGTCGCTGCGGCAAAGCCCGGTCGCCTCGACCTTGATGACGACGCCTTCCGGCGAAGGCGTCGGATCCGGCACGGTCTGGATCGTCGGCGCCTCGCCAAATTTTTCGAAGACGACGGCTTTCATTGGCAGTTCCTCATCACTTCACGCAATTTGCGGCTATTCGGCATCGATCTGGTTCTCCGGCGCGGCCCTCTGGAACGCCGGCAGCGCCATGCAGGCGGCGTTGATGCGCGCGATGGTCGGGTAGGGCGTCATGTCGACGCCGAAGCGGGCATTGCTGGTGACCTGTGCGACCAGGCAGATGTCGGCCAGCCCCGGCGTGTCGCCATGGCAGAATGTCTTGGTCTCGGGCGCGGAAGCCAGAATCTTTTCAAGCGGCTGGAAGCCTTCGTTGACCCAGTGCCGGAACCAGTTGACGACATCCTGGTCGCCAGCGCCGAACAGTGTGCGCAGCGAGGTCAGCACGCGCAGATTGTTCACCGGATGAATGTCGCAGGCGATCATCTGCGCCAGCATTCTGACGCGGGCGCGGCCAGGCGCATCCTTGGGCAGCAGCGGCGGCTCAGGCGTGGTCTCGTCGAGATATTCGATGATCGCCAGCGATTGCGTCAGCAGCGTGCCATCGCCCAGGACCAGCGCCGGCACCAGCCCTTGTGGATTAACCGCGAGGTAGGCGGGCTCCCGATGTTCGCCATGGCGCAAATGATGCGGCACGTACTCGTAGGCCAGGCCCTTCATCTCCAGCGCGATCCGCACCCGGTAAGAGGTCGAGGAGCGGTAGTAGTTATGGAGGACGATGTCGCTCATCGGATCATGGGGCTCGGTTGGCCGATGGTCAGTTCGATTTCGCCGATGCCGTCGACGCCACCGGTGATCTTTTCGCCCGGCCCAACGGCGCCGACGCCGGCCGGCGTTCCGGTGAAGATCAGGTCGCCGGGCAGAAGTTCTACCGCCTCGCTGCAAATCGAGACGATGTCGGGAACCGGCCAGATCAGTTCGGCGAGGTCGCCGTCCTGCCTGATCTCGCCGTCGACCGCGAGCCAGACGCGACCCTTTTCGGGATGACCGGATTTTTGCGCCGGGACCAGCGGGCCGCAGGGCGCTGAGCGGTCGAAGGCTTTCGACCAGTCCCACGGCCTTGCCGCCTTTTTCGCCTCGTCCTGAAGGTCGCGGCGGGTCAGGTCGACGCCGACGCCGTAACCCCAGACATGGTCCAGCGCGCGCTCGCGCGGTATGCGAAAGCCGGCTCTGCCGATCGCGACGACCAGCTCGATTTCGTGATGCAGGTTTTGGGTCAGCGGCGGGTAGGGGATCGTCGTGCCCGAACCGACTGCCGCGTCGACCACTGCGTCCCCCGGCTTGGTGAAGAAGAAGGGCGGGTCGCGCTCGTCATTGCCGAGTTCGCGGGCATGGGCGGCGTAGTTGCGGCCAACGCAGAAGATCCGGCGCACCGCAAAACGCTCCGGCGAGCCGGACACGGCCACCGACGGGGTTGCGGGCAGGGGAAGGACGAAGCCGGTCATGCACTGTCTCTGTTCAGCGGATCTGTCCGCGGCACATTCGGCCGATTTGGGCGGACGGGCAAGGCATTGGATGGCGGAAGGGCCAGGCCTGTCGCATGGCGCCGCGGAAATCATGGGCACATTCTGCTTTAGCAAGCCAGGATGGCAATGTACTATTTGCCAATAAACTGGCCATGGTTGCAGGACTATTCTAGGCCAGACCAAACCGAAATGAAGCTGATGACCGATCGCGCCAGGTTCCTGATCATTGACGACCATCCGCTGTTTCGCGAGGCGCTGCACAGCGCCGTGCAGATGGCCTATCCGGAGGTCGACACGGTGGAGGCGCGCTCTATTGCCGAGGCGCTCGAGCTTCTGACGGATGCCAAGCCGTTCGACCTGGCGCTGCTCGATCTCAGTATGCCCGACGTGCATGGCTTCGACGGACTGCTGCAGCTCAGGACGCGTTATCCGCGCCTGCCGGTGGTCATCGTCTCCGGCTATGAGGAACCGAAGATCATTTCCGAGGCGCTGTCCTATGGTGCGGCAGGCTTCATCCCGAAATCGGCGCGCAAGAGCGACCTTGCGGCGGCCATCCGCTCGGTGATGGAAGGCGCGATCTATGTTCCTGGGAGCTATGAGGGCCGGCCGCCCGACGCCAACAGCACCGACCGCGCCGAGATGGTGCAGCGCCTGGCCACGCTGACGCCGCAGCAGCTCAAAGTGTTGCAGATGCTGCGCCAGGGCCTGCTCAACAAGCAGATCGCCTATGAGCTGCAGGTCGGCGAGACCACCGTCAAGGCGCATGTCTCCGAAATCCTGCGCAAGCTCAACGTCTACAGCCGCACCCAGGCGGTGATCGAGGTCTCGAAGCTCGACAATGCCGAGCTGTTTCGGGACCATGCGGGGTTTTGAGAGCGCTCGCCAAAAAAGCGCACTGTCACCGTAGTCGACCGCACTCGTGTCACCGCAATCGGACTAGACTAGCCACGGCTCTCACGTTCCCTACACCAGCTAAGCAACCCGCGCCTCTCTAGTCAGATCAAATTCACGCGGCGATTGCTCTGCAGCAGTTAGCCGCTTTCCCGCGTCTAGTAAAATGGCGGCCCCCGGTCCAACGTAGAATGCTTTAATTTTACTAAATTGCTTTTTGAATGCTCTATTAAAAGTCTTCATTAGCTCCTGAGCAAGCGGCGTGTCGGAGACCGTTGCCACGCGGCCATTTATCACAACATCTTCAGTCCATCGCCCACCAGGGGAAAAAGTTACTGTGTCCGGATTGCTAAGCTGATCTAGCGAATACCGGGTGCCGGAAGGTGTTTTTATCGGCCTCACCTCAATGGGCACAGCGTGGCCAGTGACAAGAAATGATCGACCGCTAGAAGCCGATTCAGTGGTTGATTGCCCAAGAGCTGGAATTTGCATTCTATTGCTAAAAGAGCCGAATTCCGTCTCGGGAAAATGACCCATGAGGATGTATTTTATCGAAATTTCACGTTCTACTGCTTCCAATACGGGAAGAAGATCGTCCTTTAGCGCGAAGAAGTGAATCTGCTTCATCTGAATTACCGCCTAGGCACAAGTAATGGCTGGAATACGGTGACCCGTGCGCTGGGAAGATACGACCAGTTCAAGCCAGCAGATGTGCCAGCAACGCCCTCAATTGCGCCGGCTTCAGCGGCTTGCGCATCAGCTCGATGCCGACGGCTCGGAAACAGTCGCCAAGGC
>NZ_SUEG01000110.1:5690-17451 GCF_005063415.1 Mesorhizobium sp.
CCTTGGCGACTGTTTCCGAGCCGTCGGCGGTGACGATGAGCGCCGGCACGGCGCGACCGAGATAATCACGGACCTCGGCGATTGTGGTGGTGCCGAGGTCGCCGCGGTCGAGATGCTGGTCGGCTATGACAATATCTGGCAACCAGTCGGTATCGCCAAGCATGTCGAGCGCGTCACCGGTCGAGGTGGCGGGGCGCACCAGGCATTGCCAGCGCTCGAGCAGGGAGGTCATCGCCTGCAGCACGTCGATGTCGTTCTCGACCAGCAGCACCTTTGTGCCGAACAGGCCGTAGCCGCGCGGCCGCTCCATTTCGGCGGTGCTGGCGATTGGATCGGCTGTGTCGCCGATCCCGACCGGAACGTCGATATGGAAAATCGTGCCATGTCCGACCTTCGACGAAAACGTGACGGGATGGCCGAGTGCCGCGGCGATGCGGCGCACGATGGCCAGCCCCAACCCCAGCCCGCCGGCGGCAAGCCCGGCATCCGTCGGGATCGCGCCGCGATGGAATTCCTCAAACACCGCCTCGCGCTGGTCGTCGGGGATGCCGCAGCCGGTATCGGCGACGTCAATGCGGATCGTGTCGCCGCGATGCCTGGTGCCGACCAACACGCCGCCCGAGCGGGTATAGCGCAGTGCATTAGACAGGATGTTCTGCAGGATGCGGCGCAGTAAGGTTCGGTCCGAACGTACGAGCGCATTGACCGGCCGGAACTTCAGCGTCAGCCCCTTCATCTCCGCAACCGGCTGAAAATCCGAGCGCAGAGACGAAAACAGCGTCTCCAGGCTGACATCGGTGACGTCGGGTTGCACGACGCCGGCATCGAGCTTGGAAATGTCGAGCAAGGTGCGGAGCAGGTCCTCCATCGTCTCCAGCGATCGCTCGACCTGGCGGACCAGGTTTCTGCCTTCCTCGCTGGTCTGTACTTCGGCAAGCGCCGAGACCGACAGATGCGCGGCGTTCAGCGGCTGCAGCACGTCGTGGCTGGCGGCCGCCAGGAACCTGGTCTTGGACAGGTTCGCCAGCTCGGCGTTTTCCTTGGCCGCGTTCAAGTCGATGTTCGACTGCTCCAGCCGGCGCAAGGTCGAATGCAGCTCTTCGGTGCGGCTGCGCACCCGGCTCTCGAGCGAAATGGCGGTCTGGAACAGCGAAAAGGCATTGCCTTGCTGGTCCATGGAACGCTCGACGCGGCTGATCAGCGCGGCGTTGATCTTCTTCAGCCTTTCCAGGTCGTCGATGTTCCTGAGCGGCATCCCGGATTTCCTACTCCGCCGCTTCGGCCGCGTTGCGTTCACCGAAGGCGATGCCGGTGAAGGTTTGGTTCAGATGCATCGAACGGTACTGTTCGCCATAGGTGCCGAAGCCGAGGACGTTGTTGACCTTGTAGAGTTCCGAAATCTCGCGATAGACTTGGCGGTTGCGCGCGTCGAGCCGGCGCAGCACGCAGTCGAAGCCGAGGATCAGGTCGATGCCGCCAAGCCTTTGGCTGACGTCGCTGAGCGCGGCGCGGGTCGCCTCGACCATGTCCTTGGGCTGGGCGACGGCAAGCACGACACCATCGTCGATGGCGCAGAAGAACGACAGCGAGCCGTCCGCGTGCATCTTCTGGATTGAGCGGCAGTAAAATTCGCCGCCCACTTTCACCACCACCGGGTGCGAGGCAAAACTCAGTGGCGTCAGCATCTGCGCGACGACGCCGACGGAGGCGGCATATTCCTCGGCGGCATTGGTGGCGTTGAATTCGCGCACGATGCGGTGGTCGGGATCGGATGCCGTCACCACCAGCTTCTCGTCGGTGGGAACGAAATTGTCGGTTTTGAACACGTGGAAAGGAATTTCCGTGGTGATCAGCACGATGATGGCGCTGTCGGAGGTCACTTTGCCGTTCGAGATCAGCCGCGTTGTCTCGAATTTCAAATCATCGCCAGCCGACCCGCCGATCAGTGGAATATCGTCGAGCCCCCAATGGATGGCGGAGGTCACCGCTTCTTCGGCATAGGACAGCCCGTCGATCAAGCAGAGCGCGAAAGTGGTGTCGGCTCGCTCGTGCCCGAGGCGCTCGCGTAACGAACGTCTCAGCGCCTCGACTTCGCCGGTAATCCCGTCCATGCCCGATGAGGACAGATTTTCGACCATGGTGCTGGCTGCCGAAAACGATGCGGAGGGAAACAGCATAGCCAGGATCTGGCCTTCCTCCAGCCCTTTGGGCGTTATCTCACCGGCCGTCGAGCAGCCGGCATAGTGGAACGCCGGCGCGTGGGTCTTCAGCGCTTCCGACAGGGCGACGGCCTCTATGAGACGCTGCGAGAAAAACAGGAGGGCAAACCCGGCGTCGATGGCCACTGCTTCCGCTGCCACCGCCCGGGCGAACGCATCCGCGTCAGATTCGTCGGTGGTGAGTACCGAAAGGCCGCATGCATAGCGGGTCCGTGACTTGGCCAGCGGCTTCCTCCTCCATTTCCTCCGACGCTTTTTTTGTGCGCGTCTGGCGCGCCGGCGTCGAGGTCATTGTTGTCTTGAAGCGGCGCTTTGGCAATGCGCCAACATGATGGATTTGAAGTTTCTGCCGTTTGACGGCGTCCGCGCAGCCGCTCACGGACGGAAGGCGACATCGCACCGCGATGGCGGCGGCTGCCGCCAACGCCTGAGACTGCAGACCGTCGGTTTTGGGAAGGGGACTTATTGGCCCCTTTTTGTGCGTCCCGTACTTCGGGCGTGTCCTTATCTCGCACTTGCACAAAGTTCTGGTGCGCTGCAATATAGCTAGAGGAATGCGGCCTCCGGCCCGCCTTTCGCAGGTTCAATGAAGGGACCGGCATGACGGACATCTCCGCGACGCGTCTTGTCGTGTCCAGGCCTGTCGCCGACAGCTCGGCAAGAACCAGGCTTGCCTATCTCGACGGCTGGCGCGGCCTGTCGATCGAGCTGGTGCTGATCGGCCATTTCTTTCCCGTTCCCGGCATCAATCTCGGCGTCGTGGGCGTCGAATTCTTCTTCGTGCTCAGCGGCCGGCTGATGGCCGAGATCCTGTTTGTCGAATACTATCCGCTGAAGAAATTCTTCAAGCGCCGATTCTCTCGCATCTATCCGGCACTGCTGGTTTTTGTCGTCGCCGCGATGGTTGCCTTGACCGGCACGTTCGTCGCCTTCAAGTGGAAGGCGGCGCTGACGGCGCTGACGTTCACCTACAACTATGCCGGAATTCTCGTCACCCGCGCCGGCGCGCTCGACCACATCTGGTCGCTCTGCGTCGAAGAGCATGCCTATATCATCCTGGCGCTGATCAGCGTTGTTGTCTCGGGGCGGTCCCGGGTCATCGTGCTGCTCGGCGCATTGTCGGTGCTGGCCATGGCAAACGGCGCCAGTTCCTACTGGGTGCTCGCAATCGGTTACGAGGGCACCTATTGGCGTACCGACGTGCACATCGCCTCGATCCTGCTGTCGGCGGTGATATGCCTGCTCCAGGCCGACGACAGGCTGCCGGCGCTGCTCAAGGGGCCGCATGTCGCCCTGGCGGCCTCAGTCGTGGCTGTGCTCCTTTTCATGGCTGCCGTGCCAACCCCGATCCACTATCTGGTCGCGGTGCCGCTCTTGGCGCTCGCCGTCAACTCGCTCGACTTCAGCAGCCGGTACCTGACCGGATTTCTATCCTCCCGGCCGATGACGATGCTGGGGCTGTGGTCGTATTCGCTCTATCTTTGGCAGCAGCCCTTTTACCAATTCGTCGACATACAAGGCAGTTCGCCGTGGCTGATGCTGGCGGCGGCGTTCGCTTGCGCGCTGTGCAGCTACTATATCGTCGAAAAGCCGGCCCGCTCCTGGCTGAACCGCAATTGGTAGGGTGAATAGCGCCCGCCGTTCAGCCGGCGATCCGTCTTGCATAATACCGCACGGCTTTCTTGCCGCCGTGGATTACCGCGTCGCCCACTTCCACAAAGCCGAGTGCGGTATGGAAGGCGTCCGAGGCCGGATTGGGTGGTTCGGCATTGACTTCGCAGGTGATGATCGCCTGGCCGGCGCGTGACGCCTGCTCGAACAGATCCTCATACAGCCGGCGGGCATGGCCGCGGCCGCGCGCTTTGGCGTCGACCACGACACGATCGACATAGACGAACCGCGGATAGCGCTGGCGAAACCACAGGAAGTTCGGGCTGTCGTAGCTGGCGTCCTGGTCGAAGGTCATGATGAAGGCTTCGAGCGTGCCGATGCGGCGCGTGTAAAACGCTTCGCCGAGCAGGAAGGACAGGCGCTCGGGTTCCAGCCACGACAATTCGGCAGCATGCTCGTTGTTGAGCGCGAGGATGGCGGGCTCATCACGCGGCGAGACGTGCTCGATCGGGAAATGCGTTTCAATCATGTTTTCTTCTGTCATCCGGCATCATGTCCGGGCAGCGGCGATGGTTGCCGCCACCATCGCCTCGTCGGTCACGGTGTTGCGGTATTCGCGGTCGAGGTTGGTGCCGCCCATGCCGACTTTCGGGTTGCGGTAGCGCATGGCGCTCGGCACGTCCTTGAGCGCGGCGAAGTGCATTTCGCCCAATCCGGTTTTCCTCCGCACCTCAGCGATGTTCTCGGGGGCGAGCCCGCCACAGCCGAGGATGATGATACGGTCGCCGGCCTGCCTGACAAGATCGGCGAGCAGGTCCGCGTCTTCCAGTGCCGTGTCGCGCTGGCCGCTGGTCAGTACGCGGCCGACCTTGCAGCGGATTAACGCCTCCAGCGCCTCTGTCGGATCGCGGGTCATGTCGAAGGCGCGATGGCAGGTGACGTTCAAGCTTCCCGCCGCCTGCGCCAGTTCGCTCATGCGCTGCTCATCGATCGTGCCGTCGGCAGCGAGGCAGCCGACGACGACACCGGCGACGCCGAGCTCGGCAAGCGCGCGGACATCGGCGAGCATCGAACGGTATTCGGCTTCGCTATAGAGAAAATCGCCGCCGCGCGGCCGCACGATGACGTGGAACGGGATCGTCGCCAGCTCGAGCGCCGTGCGCACCGTGCCGAAGCTCGGCGTGATGCCACCCTCTACCAAGCTGGCGCAGAGCTCGGCACGGTCGGCGCCTGCGGCTTGCGCGGCCAGTAGGCCGTCTATGCCTTCGACGCAGATCTCGATCAGCGGGAGGCGAGGGCGTTCGGTCTCGGTCATGGGCGATCCGTCGATGATTTCAGCTGGCCAGCGGTAGCATCGGGTCTGGTGCGATGAAAGCCGGAAGTGTTGGCTCAATGCGCTTGCGGGCGCGCCTGCCATTCCGCCGCTTGACACATTCATAACTTAAGCGTTATACGTAACTCATAGCTGGTGGGTTATTGGTTCTCATGGAGAGAGCGTTGTTGAATAGCCCAGCCAAACCGCAAACAACGGGTCCGAAGTCATGACTGAAGCAACTACAATCGAAACCAAATCCATTGTCGTCGAGCGTCTGATCCCGCATGCGGCTGAAAAGATATGGCGCGCACTGACCGTGCCGCATCTGGTTGCCGAATGGCTGATGGAGAACGACTTTGCGCCTGAGCAAGGCCATCGCTTTACCTTTCGCGCGACGCCGGTGCCTGGCTGGTCCGGCGTGACGAACTGCGAGGTGCTGAAGGTCGAGCCGCCACGCCTGCTCGCCTACAGCTGGGGTGACGGCACCGAATCCGACAGCGGTCTGAAGACCGTGGTGACATGGTCGTTGATGCCCGAAGGTACGGCGACGCGGGTGCGCATGGAGCATTCCGGGTTCCGGTCCGAGGACGAGCGCGGCTACATCGGCATGGGAAGCGGTTGGCCGCGCATTCTCGAGCGGCTTGAGCGGGTCACTGTCTCGCAAACCTGAAGATCCCGGCGCTCGCCTTGCCGCAACGCGGCGGCCGGCGAACTGACAGAACCAAGAAGTATCGAGACCCCGGATGTTCGTCGTCCGGGCTTGAGAAAACACGCCCGAAGGAGACCACTATGCAAGCACGATTGAAAAACCCGGTGATGCTCATTCCCGGCGCCCTGCAGGCGCTGCTGGCGCTGGACAAGTCGACGGAAACGGCCGACCTGTCCTATGTGACGCGCAAGCTCGTCCATTTGCGCGCCAGCCAGATCAACGGATGCAGCCTCTGCGTCGATATGCATGCGCGCGAATTGAAGAAGGCCGGCGAAAAGGATGAGCGCGTCTTCACCGTGTCCGCCTGGCGGGAAACACCTTACTTCACCGACGCCGAACGCGCCGCGCTGGCGCTGACAGAGGCGGCAACCCGGTTGGCCGACCGGCCGGATCCGGTGCCGGATGCGGTCTGGGACGAGGCAGCCCGGCACTATGATGAAAAGGCGCTTGCCGCCCTGGTCGTCCAGATTGCCCTGATCAACGCATTCAACCGGCTCAACGCAACCACCAGGCAGATGGTCGGCGCCTGGGGCTGAACGGGCCGGGTTCTCGAAAAGCCACATCAGATCCGCAGCTTGTGAGAATTCGCGCGCACGAAGTCGATGAAGGCCCGCAGCTTCGGCGGTACGAGGCGGCGGCTGGGATAATAGAGGTGGAGCGGCTCGTAAGCGGGACAGAAAGGCTCCAGCACCTTGACCAGCGCGCCTGAGGCAACAAGCGGCGCGGCGAGGCCCTCGACCGCGAAGGCGAGGCCAAGCCCCTGCGCGGCGGCATTAATGCACAGCGGAAGCGTGTTCACGACCAGACATGCGTCCGGTGTGAATGCGACTTCACGTCCCTCCACGATGAACTCCCAGGGCGAAATCGTGCGGGTGCGGGTGAGAGCGAATGCGATGCAGCGATGGGCGGCGAGGTCGGCCGGCAGCTTCGGCGTGCCGTTGCGTGCCAGATAATCGGGGCTGCCGACCACGACCATCTGCAGGGGCCCGCCCAGGCGCGCGCCGATCATATCTTTCTCGATAAGCTCGCCGATGCGCAGGCCGGCGTCGAAGCCCTCGGCGGCGATGTCGACGAAGCTGTCGTCGAAGGTCAGGCTAAGCCGCACTTCGGGATAAGCATCCATGAACGGCCGCATCAGCGGCTCGATCAGCAGTGGGGCGGCGATCCAGGGCAGGCTGAGGCGCAGCGTGCCGGCGGGACGGTCGCGGGCCTCGCGCAGTGCCGCACCAGCCGCCCGGATATCTTCGGCTGCCGGGCGCACATGATCGAGGTATTGGGCACCGGTTTCGGTCAAGCCAACGCTGCGGGTCGTGCGGTTGAGCAGCCGCACCCCCAGGCGCTCCTCGAGCCCCTTGACCGCCTCGCTCAACGAGGCCGGAGCGACGCCGAGCTCGGCTGCGGCGCGGGTGAAGCTCCTGGCCTCCGCAACTTTTACGAAGGCGACGATACCGCTGAATTGGTCGAGACGCATTGTAAGGTTTTTCCAAATAGCCCTGTCGAACTCTACTGGTTTTTCCGGTGAACAAAAGGCCTCATGTTGGATCCGACGAACGGCCTCGCTGTTGCGACGGCTCGAACTGGCAAGGAGACAGGACCGATGACCAGGCTCGCTTCACTCGCCGCCGGCGCTCTTCTGGCGGTGTCTGCCGCCCCGGCGAATGCCGGGCCGCTGGAGGACGGCAACATCCAACTCATCAAGGACTATTACGCAGCTTACGCGACCGGCAATCCCGAGGCCGTGCGGCCCTTCCTCGCGCCCCACATCGTGTGGCGCATTCCCGGTCATCATCCGCTCGCCGGCGACAAGCGCGGGCCGGACGAGGTGGTCGCCTTCTTCCGCGGCCTGGCCGACGGCAAATTCAAGGCCGAGCCGATCTTCTTCCAGGCGCAAGGCGACCTCGTCGTCGACGTCCATCGCGGCTGGTCGAATGTCGGCTCAGGTCCCGAGATCGACCAGCTGTACGCGCTGATGTTCCGCATCAAGGACGGCAAGATCGCCGAGGCACAGAATTTTTTGACCGACATGTATCAGTCGGACGCATTCTACTGGGCGCACTACCCGCTGACGCCATTGCCCGGCCGACTGGCTGGCGAGCGCTGAGACGGCGGTCTTTCTCGCAACGCGCGGCGCTTCTCGCTCCAATCCAAAGGAGACTTGCGATGCTTAAAACCTTGACACTTGCTGCAGCAACCGCCGTGACACTCGCCGCCTCCAATGCCGCCGCCGCACCGCGCGTCGAGCGCGTCACATTCTCCTCGCATGGTGAGCAGCTCGTCGGCGAACTTTATCTGCCCGACGATCTCGGCACGGCGAAACCTCGGCCCGCGCTGGTCGTGACCGGCGCCTGGATGACGGTGAAGGAACAGATGCCAGCCCGCTACGCCCGCGAGATGGCCGATCGTGGCTTCGTCGCCTTGACCTTCGATTTTCGCGGTTGGGGCGAAAGCGGCGGCATACGCCGCCAGTACGAGGATCCTAAGGCCAAGATCGCCGACATCGAAGCAGCGGTCGCCTATCTCGCGAGCCGGCCCGAAGCCGATCAGGACCGCATCGGGGGGCTCGGCATTTGCGCCAGCTCCGGCTACATGGTCACCGCCGCGGCCGAAAACGCCGCGATCAAGTCGGTCGCCCTCGTTGCGCCCTGGTTGCAGGATGCCGAAGTGGTGGAGCAGACCTATGGCGGCAGGCACGGTGTCGCCAGGCTCGAGGCCGCGAGCAATGCGGCAGAGGCGGAATATCGCCGCACCGGCAAACAGGCGTTTCTGCCCGCCGCGAGCCTGACCGACGAGCGCGCAATCATGTTCAAGATGCCCTATTACACCGAGCCCGATCGCGGCATGCTCCCGGCCTGGCGCAACGAGGCCGATCCGGCCTTCTGGCGCGGCTGGCTGAGGTTCGACGCCATCCAGGCTGCCCCGCGCCTGCACCAGCCCTTTCTGATGGTGCATAGCGAGGCAGCAGCCATTCCGCAGGGTGCGCACAAGTTCTACGCGCGGCTGACGAGCTCCAAACAGGAGCTGTGGCTCGACAGCGTCACTCAATTCGATTTCTACGATCGTGCCGGGCCGGTAACGGCGGCGAGTGATGCCGTCGCCGCGCACTTCCGCGCGACGCTGGGCAGTGCGGGGGAGGCGGGACAATGAGCTTCGTCACCCGCCGGCATGTCCTGATCTCGGCGGTTTCCGCTGCGATGATTTCCGCCGTCTCGGCGCCCGCCTCGAGCGCATCGGGAGATGCGCTGACGGTCGAAGACAGGATCGCAATCGCCGAGGCAGTTGCCGGGATCGGCCTCTATGCCGACCTGCGTGAATGGAACCGGGTCAGATCCTATTTCGCGGCCCGCGTCACGACCGACTATACCAGCCTTTTCGGCGGCGAGGCGACAACCAGCGACCGCGACGCGCTGATCGCCCTGTGGCAAGGGCTGCTGCCGGGCTTCGACGCCACCCAGCACCTCATCACCAACATCACCGTCGAAGGCGCGGGCAATGACGCGGTTGCACGCAGCCATGTCCGCGCAACTCACTGGATCGGCGGCCGGTTCTGGACGGTCGGCGGCAGCTATCTCCACCGGCTGGTGCGGACGCCGGAAGGCTGGCGCGTCAACGCCATTGCCATCCATCGGTTGTACGAGGAGGGGGATCGCGCCGTTCTGGCCGCCGGTGCCGATCGGGCGAAAGCGGCGGAGTGAATTCGGACGTTGCTTGCTGCAGTGCCCGACGACCGCAGCTACTGGCGCAATACCGTGTTCTTGGTGCCTTCTTCAACCTGATCGATGACCAGCAGTTTGACGGGATCGGCGCCGACATTGGTCGCTTGATGCCATTGCCCGATCATTTCGATGATGAAATCACCTGTTTGATAGGTGTTGCTCTTGCCGGTCTCGACATTGGTCACCTGAAGCGTGCCGGCCTCGACATAGGCATAGCGCGGAAACGGATGCTTGTGGACCGGCAAGGTGGCGCCCGGCGCGATCTGATAGGCCGAGACCAGGACCTGCACGTTCTTCTGCGGCAGCGTGATCGGCTGGCCGGACGCAGTCTCGGTGCGAGAGGCAAGCGGAGTCACGACAACCGGCGTCTCGCTGGCGTCCAGCGCCTGGGCAGCCGTTGCGGATAGAACTGCCGCGAGTAGCAGCGTCGATGCCAAGATTTTTCGCATGATTCCCCCCGAGCTGCGTCAGCATTGCGCAGCAAGCTTTGGCGCGCAAGCTTGTCTGTTCAGGCGCGCCTATCCTGCTCTTCTGAACATGCCTGGCGTCATGCCATGCATAGCCCGGAATGTACGGGACAGATGGCTCTGGTCGGCGAAACCTGCCGCGATGGCGGCGTCGGCGAGGCCAAATCCCCGTTCGATCAGCGCACTCGCCCGGCGCAATCGCCGGTCGCGGATATAGGCCGCCGGCGTGAGGCCGATCGCCTTGTTGAAGTCGCGGATGACCTGGAACCGGGTTACGCCGGCCACGCCGGCAAGCCGCTTGAGGTCGAGCTGCGAGCCAAGCTCGCTTTCGACAAGATCGCGGTAGAGCGAAAACCTTCGCCGTGAACTGGAGCTTTCGAGCTCCTCGGGACGCCCGTTCCAATCGCCATGCCGAACGATCAGCCGTCGCAGTGCCACGAGCAGGGACGTCTCGGCCGTCATTGTGTCCGGGGATGTTGAGCCCTGGTGTGCTGCCGCCAACGCTGCAGCAAGACCACTGTCTTGGATAGTCGGGCGCGAAAAGGCCGGAGCGCCATCGCGGCCGAGTTCGCGGGCAAGCGCGGTCATCAGCGGCACCGAAGGATAAAACGTCCGGTAGGCCCAGCCTTCGTCCGCGCCGCGTTCGCCGTCATGCCACTCCTCTGGATTAACGACGGCAATGGCGCCTGCCGGAGCAAGAACGCTTTGACGGCCGATGCGAATCCGCTCGCAGCCGAAGGTGATCAGGGCGATCACATAGGTCGGGTGCGTGTGCAGTTCGTAGCGGTGCCGGGTGAAGCGCGCCTCGAACAGGCCTAGGTCGGGGAAGCACGGATGCCGCCAGTATTTCCCGGTCTCTGCCGCTTCGTTTGTCCTTGCCATGGTCAATCCGGTTCAAGACGCCTCTCGTCCGGCCTTGTATGCCTGGCAGGATCAAATCGCGCCGCCTTTGTCGGCGTGAAAGGAGGCATCATGCTGCATAATGACCCCATCGCCGCGCTGACACCAGAGGTCATAGGTTGGCGGCACCATATCCATGCCAATCCGGAGCTCGGATTCAATGAATACGAAACGGCGCGTTTCGTTGCAGAGAAACTGCGCTCCTTCGGCCTCGACGAGGTGCATGAAGGGATCGGCGGCACCGGCGTCGTCGGTGTCCTGCGCCGCGGTGGCGGCGCGCGCGCCATCGGCCTTCGCGCCGAGCTGGATGCGCTTCCGGTGCTGGAGAAAACCGGCCTGCCCTATGCTTCGAGGCAAGAGGGCGTGATGCACGCCTGCGGTCATGACGGCCACACCGCGATGCTGCTCGGCGCCGCCAAACTGCTCAGCGAGACGCGCACCTTCGACGGCACCGTCACTTTCATCTTTCAGCCGGCCGAGGAGAACGAGGGCGGCAGCATGCGCATGATCGAGGACGGCCTGTTCAAGCGCTTTCCGGTCGAGGCGGTCTATGCGGTACACAACTGGCCGGGCGTCAGGCTGGGGACGATCGCCGCCCGCATCGGGCCGCAAATGGCGGCCGTCGATAATTTCGAGCTGACCTTCGAAGGTCTTGGCGCGCATGCCGCGATGCCGCAGCTCGGCGACGACCCAATCCTGGCCGCCGGCGCCTTCGTGCAAGCCGTCCAGCGCATCGTCAGCCGCTCGGTCGACCCGCAAACCGCGCTCGTCGTCAGCCTCACGCAGATCCATGGCGGCAATGTCGGCAACATCGTGCCGGGCAAGGT
>NZ_SUEG01000111.1 GCF_005063415.1 Mesorhizobium sp.
ACAGACAGCGGCCCTGTCGAGCTTTTCCGGGTCGCGGCCGACGATCCGCGAGACGGCGATGCGGCCCATGTCCAGTCCGCCGCTGTCGAGCGCGTCCGCCACCGCTTCGACATGCTCGGCCAGGCTCTTCTGCGACAGCAACGACGTCGCCAGGATTGCGGTGACCAACAAGCCGAGGGGAATGCTCCAAAGCAAGGTTTCGAGCCAGAGGGCGACGGCGGCCGGCACCACCACGATCACCAGCAGCGCGACGACGCCCCAGCGGCGACGGTCGGCGTCGGAATCAGTGGCGCGGTTGAGCCTGCGGTCGAGAAAGGATATCAGCCTGCCGAACCAGGTGACGGGATGGCCAATGGCATCGAAGAGCCAGGCCGGGTAGCCGAGTACAAGTTCGATGGCCAGCGACAGGAAAGTGATCAGGATCGACATGAAGTCTCTTGATGGAGTGACGGCGGCAGTGGACCACGGCGGAAGCCTTGGCCGGGCGAGGGCGCTTTTCCCTCACGCGCCGCTGCCTTTCGTCGACCTCTCGACCGGGATCAATCCGCACTCCTACCCGCTTTTCGATTTGCCCGCCACCGCCCTCTCGCGATTGCCGGAAGCAGCGCGTGCCCGTGAATTGGCCGAAGTCGCGGCAAGCGCCTATGGCGCGCCGTCGGCGGCGAACGTCGCGGCTGCGCCCGGCACGCAGATCCTGTTGCCGCGCGTCGCTTCGCTGGTCAGCCCGGGCAAGGCGCTGGTGCTCGGGCCGACTTATGCCGAGCATCGGCGGGCAGCGGCGATCGCCGGCCATGCGGCGGCTGAAGTCGATGATTTCGAAGCCTTGGCAGCGGCCGACCTTGCCGTCGTCGTCAATCCCAACAACCCGGACGGGCGCGTCGTCGAGCGCGAAAGATTGCTTCGACTTGCCGCAAAATTGCGCGCCGGAGGCGGGCTGCTGGTGGTCGACGAGGCCTTCATGGATGTCGGCCCGCGCAGCGAAAGCCTGGCCGGCGACGTCGACCAGGGCGGCATCGTCGTGCTGCGCTCGTTCGGCAAGTTCTTCGGCCTGGCCGGCCTGCGGCTTGGCTTTGCACTGGCCGATGCGCTGACGGTCGAGCGGCTGGAGGCGCAATTCGGGCCATGGGCGGTTGCCGGGCCGGCGCTCGAATATGGCATAAGGGCGCTTGCCGATACCGGCTGGCAGGCCGGGATGCGGCGCCGTCTGGCCGAGGATGCCGCACGGCTCGATACGCTGTTCGGCCGCTTCGGCGTGCCTGTCGCCGGTGGCACCTCGCTGTTCCGCTATATCAGGCTGGCGGACGCCGCCGGCCTGTTTTCGGTGCTCGGCCAGCGCGGCATCCTGCTTCGGCATTTCGCCGACCGTCCGGATGTGCTGCGCGCCGGCCTGCCGGGAGCCGACGAAGAATGGCGGCGGCTCGAATCCGCACTTGCCGGCTGGGCCTCCGGGCGCGACGATGATGCCAAGGGAGAAACGATCCAATGATCCACGTCTGCTCGCTGTCCAAAGTCGAGGAAACGGTAACGAAGACCGGGGCCGAGCGGCTGCTTTCGCTGCTTGCCGCCGGCACGGAGGTGATGCGGCCGGCCTCGATCACCAGGGAAAACCATCTGCATCTGGTCATGCACGACATTGCGATAGCGCAGGAGGGCATGACCATGCCGGGCGAGGAGCATGTCTTGAACCTGCTCGATTTCGCGCGCCAATGGGACCGCTCGCGGCCGCTGGTGGTGCATTGCTATGCCGGCATCAGCCGCTCGACTGCCTCGGCCTACATCATCGCGGCAGCGCTGGCGCCGAAGCGCGACGAGGCCGAACTGGCCGAGACGCTGCGCGCGCTGTCGCCCACGGCGACGCCCAATCCGCGGCTGATTGCCATCGCCGACGCACTGCTCGAGCGCAACGGCCGCATGAGCCGCGCCATCGAGGCGATCGGGCGCGGTGCCGAAGCGTTTGAGGGCACGCCTTTTGCGCTGCGGATCGACGCTTGATTACGTCAGCCAATCCGCCAGCTTTGCCTTGCGCACGTCCCTCAGCAGGCCGATGAAGCCGTCGGCCTGATGCTCGGCGGTGAGCCGGCCTTTTTCGGCGGTGGCAATGCTGGCGTTACCAACCACGCCGTTCGGGTTGAGATCGCTGGCGATCCAGGCGAAGGCGTGCGTTCCGGTTTGGCGCACCAGCGAAAATTCCTTTTCGGCACGGGCAACCTTGGACACGAAATTATCGGCCTTGGCCATGTCGACGAGGTCAGGCCGGAAATGCAGCATCAGCGAGGTCTCGACGTCGCCGCCATGGATGCCGTGGCGGTCTTCGAGCTCGGTGTACATGCCGGCCGGCCGGCCAAAACGCTGCCAGCTGGTCTTTACCGCCAGCATCTTTGCCCGCACGCGCAATTCGCGGGTGATAATGCCCATGATCTCCTCATTGCCGCCATGCGAGTTGACGACGACCAGTTTTCGGATGCCGGCGCGCGCGACCGACAGGCCGAGTTCGGTCCATGCTTCGACCAAGGTCGTCGCCGGCAGGGTGAGGGTGCCGGGCGCATGCAAATGCTCGTTCGACTTGCCTATCGCCTGCACCGGCAGGATGCGGATGTCGAGATCGCCGGGCAGGCGGGCGATCACCGTGTCGAGCATGCCGTTCATGATCGAGGTGTCGGTCGAAACCGGCAGATGGGGCCCGTGCTGTTCGATCGCTGCCAGCGGCAGCACGGCAATGGTCGCCTCCGGATCGATGGTCGCGTATTCGGTGGTCCGGTAGTCACCCCACCATACGCGTTTTTTTTCAGCGGTCATGTCATGCCTCTTGAACCGACAAGCCCAGACCTACCGCGGGAACGATCGGCTGTCGATCATCCCGCCGCAATGACCTCGATCTCGACCTTGAATTCCGGCCGGGCAAAGCCGGACACGATCATCAGCGTCGAGGCCGGCGCCGGACTGGCGAACAGCCGGTCGCGAACCTCCATATAGGGCCGCAGGAACGCGCGGTCGGTGACGTAGGCGTTGATGCGGACGATGTCGGACAGGCCGAGCCCGGCCTCGCCGAGAATCGCCGCTATGTTCTGGAAACAGAGCTCGGCCTGTGCGCCGGGCTCCTCGGGGATCTGGTCGTCCGCTGTGATGGCGACCTGGCCCGAACACAGCACCAGCCGCTTGCCGGGCGGCAGCTCGACACCGTGGCTGTAGCGGGCGAAGGGCGGCTTAATCGACTTCGGCGTGAGAAATTTGAACATGGCAATCTCCGGTTCTCGGCAGCGTAAAGCTGGATGTAGGCGGGCATCAAGATGGCGGTGCATGTCACGAGGGCGATTGTGGACAGGCGATCAAAAAATAGGCACGATGCCTTTCGTACAGCATGACCCGTCCGGCCTTCGCGCCGCCATTGCACAGGCGGGCATTGCACAAGCGGGCGGTCCCGACGCAACGCGCCGGTGGCATGTGTCTTGCTTCTTGAAACAATGGTGTCTAGCCCGGCGCGTGATGCGCCGGAGCGAACAAAGGGTGGTGTGGATGTACGGAAGACTCAAGATTTCGGCGGGCGCGATCATGCTGTTTGGCGCAGGTACGCTTGCCGCGGCAGCGAACGAAAAAGTCACCTTCGGCACCAACTGGCTGGCCGAGCCGGAGCATGGCGGCTACTACCAGGCCGTGGTGGATGGTACCTATGCCGCCTGCGGCATCGACGTGACGATCATGCAGGGCGGCCCACAGGTCAGCGGCCGGCCGCTGCTGCTGGCCGGCAAGATCGATTTCTACATGGGCGGCAATCTGCTGTCGGCCTTCGATGCCGTGCAGCAGGGCATACCGATGCGCGTCGTGGCCGCGGACTTCCAGAAGGACCCGCAGGTCATCATGTCCCATCCCGGGCAGGGGCTGGACAAATGGGAAGACCTGAAGAACGCCGACCAGTACATCCTCGGCGACGAAGGTGCCCAGACCTTCTTCCAGTGGATGGTCACCGACCTCGGCTTCGATGCCGCCAAACGCGTGCCATACACCTTCAACCCGGCGCCGTTCATCGCCAACAAGAAGTCGATCCAGCAGGGTTACGTCACCTCGGAGCCATTCGCCGTCCAGAAGCAGGGCGGTTTCACGCCGAACCAGTTCCTGCTGGCCGACTATGGCTGGGACACATATGCAACGACGGTCGAGACCATGCAGGAGACGATCGACAAGCGGCCCGAAGTGGTCCAGTGCTTCGTCGATGGCTCGGCCAAGGGCTGGTACAATTATCTCTACGGCGACAACAAGGCCGCTAACGAGATGATCAAGAAGGAAAATCCGGACATGACGGATGAGCAGATCGCCTTCTCGATCGAGCAGCTGAAGAAGTTCGGCGTGGTCGATTCCGGCGACAGCGAAAAGCTCGGCATCGGCGCCATGACCGACGCACGCATCCAGAGTTTCTACGACAAGATGGTCAAGGCCAAGGTCGCGCCGGCGGGCGTCGACATCAAGAAGGCCTACACGCTTTCCTTCGTCAACAAGAGCGTCGGGCTCGACCTGAAGAAGTAGGCCGTGAAGCTGGAGAAAGTGGCGCAACAGCCAGGAAGTGTACCGGGGCCGACGCTGTTGGCGCTGCGTGGCGTCGGCAAGGTGTTTTCCAACGGCGTCACCGCGCTCAGCAATGTCGAGCTGACGATCCGGGAAGGCGATTTCCTCAGCCTGCTCGGACCGTCGGGCTGCGGCAAATCGACGGCGCTGCGGCTGATTGCCGGCCTGTCGACGCCGACCTCGGGCGTGCTCGACTGGCGCGGCAGCGGCGCCCTCGGTCGTTCGAATATTGGCGACCGTTCGAATATCGGCTTCGTCTTCCAGGAGCCGACGCTGCTGCCCTGGGCCGACGTCTTCGACAATGTCTGGCTGCCGCTGCGGCTGAAGGGCGTGTCGCGAGCCAAGGCGGCGCCGGCGGTGATGGAGATGCTGGCGCGGGTTCACCTGACCGGCTTCGAGAATGCCGTGCCGCGCGAATTGTCAGGCGGCATGAAGATGCGCGTCTCGATTGCCCGGGCCATGGTGACCAAACCGCGGATTCTGTTGATGGACGAGCCGTTCGCGGCACTCGACGAGATCACCCGCTTCAAGCTCAACAACGACCTTCTCGAGCTATGGCAGGATGAGCGTTTTACCGTTGTTTTCGTCACCCACAGCGTCTTCGAAAGCGTATTCCTCTCCAATCGCGTCGTCGTCATGGCGGCGCGGCCGGGCCGGGTGTTCGCCGAGCTTGCCGTCGACGCGCCCTATCCGCGCGACGAGGCGTTTCGCACCTCGCCCGACTATGCCGCGCTTTGCCGCCAGGCATCCGACGTGCTGATCGGCGCCATCAACTCAACAGCCGGGCCGCATCATGACGGCCATTGAAGAACAAATCCTGGCGCTCGACCCGGAGGAGGCGCGTCGCGTTCGCCAGGAGCGCTTCGAGCGCATCGGCAGATGGCTGCTGCCGCTGGCGATCATGATCCTGGCGATCTGGCTGTGGGACCGCGTCTGCGTCTGGAACGACATCCCGAAATACATCCTGCCGCGTCCCGGCGTGGTGCTGCAGACGCTGCATGACGATGCCGGGCTGCTGTTCTCCTCGCTGCTGGTGACGCTTCGGATCACCTTCCTCAGCCTGCTCCTCGCCGTGGTCGGCGGCGTCGGGCTGGCAGTGCTGTTCGCTCAGTCGAAATGGGTGGAGATGTCGTTCTTTCCCTTTGCCATCGTGCTGCAGGTGACGCCGATCGTCGCGATCTTTCCGCTGATCAACATCTATGTCGACAACCAGACGACGAAGCTTTTGCTTTGCGCCTGGATCGTCGCCTTCTTCCCAATCCTGTCCAACACCACGCTCGGCCTCAATTCCGTCGACCGCAATCTGCGCGATTTGTTCAAGCTCAACGGCGCCACCCGCTGGCAGCAACTGCGCTATCTGCGGCTGCCGGCGGCGATGCCTTATTTCCTCGGCGGGCTGAAGATCGCCGGCGGCTTGTCGCTGATCGGCGCGGTGGTGGCCGAGTTCGTCGCCGGCGCCACCGGCCAGTCGTCCGGCCTCGCCTCGCGCATAATCGAGGCCGGCTACCGGCTCAACGCGCCGAGGCTGTTCGCGGCGCTGATCCTGATCTCGCTCACCGGCATCCTGATCTTCCTGGTGCTGTCGCTGATTTCGCATCTCATTTTGCGGCGCTGGCACGAGAGCGCACTGAGGCAGGAGCGGTGATGGAGGGCAGCGCCGCCTTGATACCAGCTTCTGGTTCCTACCATCTTTCCAATGTCCGGCTTCACGCGTCGCTGACGCCGGGCCTTGCTGGAGGCTTCGACGCCGACGGATTTGCGCTTGCCGATATCGCCGTCGCAGACGGCAGAATCTCCAATATTGTCGGACATAGCCGATCCAATGCACCGGCAGACGCAATCGACCTCGCCGGCCGAATCGTGCTGCCCTGCTTCGTCGATTGCCACACCCATATCGACAAGGGTCATATCTGGCCTCGAAAGCCCAACCCGGACGGCACCTTCATGGGCGCGCTGAATGCGACCGGCGCCGACCGGGCGGCGCGCTGGAGCGCCGACGACGTTGCCCGCCGCATGGATTTTTCGCTGCGCTCGGCCTATGCGCACGGCACCAGGGCGCTGCGCACGCATCTCGACAGCGTTGCGCCGCAGGAAGAGATCTCCTGGCCGGTGTTCGAGACGATGCGGGAAAAATGGCGCGGCCGCATCGAGCTGCAGGCGGCCTGCCTACTCGGCATCGAGGGCGTGCGCGACAGGAAATGGTTCGAGAGGCTGGCCAAGCGGGTGGCTGCGGCCAAGGGCGTGCTCGGCGTCGTTACTTACATGGTGCCAGATCTCGAAGAACTGCTCGACCAGGTGTTCGCGCAGGCGATCAAGCACGGCCTCGACCTCGATTTCCATGCCGACGAGACCGACGATGTCGCGGCGATCTCGCTGAAGAAGATTGCCGAGGCAGCCCTTTGGAACGGTTTTGATGGAAACATCCTGGTCGGCCATTGCTGCTCGCTGGCGCGCCAGCCCGACCTCGACGTGCTCGACACGCTGGACAAGGTCGCCAAGGCCGGCTTGGCGGTGGTGTCGCTGCCGATGTGCAATCTCTACCTGCAGGACCGGCGCGGCGACAACACCACGCCGCGCTGGCGCGGGGTGACGCTGCTGCACGAGATGAAGGCGCGCGGCATTGCCGTCGCCGTCGCTTCCGACAATACGCGCGACCCGTTCTACGCCTATGGCGATCTCGACATGCTGGAGGTCTACCGCATGGCGACGCGCATCCTGCATCTAGACCATCCCGTTGGCGACTGGCCGCAAGCTGTCACCGCGACGCCGGCCAAGGTGATGCGGCTCGATGGTTTCGGCACGCTTGCCGCCGGAGGGACGGCCGATTTCGTCGTCTTCAGGGGGCGAAGCTGGACGGAATTGCTGTCGCGGCCCGAATCGGATCGCATCGTCGTGCGCGACGGGCATGCGATCGAGCGCCAGCTGCCCGATTATGCCGAACTCGATGATCTGATGGTGGAATGATGGATATTGCGGCGCTCAAGCGCGACCTGGACGGCCTCAAGGTCGACGACCATCCGGCGATCGTCCAGCAGAAGAGCCGCGACTTCTATTGGTACAGCCCGGTGCTGAAGCAGCAGCTCGAGCACGTCACCGGTGACCTGATCGTGACGCCGAAAACCGAAGACGAGGTCGTCCGCATTCTCGCCGCCTGCCACCGGCATGGCGTGCCGGTAACGCCGCGCGGCAGCGGCACCGGCAATTACGGGCAGGCGATGCCCCTATCCGGCGGCGTGGTGCTCAATCTCGCCGAGATGAACGCGGTCAAGACGATCGCGCCGGGCCGTGTCGTCACCGGCCCCGGCGCCGTGCTCGCCGACATCGACAAGGCGACGCGGGCGCATTCCGGCCAGGAGCTCCGCATGTCACCGTCGACTTACAACACCGCATCGATCGGCGGGTTCGTCGCCGGCGGCTCCGGCGGTATCGGCTCGATCCGCTGGGGCGGACTGCGCGACCTCGGCAACGTCATCCGGCTGAGGACGGTGACGATGGAGGCACAGCCGCGAGTGATGGAACTCACCGGCGAGGACGTGCTGAAGGTCATGCACGCCTACGGCACCAACGGCATCATCACCGAAGTCGAGATGCCGCTGACCGCCAGCTATGACTGGATCGACGTCATCGTCGGCTTCGACGACTTCATGGATGCGGCCGGCTTCGGCAACGATCTGGCCATCCAGGACGGCATACTGGCGAAGCTGATAACGCCGATCGCAGCACCCATCCCTTACGATTATTTCAAGCGCCACCAGCGGTTTTTCCGGCGCGGCCAAAGCATCGTCGTCCTGATGATCGCACCGCATGCGATGGATGCCTTCCTAGCCTTCACGGCGCGCAGCAAGGGCGAGATCGTCTTTCGTGCCGACAAGGAGGCCGATCTCAAAGGGCTGCCGCCGGCCTATGAGCTGACCTGGAATCACACCACGTTGCGCGCCATCCGGGTCGATCCGACGATCACCTACCTGCAGACCCGCTATCCGTCGCCGGACCACCTTGGTCACGTCAAGGCGATGGTCGAACGCTTCGGCGACGAGGTGCCGGCGCATCTTGAATTTATCCGCTTCGACGGAGCCATCGGCATCGCCGGGCTGCCGCTGGTCCGCTTCACCACGGCGGAGCGGCTCGACGAGATCATTCGCATCCACGAAGACAATGGCTGCTGGATCTTCAACCCGCACCGCTACACGCTGGAAGAAGGCGGCATGAAGCGCACCGACGAGGTGCAGCTCGCCTTCAAACGCGAAACCGACCCGCAAGGGCTGCTCAATCCGGGCAAGATGATCGCCTGGGAAAACCCGGACTATGATTATCGCTCCGGCAAGTCGTTTCTGTTCAAGGGGCTGGAGAAGACGGGTTGAGACGATGACGGGCGTATGGCGCTGTACCCCCCTCTGGCCTGCCGGCCATCTCCCCCTCAAGGGGGGAGATTGGCAGTTCCATCGTCTCGACCATCTTCCAACGTCGTCAACTGGCGAAAGCGACGGTGACGGCCAATCTCCCCCCTTGAGGGGGAGATGCCCGGCAGGGCAGAGGGGGGTGCCTCGCGCCGAGAGGTCGGCGGGACAGCGCCCCCCTCTGTCGGCTGCGCCGACATCTCCCCCACGAGGGGGGAGATCGGGCGCGAACCCGCCGCCAGCACCGCGTCGATCAGATCATGCCGCGCACCCTGGTCGCGGAGATAGACTTTTAGGCGATCGTGGAAGAAGGCGAGGAGATCGGCAATGATCTCAGCCGCGGAATGGTCCGGTAGTTCGATGCCGCGTACCTCCGAGGACAGCGAACCTGCTCGTTCACTGATCAAATCATCGGCTGATCCAACACCAGTAGTGAAATCGCCCCCGTCATCCGCTCGCCAGACCACCGAAAACCGATTGCCGCCATTGTAGGTAAGCCCGAACAGCGCGTTTAAAAACTGACGCTGGAGCGGCAGCCTTACCCCATTCTCGACCAAAATCCTGACCACCCCCAGCGCCGCTCTTCTCAGCGCATAGGGGTCCTTCGATCCGGTCGGCCTTTCATCAATCGCCCAGAATCCAACCAGCGTATCCAGCTTGTCGGCAAGCGCTACTGCGATCGAAACCGGATCGGTGGGAACACGATCTGACGGTCCCTGCGGCTTGTAGTGTTCCTCGATTGCGGCGGCAACGGAGGGATGCTCTCCCTGAAGCAGCGCGTATTTGCGGCCCATGGCGCCTTGCAGCTCGGGAAACTCGCCAACCACTTCGGTGGTGAGGTCAGCCTTGGCGAGGACGGCAGCGCGGCGCGCGAGCGTAATCTCCCCTCTCGAGGGGGAGATTGAACCCGCCACGATCGGCGCCAGTTCTTCCGCCAACCTGGCAATCCGCTCCACCCGCTCGCCTTGCGTACCGAGCTTGGCATGAAACGTCACATTGAGATGGTCGAGGCGGGCCATGCGCTGGTCGAGCGGCTTTTTGAGCTCGAGTCCGAACTTTTGCGCCGATGCCTGCAGCTGGTCGAGATCCGGCAGGTCGCCCTGGTCGGTCTTCCAGAAATAGAGCGCGTCGGACAGGCGGGCGCGCACCACCTTGCCGTTGCCATGGGCGATCTCCTTGCCGCCATCCTTGGCCTCGATATTGGCGGTCAGGATGAAACGGTTGGAGAGCTCTTCGCCCGCGCCATGCGGCCGCGTCACGAAACACTTCTGGTTGGCGCGGATGGTGAGCCTGATCACCTCGGCCGGTATGGCCAGAAAATCCTGCTCGAATTCGCCCATCAGCACGACGGGCCATTCGACAAGGCCCGATACTTCCTCCAGCAGCCCCTCGTCCTCGACGAGGTCGAGCCCGCTGGCGAAGGCGAGATTCCTGGCATCGGCAAGAATGATCTCCTTGCGCCTGTCCGCATCGAGCACGACCTTGGCCGCCTCAAGCTTGGCGACATAATCGTCGAAGCGACGCACCGTGATGGCGCCCCGCGCATGAAAACGGTGGCCGTAGGTGACGTTGCCGGAGCGGATGCCGTCGATCTCGAAATCGACCACCACCGGCTCCTCGGTTTCGGGGCCGAAGGTGCACAGGATCGATTGCAGCGGCCGCACCCAGCGCAGCGAGCCGGGCTTGGCCGAAGCCGGCCCCCAGCGCATGGATTTCGGCCAGGGGAAGTTGCGGATGATGCCCGGCACCAGCTCGGCGATGATCTGCTCCGCCGCCCTGCCCGGCCTGGATATATGGGCGACGTAGAAGTCGCCCTTCCTCGGATCGGAATGAACATGCGCCTCGGCAATCGAGGCAAGGCCGGCCTTGCGCAGAAAACCTTGCACCGCCTGCTCGGGCGCCTTGGTCGAGGGGCCCTTGATCTCCTCGCTGATGTCCTTCGAGCGCGCGGTCAGGCCGCGAAGGTCGAGCGTCAACCGGCACGGCGTCCAATATTCGCGCGCCGCCTCATAGGTCAGCCCGGCTTCGACCAGACCGTCGGTCAGCAGCTTCTTCAGGTCGCCGGCAGCTTTCCTCTGCATACGAGCAGGAATCTCTTCCGAACGGAGTTCTAAAAGCAGGTCGGGCATTGATTGTGCTCACGCGGCAAAATGGTCCGGGCGGGGCATAGCAACTCGGCTGGCCGCTGTCACCCTTGCCTGCAAGATCGGCCCTGCAAGATCAGGCGTCCAACGGCGATTTCCGAAAAAATTCAGCCGCCTGTCGGACACGAGCCGGTCCGCCCGTCCTTGGATCAAAGATTTCCATGAACCGAACGCAACGCTGAAGCGACCAACGCTCAGGCAGAGAGCTATTGGCTGGACGAGCATGAAAACGGCATCGACATTCCTGCAGATCCTCGCGCTCAGCGCCTGTTTTACAGCGCAGGCCCATGGCACGTTCTCGATGCCTGGTGTTCGGCAAGCGCTGCGGACAATGGCCGGTGCAAGCGGTCAGGGCGCGCTGGCGATCTACACGGTGTCGCTAGCAGCCAGGCCGGCGCTGTGCTGAGGCTTCGGGGCGGGCGCTGCCTGCCAGGCGCTCTGCCGGCGATGAATCTCCTTCACGATCTCCAGGAACAGGATGCAAAGCACGACGCTGGCGACATCGGCGGCAATGGTCGCAATTGCCGCGTTCTTCAATTCAGGAATCTCCTGCGCTTTCATGGTAAGCTTGAAGGACAGCCGCCCCAGTACGTTGGCTGCCAGCCAGGCAAACCACCAGCCCGGCAGCGATCCTGATGTTTCGCGGGATTTCCAGTCGGGCGATCCGCTGCTCGCCCGCCAAATCTCTGACATCGCTTGATAGGGCTTCCACAGGTTGGCGATCGGGATGAAGTACCAGCCGATCGCCCAGCCGGGCGTGAATTCCATGTCCCTAGCGCCGAGCAGCCTGACATTTTTGTTGGCAAGCCTGATCCAGGCGAGAATGATGACTGCCTGAGCCAGCCATAGAACAAGTTGAACGACGCCGATCGCCCCTTGCATCGTATCGTTCCAATCGGCGGCTGCTGCAACATCGTAATCGTAGCCGCCGCTCTCGATGTCGCTGAGCAGCCAAAGCTCGGACAGGCCGGAGAGCACTGCAATCGTATCGACCAGGATGCCGGCCCAGAGCAGCCGTGTTACCCAAGTGGTGTTAACTGAAAAATCCCTGAAAATATTCACATTGCCCCCCTCGCGTGCTTACCAAGCGAGCGACAACCTAGGCGCGAAAAGGCGAATACTCAAGTAGCTGCGGTTTGTCCGCCAAGCCGCAGCTAAGCCGCCATTCCACCCGCCTGCGTCAGCAGAAACGCCTCGCCACAGGCCTTGGCCAGATTGCGCACCCGCAAGATGTAGCCCTGGCGCTCAGTGACCGAAATGACGCCGCGGGCGTCGAGCAGGTTGAAGACATGGCTGGCCTTGATGCACTGGTCGTAGGCAGGGAAGACCATCCTGTGCATCGCCAGATTGTCGTTCGATGCCGGCGCGCCGGCTTCCAGCAGCGCCTTGCACTCGGCCTCGGCGTCTTCGAAATGGCGCAGCAGCATCGCGGTGTTGGCGAATTCGAAATTGTGGCGCGAATATTCCTGCTCGGCCTGCAGGAAGACGTCGCCATAGGTCACCTTGTCGGCGCCTTCGCGGCCGTTGAAGTTGAGGTCGTAGACGTTGTCGACGCCCTGCACATACATGGCCAGCCGTTCCAGCCCGTAAGTGAGCTCACCCGCCACCGGTGCGCATTCGATGCCGCAGACCTGCTGGAAATAGGTGAACTGCGACACCTCCATGCCGTCGCACCAGCATTCCCAGCCCAGCCCCCACGCGCCCAGGGTCGGGCTTTCCCAGTCGTCCTCGACGAAGCGGATGTCGTGCAGCAGCGGATCGATGCCGATCGCGGCCAGCGAGCCGAGGTAAAGCTCCTGCAGATTGGGCGGATTGGGCTTCAGGATCACCTGGTATTGGTAATAGTGCTGCAGCCGGTTCGGGTTCTCGCCATAGCGGCCGTCCTTGGGGCGGCGCGAGGGCTGGACATAGGCCGCGTTCCAGCGTTTTGGGCCGAGCGCGCGCAATGTCGTGGCCGGATGGAACGTGCCGGCGCCGACTTCCATGTCGTAAGGCTGGAGGACGACGCAGCCATAGTCCGCCCAGTAATTATGCAAGGTCAGGATCAGCCCCTGGAACGAGCGGCTGGGATGCATGTGGGCAGGGATATCAACGGTCACGGCGGCCTCCGGAGGGATGCGGCACCTCGTAGATGCCCCGCCTCCGAGCGTCAAGGCAAAGGGGCGGCACGGCCGAGCGCAGCTCGGTCGGATGAGGGGTGTTCCAGGGAACCTCAACGCATCATTTCTTCCAGCACCCCTCAACCGTCTTGGCGCTACGCGCCAATCCACCTTCTCCCACAAGGGGAGAAGGAAAAAAGGGCGGCGCCCGTCACCCCTTCGGGGCGGGCGCCGGCTCGGGCTTCACCTTGGGGGTTTCCTGCGCCGTGTTGGATTCGATCGGCGGCAGGCCCTTCATCAGCTTTTGCTGTAAGGCGGAAAGCACGTCCGGGTCCGGCTTCAGGTCGCGGGCCTGATTCCACTGGAAGGTGGCTTCCAGCTTGCGTCCGACGCGCCAGTAGGCATCGCCGAGATGATCGTTGAGCACCGGATCCTCCGGCTTCAACGAAACGGCGCGTTCCATTTCGCGCACTGCGTCGTCGAATTGGCCAAGACGGTAATAGGCCCAGCCCAGCGAGTCGACGATGTAGCCGTCGCTCGGCCTCAGGTCGACCGCCTTCTGGATCATCGCGAGGCCTTCCTCGAGGTTCATGTTCTTGTCGACCCAGGAATAGCCAAGATAGTTCAGAACCTGCGGCTGGTCGGGGTAGAGCTCCAGCGCCTTGCGGAAATTCGGCTCGGCCTTCGGCCATTCCTTCAGCCGCTCATAGGCGATGCCGCGCTGGTAGAAGATGTTCCAGTTGGCGGCGGTCGGCGTCTTCAGCACCTCGACCGCCTTGTCGTAAAGATTGGCGGCGGAGCGGAAATCCTCCTTCGAGGAATAGACGCCGCCGAGTGCCAGATAGGCGCGCATGTCGTCGGGATGCGCATCGACGATTGCCTTGAGGTGAGCGATCGCCTCATCGTTGCGGTCTAGATCGGCAAGGTTGAGCCCAAGCTGCAGGTCAGAAAGCTCCTTCAGCGGCGAATTGGCGGGGATGCGGCGATAGAGCGCGATGGCGCCTTCGCCGTCCTTCAACTGCTCGGCAACGGCGGCGAGCTGAACGAGCGCGGCGTCATTGTCGGGCCGCAGCGCCAGCGCATATTGCAGATAAAGCCGCACGAACGGCTCGCCGCCGCCACGGTTGAGCGCGGTGGCGAGATCAAGCAGGATTTCCGAGGCGCCGTCCGACGGACCGGCAACGAATGGTTCGATCTTTTCGCCCTTGTTGATCTTGTCGCGAAGGGCTGCAATCTCGACCTTGCCGGGCGCAAACGCCTCGGCCTTGTCGAGCACCGACAGCGCCTTGGCCTTGTCGCCTTTGCGGGCGAGGAAAGAGGCGTAGGCCTGCGCGTTGCGCATCCATGTTTCGGGGGCGGCACCACCAGCGGCCGTGTCCTGCAGGGTGGCGGTGTAGAGCGCATCCGCTCTTTCGGGCAAGCCGGAGGCGTCTGCAATCAAGGCACGGTGGAAGGACTTGAACAGGCCGAACCAGTCCGGGCCCTGCAGCTTGTCGATTGAAGTCATGGCTTCGCCGGCGTCACCAGCACCCTGCTTGGCCCAGCCGGTCATGACGCCGGAAATCAGCCGGTCGAGATCGGATTCGAGCGACAGCTTGAGCCAGTATTCCGCCTTGGAGAAATCCTTCTTGTGGAAGGAATCGATGGCCAGCGCCAGGCGCGAGAAGCGCTCGACGTCGGGAACCGCCTTGAGCTTGTCGGCATAGACAAGGGATTCGTCGAAGCGTCCCTGCGCGATCAGCGACAGCATCAGACTCTGCTGCAGTCCTGTATCGTTCGGATCGAAGGCGAGCGCCTGCTTGTAATAGGAAATGGCGCTGTCGAGGTCGTTGTCGCCTTCGGCAATCCGCGCGGCGAGATAGGCTCCCGAGAAGGATGTGATCCTGACCGGCTCGGCGGTCTGTTTGGCATGGGCCGGCAAAGCCGAGATCGCCATGCCCGTCGCGATTGCCAGCCCCGTCAGCCAGCGCGCATATCCTTGCCGCATCATATCCCTTTCAGCCAAACGCCATCTCCGCGTCAGCGGGATCGCCGTAGACTCGATCCTTCCAGGTAAAGCATGGCCTTTTTGGGGTCGGGCTTCAACCCGGCCCGAATTCACAATCGGGTCAAGCAATTAATAAACCATGCCGAAAGGGCCCGAACTGCGACCCTTGACCGCGTGGCGTCCGCTTTGGCGCTGCCTGCGCGGCGCTATTTCCCGATGCCGTAAGCGATCCAGGTCGCCTTCTGGCTCGCGGCGGCGGGCATCGTCGTCAGCCTGCTCGCAGCAATGGTGCTTCCGGCAAAGGCGGGATGAGAACAGGCGCGGGGGCGCCGACGCCTCTCAGTTCACCCGGCTGATGCAGAAATCGATGACGTCGATCAGCGCCGATTTCTGCGGCGTCGCCTCGAGCGGCGCCAGCGCGTCGCGGGCGATCTCGCCGAAATGGCGGGCGCGCCCGATGGTGTCGGCAATTGCGCCGTGGCGGAGCATCAGGCCGATGGCCTTCTCCAGCCCGGCATCGTCGGCGGCATTGTCCTCGATGGCGCGTTTCCAGAAGCTGCGCTCGGCCTTGGTGCCGCGCCGATAGGCGAGGATCACCGGCAGCGTCACCTTGCCCTCGCGAAAATCGTCGCCGACATTCTTGCCGAGATCCTTGCTGGTGCCGCCGTAATCCAGCGCATCGTCGATCAGCTGGAAGGCAAGGCCGAGATTCATGCCGTAGGAGCGGAGTGCTGCGCGATCGTTGCGCGTCGCCTGGGCGATGACCGGGCCGACTTCGGCCGCGGCTGAGAACAGCGCCGCGGTCTTGGCCTTGATCACCGCGAAATGCTCGTCCTCGGTGGTTTCGAGGTTTTTGGCGGCGGCCAGCTGCATCACCTCGCCTTCGGCAATCACCGAGGCCGCACTCGACAGGATGTCGAGCGCCTCCAGCGAGCCGACATCGACCATCATGCGGAACGCCTGGCCGAGCAGGAAATCGCCGACCAGAACACTGGCCTGGTTGCCCCAGATCATACGCGCCGTCTTCTTGCCGCGCCGCATGCCGCTTTCGTCGACGACATCGTCGTGGAGAAGTGTCGCGGTATGCATGAATTCGACCGATGTGGCGAGCTTGACATGGCCGTCACCGGAATAGCCGAACATCTGGGCGGCGGCGAGCGTCAGCATCGGCCGCAGCCGTTTACCGCCGGACGAGATCAGATGGTTGGCAATCTCCGGGATCATCTCGACATCGGAGCCGGCCTTCGACAGGATCAATTTGTTGACGCGCCCCATGTCGGCCGCGGTCAGGTCGATGAGGTCCTTTATCGAGGCGGCTTCGCGCTTTCCGTTTTCAATGTTGAGAACGACACCCACGGCAAAACTCCCAACCTCGATATGCACGACGGCAACATGGTCCCTGGACAGACTCTAGGGTGTCACCCACCGGCGCGGCAAGAGGCGAATTGGCGCGCCGGCTCTGGTACATGATCACGCCTACGTTTACATCAACGCCGCAAACTGCGAGTTTCATCCGATGATAGAGCTCATCCGCACCAACGACGCCGTCATCATTTCGTTTGTCGAATCGCTGATGCGCGATGCCGGTATCGGCTGTTTCGTCGCTGACCAGAACATGAGCGTACTCGACGGCTCGATCGGCATCCTGCCCCGCCGTGTCATGGTGGATGCCGACAAGGCCGATGCGGCGCGGCGCATCCTGACGGATGCCGGCATCGCCAACGAGATCCGCCAAAAATAATGTCCGCGTCGCCCGCTGCCCTTGTCCCGGACATGCCGGCTCATACGGTCGATGCCTTCCATCGCGGTCGCTTCTGGCTGGTGCAGCCGAGAAAGGCAGGCCACCGCGCCGGCATGGATGCGATGATGCTGGCAGCCGCCGTGCCGTCCTCCTTCGCCGGGCGGCTTGCCGACTTTGGCGCGGGTGCCGGTGCCGCCGGCCTGGCGGTACTGTCGCGCTGCCCCGCTGCCGCGGCCGTGCTTGTCGAGCGTTCTCCGGAAATGGCGGCCTTCGCCACCAC